>JAISWO010000026.1 GCA_031271045.1 Tannerellaceae bacterium
CTTGGCAAACTTGATAACGATTTTCATGCTTTACATATTAACGTGTTTGAAGATGTTTGATGGGCAAAAATAGCACAAATAAGCCAAACCGCCTATACAAATATCCCGCAAATCAAAAAATTCACGACATTCTACCCCTGTCGGAAAGCAGGATTTTTCTTCCGGGGAGGTTTCTGACCTTGTCAGAAAGCAGGATTTTTCTTCCGGGGAGGTTTCTAACCTTGTCAGAAAGCAGCATTTTTCTTCCGGGAAGGCTTCTGACCTTGTCGGAAAGCAGGATTTTTCTTCCGGGAAGGTTTCTGACCTTGTCAGAAAGCGGGATTTTTCTTCCGGGAAGGTTTCTGACCTTGTCAGAAAGCAGGATTTTGCGCCGGAGCTGGTTTCTGACCCTGTCAGAAAGCAAATTTTTCGCAACGCAGTGGAGAAACTCAAACTCAGAAGAGCGAGAGTAGAAGGATTTCGATCTCTTTGGTGATCTCCTGCATGGTGCAGGAATAATCTTGGGCAAAGAGGGCGACGGCGCAGGGTCTGTTTTCCCTGGTGATGTATCCGGCGTAGGTTCGGACGCGGCTCATTCCGCCACTTTTCAGTCGCGCCTTGCCCTGAAGGGCGGAGTCTTTGAGTATGCCGGCAACCGTACCTTCCAGCCCGGCCCTGGGCAGAGATGCGACGAAGACCTCCCCCTGCCTTGCCTCTGTTGCCATGTACGCCAACAGTTCGCAGATGGAAGCAGCCGTTACTTTGTTGGAAATCGCCAGGCCGCTACCGTCCGACATCCAAAGCGAGGCGTCGAAGCCTTTCTCCTGCCAATGAGCGCGTACGACCTCCAGCCCTTTCCCGGTGGAAGAGATCACCTCGCCCGGTTTCGGTCTGTATTGGGTTGCTCCCAAAGCCTTGAGCAAGGCCTCGGCATAGAGATTGTGACTTCGCTGGTTGGTTATGCGGATGATCTCGCGCAAGGGGGGCGAGTAGGTTGTGGTAAGCGTCTTGCGCTCCGTTGCGGGCCATTTGTTTGCTTGCTGCAACAGGCGGAAACAGCTGGGGCCCCCTTTGACGCGGATGCCTTCCTGTTGCAGACATTCGTGGAGATATTGGGCCAGGAAAAGGGGCGGGTCGGGAATATCCCCGCGCAGCGGGAAATGCCTCCGGTTGGCCGGCAAAGCCCCATACAGGTAGCGGTCGTTGGAGAAAGGAAGCCCCGTTATGAAGGAACTGTCGGTCGTTACCGGCGCGGAGGTCAGATAATTATGGAAACGAAGGCCGGGGATGGCCGGCCGGCAGGAGACGATCTCCGGCCTGCTGCCCGGAGCGCCGGTATGGACAGAAAGACTGTATAGATTATCGAAAACGGAGAGCCCATAGCAGCCGGCGCCGTAATAGCTGCCCAGGTCCTCCCGCATCCACTTCATCGAGACGCCTTCGGAGTCGAAAATGCTTTCGTCCGCTATGACGGAGCCTGTGATCTGACGGATGCCATGCTTGCGAAGGGCGTCTATCCACGAAGCGATGAACGTGTTCCGGCCCGGCGCCTCGCTTCCCCGGTCGGAAGCGAAATGCGAGGAGCCCAGCGTCGGGTCTCCACTGCCTTTGATGTAGAGATTACCCCTGAGGATGCCGTTGGCGATCGTTCCGTCGTATTCCAAGGTTGTTGTAAAGCGGTATTCGGCGCCCAGGAGTTCCAGGGCGGTTGCCGTAGTTACCAATTTCAACACCGAGGCGGGCGTCATCCTCCGGCCTGCATCGGAAGCATACAGGATCTCTCCGCTATGGACGTCCCTTGCCACGAACGAGAACGAAGCGCCCTGCATATATTTGTGACGGAGGAATTGCTCGATGGCCGGGGAAGTCTGGCCATGAGCCGCCCGGAGCAGAGGCAGCAGGACGAGCAGGATGAGTATTGCCGGTAATTTGTTTTGCATACGCTACATTATTGTATCTTTGTTGGTACACAAAGATAAAAAGAAATCCTATGACTCCTTTGTTCGACAGACCATTCACCTTCGATCGCGTAGCCCGCATCCTGTTCAGTATCGCCGTGGTTGCGGCCCTGGTTTATTTTGTAGCCTTGCTGCGCAACGCCTTGCTGCCCTTCCTGATCGCCTGGTTGCTCGCTTACCTGACGCAGCCTTTGGTACGTTTCTTCCAGTACAGACTGCGTTTCCGGAGTCGGACGTTGTCTATTGCAGCGGCGCTTGTTTCGCTGGCGCTGTTTACCGTCCTGGCCCTGCTGATTGTGATACCATCCATCATCAGCGAAGTAGACGTTGCCCTGAAACTGGTACGCGCGCAAGACCACGGAGAAGGCTATATCCCCTTCATACCCGAATCGTGGCAGGCATACATCCGTCAGAACGTACGGCTGGACCAAATAACGGAAATTCTCAACAAAGAGAACCTTCAGAATGCCATCAAGGAGATTGCCCCCCGGCTGTGGTTTATCCTCTCGAACACCTTCTCTGTCTTAGTCAGCGTCACGATTGTCTTTATCATCCTGCTGTATTTTATCTTCATCCTGCTCGACTACGAGAAGCTCAACAACGGCTGGATACGGCTTGTCCCGGGCAAATACCGTCCCTTCATACAAGGCTTAGCCGGCGACGTGGAGAACAGCATGAACCGTTATTTCCGCGGGCAGTCGTTGGTAGCCTTGTGCGTAGGCATCCTGCTGGCTATCGGATTCCGGATTATCGGCTTCCCTATGGCCATTACGCTGGGGCTGTTTATCGGTATGTTGAACCTCGTACCCTACCTTCAGGCCATCGGCTTAATACCCATGCTGCTGCTCAGTTTGATGAAGGCGGCGACAGGCGGCGGTAACTTCTGGGTCATTTTCGGCCTGGCCCTGTTGGTCTTACTGATAGTGCAGTGCATTCAGGATTTATTTCTTGTTCCGCGTATTATGGGCAAGGCGATGGGTTTGAATCCAGCCATTATCCTGTTATCCTTATCCATTTGGGGATCCTTGTTAGGCTTTATCGGCCTGATCATCGCCTTGCCCCTGACCACCCTCTGCCTTTCGTACTATAAACGTTTCGTCCTGCTGGAAAATCACGAAGAAGCACCGGAGGAATAAAAAAGCAGTACAGGAATATTGTATATATGGAAATATCTCTTACCTTTGCACCCGCGTTCCGAAGCGAACGCATCGGCAGATTTGCTAGCTCAGCCGGTAGAGCACATCCCTTTTAAGGATGGGGTCCTGGGTTCGAATCCCAGGCAAATCACCGCAACGAAAGAGGCGGCTCCCAATATGGGGCCGCCTCTTTTGTTGTATGATTGTTTTATTGGGCGTAAAGAAAAATTCAAAAAATATCTTTCGGATTAATCTTCAAAAACTCATTATAAGGAATTCCTCCTGTCCCCACAAGTAGCATTTTATCGGGATGGAATTTCTCATTAAACATTTCCATTCCAGCATTATCTGCACTGACACCGCTTTTTACTTCCAACCCGATTAGCTTGTTCCCTTTTTCAAGGATGAAGTCTACTTCATTATTGCCTTCTCGCCAATAATTATGAAAGAATTTGCCCTGAATAGAGACAGCCAAGTTCAAATAGCCGTTTCAGTAATGCCGGTTTATCCACACGGGTCAGCATCAGGATATCTTTGGAAATGCTGGTTTCTATCAACGAGTCTTTAATGTAGTTCTTCCAACGCTCTTCATCACTGATCAAAGTCGCTGAACCAGGATATCCTCCGAAATAAATATACTGTTCGATTGACCAGTCAAAGGCGACCTCCATTTCAGCAAACGACCAATGACCAAGATAAATTGTCTCAAAACGTCCGGCCAGAGATTCAGTCAAACCTTTCTTGGTTCTTCCATTCTCGAGTTAATCTGCTTCAAATAAGAACGTTCGTACATATCTAATGATTTTACTCAATAGTAAAGACAAATTTACTCAAAATTTTGGATTGCCAAAATAAACCAGATGAAGTCAGGAAAATATGCAGGCAAATGTGTCTTGGATTTATGGCTTATTGCCAGAGAGTATGATTGTTGGCGATGAGGCGTTCCAGTTCTTTGAGTTGGGAACGCGAAGGGGAAAGGTTGGCCAGGGAATCGCGGTAGTAGTCCAGTCGATGCACGTCGGAGCCGGCATAATCGTAGAGGCCTTGCTTGAGCAGGAGGATGGCATTGCGTTCGGCCATCTGGCCGTAAGCGCCGGAGAGAGAGAAGAGGTTTAGTTGGAGTTTGTAGCCATTGTCTTTGAGGCGGCGATAATCGTCTCCGTGCATGTACAGATAGCGTTCCGGATGGGCGATGATGGGCTGGTAGCCCGAAAGGCTCAGTTCATACAGTATATCTTTCATTCTTGGAGGAGGCGAAAGGTAGGAGGTTTCAACCAGGACATGTTGCCTGGCCATTGTAAGCAAACCTTTCTTTATTAAGTGTGTAAAAGCGGCGTCCATCATGTATTCGGCAGCCAGCCGGAGTTCCGGGCCGGGAGGATTGTTGTTGACGAACGCCTCGTAGCGTTGGCGCAGCGCTTCCGGCGTATTGCCCGGCAAGTCTGCCATGACGTGGGGCGTCAGATAGATACGTCTGACGCCCATTTTGTGCATGAATTGAAGGATATCGTTTGCGTCTGACTCACTTTGCGCCCCGTCGTCTACGCCGGGAAGCAGGTGAGTGTGCACGTCCGTCATGTTTTTCAACAAAGCGGGACGACCGTCTTGCTGCTTGGAATGAAAGAAGGAAAACATCTCAAATGCGGTTAGGTTTGCTCGTTGCTACCGTATCCATAGCCGTAGCTGTATCCATAGCCGTACCGGTATCCGTATCCATACCCTGCCCTTCTGTAGTCGACGGCATTCAGCACAACGGACATGTTTTTGAATTTATCCTGTTGATACAAGCGTTCCAATTCCGGCAACTGTCGTTTGTCCATTAGTCCGGCCCGGACGACGTAGATAGTCAGGTCTGCTACCCGGTTTACGATAACGGCATCGGCTACCACGCCGGCCGGTACGTTGTCGAGGAGTATATAATCATAGTCCTTCCTCAGTTCCTCAATCAGGGTCTCCAGACGTTTGCTGAGCAGCAGTTCAGCCGGATTGGGCGGCGTTGGTCCGGCAAAGATTACGTCTAAATTATTCAAGTCGTTGATGGTCTTTTTATTGATCAGTGTACGTATGTCGGTCACCTGTCCGGATAGATAATGTGTGATACCAGGCGTGTTGGCATCGTTAAGCAGGTGGCTCGAAAGTGCATGGCGGCGTATGTCGAGGTCAATCAATATGACTTTCTTCTGCGTCAGGGCAATGCTTGTCGCTAAGTTCAGGGATACAAATGTCTTGCCGGAGCCCGGATTAAACGAGGTAAACATAACGACTTGCATGTTTTCGCTTTTTACCTGCATAAAGTCCATATTGGTACGGACGATACGGAAGGCTTCGGAGATCGAATCGCGCCCGCTTTCGCGTACTGCCACAATTTTTTCCGGCTCTTTCTTTCCTTTCTTTGGTTTGCGCAGGGGTATATCTCCCAGGAAAGGGATGGTGATGACGTCTTCCACATCTTTGCGGTTGCGGACCGAGGTGTTCAGTGTGTTTTGCAGCCAGAAATATCCTGCGGGGATCACAATCCCGGCCAGGAAGGCGGCCAGCAGGATGATGCTTTTCTTCGGTGCCACGGGTTCGCGGCTTCCGGTAGCGGGGTCGATGATGCGGGCGTTGCTTTCGGTGATGGCTTGCGTAAGGGCATTCTCTTCCCGCTTGTTCAGGAGGTAGAGGTAAAGCTCTTCCTTGATTTTTTGTTGCCGCTCGATAGAGAGTACCTGTCGTTGCTGTGTGGGAACTTCCGCTATGCGGAGGATGTTCCGCTGATCTCGTTCCTCGATGTTTCGTATTTTGATGTCTAAGCCGACGATCAGGTTATCCACGGCGCGGATGATCGTCTGCTTCATTGATCCCAGCGAGTTGTTGAGATCCATCACCACGGGATTGCGATAGCTGCTGTTGCTGATCAGCCGATTGCGTTTCAACAGGCTTGTGTTGTATTCGTTGATTTGCACTTCGATGTTTGCGTCTGAGATGCCGGTATTGGCGGGTATCAGTTCGGAGCTTCGAGAGGGGTCGGTCAAGTATTCGCGAATATAACGCGCCAGTGCTTTCTGGTTTTCCAGGCCTAATTCTTCCTGACTGTACTGACTGCTTTCCTTCAGATACATGCCTGTTTCCGACTGTATGTCGGTCAGCCTGTTTTCGCGTTTGTACGTTTCGATATCCGCATCGACGTTTCCTAACTCTTGTTCAATGATAACCAATCGTTCGGCAATAAAGTTGGACGTATTTACGGCAATCTGGTTCTTGTCGTTGATGGCAGCTTCGTTATACACGGCAATCAAGGTATTGAGGATGTCTTCCGTCCGGGGAATGGAGACGTCCCTCAGGGTGAGTTTGATCAGTGTCGCTGTTTTACTGGCTAAGGCAACTTGCAGATTTTTGCCGTAGCTTTCTAATACATCGGACAGGTTATTCTTCGTAACAGTCACCGATGTGTTATAATAATCTTCCGTATAATATAATGTAGACGTAACCATTGCCTTTCCCATGGGAGTGTCGATGGTGTCGTTCAAGTTCGCCGTCAGTTCATCCGGTGAGTCAGAGAAATGGGTCAATAATACCTGCTTTTCGGATAAGGGGATGACTTTCAGAGAGAATTCCTGCGACTCCTCCGTTTCAAAGAACTGCATTACGATGGGTGAACGGGTGTATAACTCTGTCGTTCGCAGCCCCTCTCGGATGGTGTAGCTGACGTCCAGATGCAGTCGGTTGGCCACAGCCTTCATCAGTTGTTCCGATTGAAATACTAATACTTCATTATCCACATTCCGTTTGATATTAAACATACCCAAGTCTTCAAAGGCGGCCGACTCGCTGATTCCTCCTCCTCCCTTTGAGTCGTCCTTAATCAACACGGTAGCTGTACGGGTATATACCTTGGGCGCCCACAGGATATACAATGTCGCCAGTGCGCAACAGATTCCAATGGATAAAAGAAACCAAATCCAATTACTCCGGACAATATGCAGAATGTCACCCAAAGATATTTCGTTCTCTTCTTCTCTGGGTGTGTACAATGTATTTTGTTCCATGTCTTTTTTTATTTTTTATTGATGGTTACAAGCAATGAGACGACTGAGGTCAATATAGATACGGCCGAGAGCCAGACTCCTACCGAGTTATTCTGATTGATTTCGCTTTGTCCGGCGCGTGCCCGGTTGGGTTCGACATATACAATATCGTTTTGTTGCAGATAATAGCAGGGAGACTGGAAAAGGTCAGCCGAGCGCAGGTCGTGAAACAGAACCGTCCGCTTCCCGTCTCTTTCCCGGATCACGGCTACGCGGTCGCGTTTGCCGTAGATAGTCAGGTCGCCTGCCATACTCAAGGCTTCCAGCAGGGTTACCCTGTCGCCTGAGATTGAGAAAGATCCCGGACGGGCAACTTCTCCTATCACTGATATTTTAAAGTTCATAAACTGAATCGTCACAATCGGATCTTTGATGAGATCTTCTTTTGTCAAACGATCCTTTATCTGATTCGTCAACTGCATCCGGGTCAGTCCTTCTGCTTTAATCGAACCCAAGATAGGGAAATCAATAGTCCCATTAGCATCCACCAGATAACCCAGCACACGTTGTTGTCCGTAACTTCCTCCGGTCGTTCCTAACTGATACGTGGTTAACGGCATGTTAAATGGCATAGCCAATTCCGGATCTTTGCTGTTTATCATGATAGCCAGCAAATCGTCTCGGTGAATGATCATTTCATAATTCTGAGAGATAATCTGCTGTTTCAGTGGATCCACATCCTGTAGATATACCACCTCCTTGCGTGAGGCGCATCCTATGCACATCAAAATCAACACACATCCAATCAGGATAGTTTTTACATTGAATTGTTTCGTCATCTTATAAATTGTTCAAAAAATTTAGGCTAAAGGTTCTTTTTTTTATTCGCAGTGCAAAGATAATGTTTTTGATTATACAAAAAGCATTTTCTAATTTTACAACACTTTCAAATGTTTGACCAGAATCATGAACCGGAGAGAGATAAAACGAAGAGAGAGCCCTTGTACAGGCTCTCTCTTATGTTTTTTTGTATATAACCGAGACCGGCAAAAAAGTCACTTTGTGTACTTTTTGTATCCATATACAGCTAAGCTGCCCAATTCTTCTTCGATGCGAAGCAGTTGGTTGTACTTTGCCATACGATCTGACCGGCTCAGCGAGCCGGTCTTAATCTGACCGGAATTAGTAGCTACGGCTATATCGGCAATCGTTGCGTCTTCGGTTTCGCCCGAACGGTGTGAAGTAACGGAAGTGTATCCATTGCGATGTGCCATTTCGATAGCATCCAATGTCTCCGTCAGTGTCCCGATCTGGTTTACCTTAATCAAGATAGAATTGCCGCAACCGCTTTCGATACCTTTCTTCAGAAATTCCACATTCGTAACGAACAAATCGTCTCCTACTAATTGGCATTTTGAACCGATCGCTTCGGTAAGCAGTTTCCAGCCTTCCCAGTCTCCTTCATCCATGCCGTCTTCGATGGAGTCGATAGGGAACTTGGATACTAATTCTGACAGATAGGCTACCTGTTCTTTGGCGGAACGTTTTGCGCCTTTGGCTCCTTCAAACTTTGTGTAATCGTACACTCCGTCTTCGTAAAACTCGGAAGAAGCGCAGTCCAAAGCAATTGTTACATCTTTCTCCGGTTCATAGCCTGCTGCTTTGATGGCAGAAAGGATTGAGTTGAGCGCATCTTCCGTACCGTCCAAGGTAGGGGCAAAACCACCTTCATCACCTACGGCTGTGCTCAGTCCGCGGTCGTGCAGTACTTTCTTTAAGGCATGGAAAACTTCAGCTCCCATGCGCAATCCTTCGCGGAAACTGGAAGCACCTACCGGACGAATCATAAATTCCTGGAAGGCAATGGGAGCATCCGAGTGAGATCCTCCATTGATGATATTCATCATCGGAATCGGTAACACATAGGCATTCGTTCCTCCTATATAACGATACAATGGCAAATCTAGCAAATCAGCAGCGGCTTTGGCTACTGCCAACGATACGCCCAACATGGCATTGGCACCCAGTTTGGATTTGGTTTTCGTACCATCCAGTTCAAGCAATTTGGCATCTATTTCACGTTGATTCAAAGCGCTCATTCCTAAGATAGCGGGAGCTATTATACTATTTATATTCTCCACAGCTTTGAGCACGCCTTTACCTCCGTAACGTTTTTTATCTCCGTCACGTAATTCTATTGCTTCATTTTCACCGGTAGAAGCTCCGGAAGGAATAGCGGCACGGCCAAAAGCACCTGATGCCAGAAGTACGTCAACTTCCACTGTTGGATTACCACGCGAGTCTAAAATCTCTCTACCTAAAACTTTTACGATTTCCATACATTAATATATTTAGTAACTACACAATTTGTTATTCAAGGGAACAAAGGTAAGAAATAATACGAAAAAACAAAAGGGGAACCGACATCACGTCGCCACCCCTCCCTTAACTTAAACGCCAAAACTAAATCTAAACAAAAAACACAAATAATGATAATATCCTTTATCTCTACTGTGATTTATTCCTATTACCTCCTCCTCTTGTTCTTTCCGGTTGTTTCTCTGAATTCTTTACAAACTCTCTTGCAAATCGATATTCGACTTCTTTATATTTGTAAAGTTTTTCAGGCGATAGCACCTTTTTGAACTTCTCGTAATATTCTCTTTCTAACTCTGCTTCTTTTATACCCACTCCGATACATTCATCTATCGTATTCAAATAATCGGCATTGTTAGGTTTTTTTTTCTGTTTTATTTCTTTGGAAAGTCTTCTGCATTTATGTCCTGCTTCGTATTTCTTTTCCTGTAATTCCTCCAAAAGAGGAAGAAACAATCCGGCTTCCTGCGGTGTAAGACCCAATTCGGCTGCAATAAAAGCATTTCTCCTCACCAGAAACATTTCCTTGTCAAAAGAACCGTCTTGCTTGTCTTGAGCGTAGCACTCCAGTGAAGCCAGTGTCATTGACGCCCCAAATATAACAACAAATAATTTATTCATACAAGAAAATATTACAAAAATATGCTAACGACATTGTTTTTTGTTCAGTTTATTCGTATTCACCCATTTCCTCTGCCAATATATAACCGACATACTGCGATTCGATGAACTCCAGATAGTCGGCTTCCTCTTCATCTTGACTGTCGGAATATACATCCTGGGGAATCGTTGTATGAACCAAAAGAGAATCACTCACCACCGTATGGCCAGAATCACCTTTGCCTATCAGCAGGTTGACAAACAATCCCAACCCTGCAAAAACACTGGCCATATACAGCCAAGGGCGTATATATTCCATCGTCGTTATGCGCTTCGGATTCGCATACGTCCGTTCCGGCAGTTCACTCATAACCCGGGGTGTGAGGTTTTCCATATAACCTTCCGGAACGAGAAAAGGTTTTTCTCCTTTCATACAGTCCAGTTCCTGAGTTCCTTTTTTCATGTGCTTTTTTGCTATTTTCTCTTTTTTATACTTGTTTTTGACTTTCGGCAGGGTGAAAGGTTTAAAGATCTTTCGTCAAAAAATCCTCTATTTTTTTTACTGCATAATGATAGGAAGCTTTCAGTGCTCCTACAGATGTTCCCAGGACTCCTG
Source organism: Tannerellaceae bacterium (assembly GCA_031271045.1). Taxonomy (GTDB): domain Bacteria; phylum Bacteroidota; class Bacteroidia; order Bacteroidales; family Tannerellaceae; genus DFXE01. The sequence continues at coordinate 10,673 of JAISWO010000026.1, forward strand.
ACATTTCTTCATACTTCATTTCATCAAAGTATTTCATATTGAATACTAACCTTTGTTTCTCGGGCAGTAAAAGGATTGCTTCCTGAAGTTTCATCTGTGCTTCGTCGCCGTCAAAATAAACGTCTCCTTTCAGTCGTTCAAGTAGAAAGACGTCAGTATCATCCACGGATACATTATTCATCGTACGCTGACGATGCAGAAAGGTGATGCATTCGTTTAAAGCTATTTTGTGCAGCCAAGTCGATAACCGGGCTTCTCCTCTGAAATAGTCGATATTTATCCATGCTTTCATAAATGTATTCTGTAGTAAGTCGTTTGTGTCATCGTGATTTAAGACCATCCTGCGTATCTGCCAATACAACTTCTTACCATACAAACTTACCACCTGTGCAAAAGCATCTCTCAGAGTAGAAGGGTCACGCAAACGCTCTACAAGTTCATCTTCCGTGTACTGTCGCATCCTTTCAATTTGGCCGTAAATATACGGCAAAAACCTAATTACGGATCGAAAAAAAGCGAAATATATTACAACATATATTCCGCTTTTCTCTGAGGAGTTATTTACCCATTCATCACATCATGCCGCCCATACCGCCGCCCATACCGGGATTCATCGGCGCAGCAGGTGATTCTTCTTTCTTTTCGGCAATCACACATTCAGTGGTGAGGAACATTCCGGCGATTGAAGCAGCATTTTCCAACGCTACACGGGTTACTTTAGCCGGGTCGATAACGCCGGCAGTGCAGAGGTTTTCGTAGACGTCGGTACGTGCGTTGTAGCCAAAGTCACCTTTTCCTTCTTTTACTTTCTGCACGATGACAGCACCTTCTTTGCCTGAATTGCCCACGATCTGGCGGAGCGGTTCTTCGATGGCACGTTTGATGATCTCAATGCCAGTTGTTTCGTCTTCATTTTCTCCCTTAAGGCCTTCCAGAGCAGCGATGGCGCGGATATAAGCGACACCTCCGCCGGGGACGGTTCCTTCTTCGATGGCGGCACGGGTGGCACTCAAGGCGTCGTTCACACGATCTTTCTTTTCTTTCATTTCCACTTCGGAAGGAGCACCTACGTAGAGGACGGCTACTCCACCGGAAAGTTTGGCCAGGCGTTCCTGCAGTTTTTCCTTGTCATAGTCGGAGGTCGTTGTCTCTATCTGGGTTTTCAACTGGCCGATACGGGCTTGGATGGCATCTTTGTTACCGGCTCCGTCAACGATGGTTGTATTGTCTTTGTTCACCACTACTTTTTCTGCATTACCGAGCATTTCCAGCGTAGCATTTTCCAGTTTCAGACCGGTTTCTTCCGTGATGACGGTACCACCTGTCAAGATGGCTATATCTTCCAGCATGGCTTTGCGGCGGTCACCGAACCCTGGAGCTTTTACGGCGCAAATTTTCAGCGATCCACGCAGACGGTTGACCACTAAGGTTGCCAAGGCTTCGCTGTCGATATCTTCGGCAATGATTAGCAGTGGGCGGCCAGTCTGTACGCTCTGTTCGAGGATGGGGAGGAGTTCTTTCAGTACGGATATTTTCTTGTCGTAGATCAGGATATAGGGGTTTTCCAGGTTGGCTTCCATCTTTTCCATATCCGTAGCGAAGTAGGCAGAGATATATCCGCGGTCGAACTGCATTCCTTCGACTACGTCTACTGTAGTTTCGATTCCTTTGGCTTCTTCTACGGTGATGACGCCTTCTTTCTTTACTTTCTTCATGGCTTCGGCGATCAGTTTACCGATACTGTCGTCGCCATTAGAGGATATTTTCGCTACGTTTTCAATTTTATCAAGGCTATCGCCTACGGCTTCTGCTTGCGAGGCGATGTTTTCTATCACTTTTGCTACGGCTTTGTCGATGCCTCGTTTGAGGTCCATGGGGTTTGCGCCGGCGGTTACGTTTTTCAGTCCCACACCTATGATGGTTTGTGCCAGAACGGTAGCCGTTGTCGTACCGTCACCGGCATTGTCATTGGTTTTAGAGGCTACTTCCCTGACTAATTGGGCGCCCATGTTTTCATAGGGGCAAGCCAGGTCAATTTCTTTGGCCACGGTGACGCCGTCTTTGGTGATTTGTGGGGCACCGAATTTCTTTTCGATAATCACGTTGCGACCTTTGGGGCCGAGGGTGATTTTCACTGCATTTGCCAATTCGTCTACGCCTTTTTTCAAAAGGTCGCGGGCTTCCATATTGAATTTAATTTCTTTTGCCATAATAAATATAACTGTTATCGTGTGTTTTAGAATTAAATAATAGCTAAAATATCAGACTGGCGCATGATGAGGTACTTTTCACCGTCTAATTCAATTTCCGTTCCGGCATATTTGCCATACAAAACCAGATCGCTTGGTTTGAGCGCCATCTCTTCGTCCTTTGTTCCGTTACCTACGGCAATGACTTCACCTTTCAGGGGCTTTTCTTTTGCCGAGTCAGGGATAATGATTCCACTCATCGTTTTTTCTTCTGCAGCAGCGGGTCGAATCAGCACCCTGTCTGCTAATGGTTTAATGATCATATTCTGCTATTGTTTTAAATGTTAGTAATTATATAATGTGTTTTGTTTGTCTACTTCTATTACTAATTTTGTGCCAAGCTTACATTCCCGACAAGATGTCTGTTTTCTCTGACAACACAAGTACGTTTTGGCAGGAGGAGCACTGGTGGTTGCCGGATCAGAAGTGCGCTATCAGTTCTTCCGGCGTTAGCAGGGATTGTTCGCCGCTCAGCATGTTCTTCAGATTGACTTTCCCCTGCGCCATCTCGTTTTCTCCTACAAGGGCAACGAAGGGAATCTTCCCGGCATCGGCATAGCTCATTTGTTTTTTCATCTTTGCAGCTTCAGGATAGAGTTCTGCCCGTATGCCGGCAGCGCGTACTCGTTCCAGCAGGGGGAGAAGGAAGGCTTCTTCTTTAGCTCCGAAGTTGACAAAGAGCAGCTGTGAGCTCTTGAGTGATCCTGCGGGGTAGAGATCCAGGCGGTTCAGGACGTCGAAGATGCGGTCGGCGCCGAAGGATATGCCTACACCCGACAATCCCTCTACCCCAAACATCCCTGTGAGGTTATCGTAGCGTCCGCCTCCGGTAATGCTGCCGATTTCTACGTCTAGGGCTTTCACTTCGAAGATGGCACCGGTGTAGTAGTTGAGTCCGCGTGCCAGGGTGAGGTCAATCTCCAGGCCGGCGCGCAGTGGGGTGGTGCAGGCCAGACGGTCGAAGATATACTCGAGTTCTTCGACGCCTTTCAGACCTGTTCCGGAGACAGATAGAGTATGTCGCAGTGCTGTCAGCTTTTCTCGGTTCGTTCCACTCAGGGCGATGAAGGGTTGGAGGTGGTCGATGGCTTGTTGTGACAGACCTTTGGTACGGAGTTCGTCGTTCACGCCGGAGACTCCTATCTTGTCTGATTTGTCAATGGCGACTGTCAAGTCGACTATTTTTCCGGCTTCGCCGATGATGTCGGCTATGCCAGAGAGGATTTTGCGGTTGTTCATCCGGATGGTCACCCGAATGCCGAAACGGCGGAAAACTTCGTCCATGATCAGGATCAGTTCCACTTCGTTCATCAGCGAGGGGGAGCCTACGACGTCAGCGTCGCACTGGTAAAATTCGCGATAGCGGCCTTTTTGCGGACGGTCGGCTCGCCACACGGGTTGTATCTGGTAACGCTTGAAGGGGAAGGTTAGTTCATTGCGGTGTTGCACCACATAGCGTGCGAAGGGCACCGTCAGGTCATAGCGCAGTCCTTTCTCACAGGCTTTGGCGGCAAAGGTTATGGGGTTGCACTCCTGCAGTTCTGTGTCTGTTAGGCCATTGAAGCAATTGCCGGAGTTCAATATCCGGAAAAGCAGCTTATCGCCTTCTTCGCCATATTTACCTGTCAGGGTTGACAGGTTTTCCATCGCCGGTGTTTCGATCTGTCGATATCCATAGAGGTGGAAGACGTCCTTGATGGTGGTGAATATATAGTTCCGCTTCGTCATTTCTTCCGGCGAAAAGTCCCTCGTCCCTTTAGGTATCGTTGGTTTCTGCATGATGTGTTCCGATTATATCTTGTTTGAAGGCACAAATATACGGAAAAAAGCAAGAAGCCCGTCTACGCTGTCTCCAAAGTGTCTTTCGATAGAAAAAGTTGACTCACCAAAGTTAAGATGCGTTACGAGGAAGGATATGGTGCAGAGCGTATATATCCCGGATTTTACCAATAAGTGAATCAACAGTGTCAAGGAGTCTTTGTATCTCTGCATCGGAAAACGATGCAAAATCCGTTCAAGAACCGGTGAAAGAACAAAGACAGTCGAACGAGGCACGCATACAAGCGACATCTGTAGAGGCTCAGGACATCAAAGCCCTTGGTGCGGAGGTCGCTCGTTTGCAAATTCGTCTTAGATACGAGCCGTTCCGTGCGGATGCTTACCCAGAGATGATCCAAGTGGCGGAGTCGAAGTTCAAGATTGCGATAAGAAAAAAACTTGGCGCCAAATGGTCGTGAACCTGCATGCAAAGGACGCCAGGAGATATCCGGTAGAGAGTCTTTGCAAGCTGTTTGGCGTAACGAAGCAGGCATATTACAAGTATGATGAACATGGTGTTCATCTGAAAGCTTCTTAGGAAGAGTTTGTGTTACAGTATATTCATGAGACACGGGAACAGGATTCCGGCCACAGGGTAATATGCGTATAGCTTACTCACAACTGATTGATAGCAGCAGGAATAAATCCTTGATGAGGTTCGGATAGACCGGGAGGTCGTGTCTGGAATCGGTGGTCGTAGGCTTGCGTACCCTGGATCTGACTTTCAGACCATACGGTCTACTATATCCTCGAAGCGGTCGCACCCTACCGGATTATTGCAGCCAAACTTTTTTCGGTACATGTGCCAAAGCTTCATCCCTCTATGCCGAGAATTCTTTGTCTCCTTTGCCCGACGAATCCAACTGCTGACCGTATTTTCTTTCACACCAAACCGGAGAGCCATCACTGATATCGATTCCTCTCTTTTGTGACACACTGTCAACACACATTCTCTATACTCTTTCGAGTAATTTTTTTTGCTCTTGTCTTACCATAACTTCATTGCTTGTTTTGTTGCTGTTTTGTAAAACTATTTCAGGACAAGACATTAGTGATGGGCTACATGGGAGTTACAGAAGATAGATAGGGTTGAATTTATAGAAAAAACTTACCTTTTTTTTCGCATTTCGCCACCCTAATTAGTGACGAAAATTTAATACCACTCTGATTATTATAGAATTAAAAACAATGGCAGGAAGATTGTCAAAGTCAAGAAAAATCATACCTTTGTCATAAATACTGATGTTTAAACTCATGAACAAACAAACCTTTTTATACTTCTTTCCCCTGCTTTTCATCCTAACGGGATGTTTAGCCCTCCGTTTGACACCCGGAAACAGGGAAGACATGCCCCCCAAACACGAATTTCGCGGTGCCTGGATACAAACAGCCTACCAGGAGGAATACAAACGGATGACCCCGGCTCAAATGAAGGCCGATTTTATTCGCAAGCTCGACATCCTCGAAGCCTGCCGTATCAATGCCATTATCTTTCAGGTGCGCCCCGAAGCCGACGCCTTCTATCCCTCCAATCTGGAGCCATGGAGCCGCTTCTTTACCGGAACGCAAGGAAAAGCGCCCCAGGACGGCTTCGACTTGATGCAATTCCTGATCGAAGAATGTCACAAACGGAACATGGAGTTCCATGCCTGGCTCAATCCTTACAGAGCAGGCACCGAGGGCAGTACTACTTTTGCCGCTTCGCACATCATCCATAAGTACCCGGGCCGCTTTGTCAGATACAACAAACAGATACTCTTCGATCCCGGCCAACCACAAAACCGCCGCTTCATCGCCAACGTCGTCAAAGACATAGTGAGCCGCTACGATGTCGACGCCATCCACCTCGACGACTATTTCTACCCCTATCCGGCGTCCGGCGGCATCCCATTTCCCGACGATGAAAGTTTCAAACTCTACGGACAAGGCTCTACGCCGGAAATGCGCAACGACTGGCGCCGTCAAAACGTCAACCTCCTGGTCAGCGAACTGAGCGACGTCATACACAGCGTCAAACCATGGGTACGTTTCGGCATCAGCCCTTTCGGCATCTACCGGAACAAGAAAAACACACCCGCCGACGACCCCGGAAGCCAAACCAACGGCCTGCAAAGCTATGACGATCTCTACGCCGACATCCTCCTCTGGCTCCGGCAAGGATGGATAGACTACGTCATACCGCAACTGTACTGGGAAATCGCCCATCCTTCGGCCGACTATGCCACGTTGATCCGCTGGTGGGACCAACATACCTTCGGACGCCACCTCTACATCGGCCAGGATGTAGACCGAACAATGAAGGCCAACCAACTCGCCGGCAAGATGCAAGACCAACGCCAGATGCCCAACGCCGCCGGCCACAGTTTCTGGCCCGCAAATGAAATCCTGTGGAACAACAAAGGCGTGGCCGACAGCCTAAAGCGCCACTACCATCGCTACCCTGCCTTGCTGCCGGCATATACCCGCCTGCAAAAGCGCTCGCCCGGCAAAGTAAAAACTTTGCAATCCGAAGACAGCGAAGGCCTCCGGCTGCACTGGAACGCCACCTTAAACCCCGACGACGCCCGCTCGGCCCATTATTTTGTCATCTACCGATTTGACCGAAAAGAAAAGATCGATCTCAGCAATCCGGCACGCATCATTGGCATCACCCGCCAAACATCTTATCGTTTGAATAACCAAACAGAGACGCCCGCCCGCTACGTAGTGACCGCCGTAAACCGTTTTCACAACGAAAGTAAAGGCGTCCGAATCACCATAAAACCATAACCGTTATGTCTGAAAAATGCCGGAACGACCGGCCTTGCACCACCTGCGAATATCTCCTGAGAGACGTGTTCAGCTTTCACCGCCACCCCCGGGGACTGTTTCTTCCGAGAAGGGACTGCACGCAGAACGTCATCTACTTTCTCTTGAAAGGTGAACTGTGGATCAATAGCAACGAACATCCCGACACAATCCTCCGCGAAGGCGACTTTGTCCTTCAGCCGGCCGGTTCGACGGTCGAATTTCGCATCCATACACCGGTCGAAACCGTAACCTGTTTGTTCGACCATCTGCCGAACGTCTGCGATGCACGTTTTCAGGAACACATGAATCAGGCCGGCTCCGCAACGCCACCTTTGGTCGTGATGCACGTGCGCCCCCCCCTTTGTCCCTTCCTCGAAGGCGTAAAGATCGTCCTAAACGACCATCTGCCCTGTGCAAAATACATACAATCCAAGCAGACGGAGCTATTCTGCCTGCTGGACTATGCTTATACGCTGAAAGAATTGTCTGATTTTTACGCTCCTGTCTACGGGAAGAATCGGAGCTTCCGTTCTTTTGTCATGAACAACTATCCTCTCGCCAAGGATGTTGAAACTTTTGCCCAACTGAGTGGTTATAGCGTCCCCACATTTCGGAAATTATTCAGGGAAACCTTTGACGAACCTGTTTATCAATGGATACTCAAACAGAAATGCCGTGACATATACGCCGATGTAACGACAACCGATATGTCCATCACCGAGATAAGTAATAAGCACAAATTTGAATCGTTGGCCAATTTCTCGCATTTCTGTCGCGCTAATTTTGGAAAATCCCCCCGCGCCTTACGTTCCAAATAAGTTAAGGAGAAAAGGAATGATTACCTTCTGTTGTTGTTTGCTGGCGGTCGGTTGGTTGTTGTTGTTCCGGCGGGTCTGTTGGCAGATTGATTGGCCGGTCTGGTTGTTGTTCCGGCAGGTCTGTTGGTAGATTGATTGGCCGGTCTGGTTGTTGTTCCGGCGGGCTGGGTAGTTTGATTGGCTGGTCGGGTAGGTTGGTTAGTAGGCCGGGCAGTTTGATTGGCGGCTGGGGGCATGGTGACCGTATTGGAGGTGGCGTTTGAACTCCGGACGGCAATCCGCTTCTCGACTACATTGGTAAAACGCTGTTTCGTGTTGTTATGGTAATCTTTTATTTCTCCGACAAGGAGCAATTGGCAGTTGTTCATCCACGATTTATAAGCGACGGCTCGTCTATATCCGACATATTGAGTCAAATCAGGATCATTTTTAAGCACGTCATAAGCGCCCTTTTTAGCTTCCGTTATCCCATAGAGAGCAACTGCCCGGTCGAACATGCGGCGTTTGTTGGATCCGTTGACGACAACAGGAGGTAACGACAATGTTTGTCCCTTGCCTGTACCTCTGAGTACCAGGGTTAGTGACAAACTTTCGTATCTTCCTATTTGCATGTGATCTATTCTCATGTCCAGATCCAAATTCAAGGCAGTGCCTTTAAGGTCTACTCTGTTTATTTTAGCTGATACGGAACCTGCTCTCTGCTGGGCGTGCATGGCTACACAACTCAACATAATACTGATCGTTGTTAAAAATAATGCTCTCCTCATCTCTTTAATTGATAATATATACAACACTGACGCCTATTTGAGTAGGCCCAATATAATTTCTCGTAAGGCGGTCGGAACTTGCAGGACTCGAATACAAGGCCTTGTCATAAGTTAGCTTCAAGAATCCCACGCCAAGAGCAAATTCAAGATTCAAGCGGGGAGTCAGGTATAGATGATATCCGTACGAAAATCCTCCTCCATAGGCCGTCCCGTTTGTATACAAGTGCTTTCTTGTAAAGCCGAAGAAAGGCAACGTCATTCGTTCTATATCAAAACCCGCGTACAGGAAATGGGCGCCGAGATAGTGTTCGTTGAAACTTTCGCGTAGCCAGTAACGCACTTCCGGTTGAACCAGATAGTGCTTCCACATATGGGGTTTTTGTAACATCCATCCATTGTAGTTCCCCGACAGATTGATGGAAAAGGCCTTATTGATCGCATACTCACCTCCTATATTAATCGTACCTGTCGCATCATAGACAAGATTACTTTTGATTGCTATATGTTGCGAATAAGCGGCAAATGCCGTAAAGATAAGAAAGAGGAGGCTGACCCACAGTTTGCTCATAACATTCAGTTGTCATTCATTAATAATTCCACAAATATAGGAGAAATATTCCATACAGATCCATTTGGATTTTTTTTTTGTCAAAACAAGCAGCATTTATCTGAAACCATTACTTCACCGGAAAGACAATCCGTTCGTATCTTATTTGCCCATCAGCCTTATATAATTCTGCATAAAGGATATAAATGCCGGTTCTCAGACGATCGCCTGCGAAAGATTTTCCATCCCAGACAAAGTCTCCCGACAGGCTGAAAAGTTCATGGTTCGCAATCTCCGCCACCCGCAAACCTGCCATATTATATATGTAGATGCGGCATCTGTATCCGGGGCTCCCCATGTGATAGGCGATGCTATACAAACCATCTTCCCTCAGTATCGGCGAGGATATGCCGTCGATGGTGCTATTACCTTCGTAGGCAAAGCAGGAGTTCCGGTATCCGGGTGTGCCATAGCCGGCGGTAGAGGCCGCCGATGTCCAATTAGAGGCTTGCCGGGTATGACCGTCCGGGTCTATCCGTTCGAGGGCGACTCCTTTTTTGTTCTTTATGGAAGGATCATGCCATTGGGAGGAATATGATACATCATCAATGATGATCTGGTCGTGGGTACGAAGCAATACAAGATTGGAGGATTCATTAGACAGTACGGGCAGCTTCAATTCATAGACGGCCTCCGGAGAAGCAAGCAGATAAAATGCACCCACTGCATCTTTGTCTTTTGTCAGCAAAACATATCCACCCTCAGGTATGACGGAAGAAGACAGAGCATCCAAAGGGTAAGAAGCGCTCAGCGTCCCGTCCGCTCGCAGGACGGCAATAGACAGACCATTCAAGGATAGCTGCCGGCCGGAACGATTATAGAGTTCGATATATTCGCTCCCTCCTGTAAAAGGTTCGGGCAATAACTCATTGAATACAATATCGCCTTCTTCTACATTGGAAAAGGGTTCTTCCGGTTCTTCTATTTCCTTGGGGACAGAATTGGGCGAGCCGGGCGTACCGCCTCTGGCGTCTGTCGATAGATAGGCGTCGTCTCCCGAACGTTCCCAGGAAACGCCAGCTTGGGCTTTCGGATAATAAAATTCATCCATCCATTTTCCCTCAGTATCTTCCAAATATAGAAGATTGCCGCTGTTTGATAGTGCGGCGGGGAATTGGGATATGCCCACGGCCTGTCCGGGCTCATCCACACAGATAGACCGACCGGCTCTGTAAAGGACGGCATATCCTCCGGCCGGCAATAAAAGCGTATTGATAGCGACTTTCTTTCCGTCATAGATCAACGCCCATCCTTTCAGCAAGAAGGCCGTTTCAGAGACGTTGTGCAACTCAATATATTCTGTTTCGGGAAAAGATGTCGAACCTTTCGGATTGGCCATCACTTCACTGATAATCACCTGCTTCGGGTCGATAACGGATTCTGGTTCCGGCTCTGGTTCCGGCTCTGGCTCTGGTTCCGGCTCTGGCGTTTCGGTCATTCCATGCGTTATGTTCAGGTTATCTATAAGATATTCACTGACCCGCCCTTTGATATAACGGAAGGTCATCATCATAAAAGCCTGAGGGTCGGCAGATGATTTTGACATTTTATAGTTGCCTTCTTTGTAGAAATCCTGTTCGCCTTCTTTGCGGGTATAAAGGGTCCATGTATGTCCTTCTTCCAGGGTCAGGCGTATGGATACAAAAGCGTAAGGCTCTTCCAACAAGGCTTTTCGCCCGGTAATACGCAGCTTCGGCGTGTTCTGGACATTTTCATAGAGCGAAACCCGGCGGGTGTTGTTCCCTATCTGGATGTAAATCGTATCGGGAGCATAAACAAAGATGCGTAGATTATTGGCATCGGTCGATTTGAAGTCCAGTTTGACATCCATCTCCCAGGTCATATTCTTTTCAAAAGACAAAGGTATCTGAAGTGAAGCGCTTCCTGCTTCGCCCGCAGGAGAGGTAAACTGCAACTGCTCGGAGGCATTGATGATGAACTTGTCAATATCGCCCTCCCAAGGATTGCAGGAGGTAACGTCTGCACCCGAAAAAGATTCATTCAATTGGGAAAAAAGATGGCAGGGCAGCAGAAGCGCCCATAACAGCAAGAAATATTTCACAGCTAAACCGTTTTGCTTCATTGCTAATAATAATTATTTATCTTTGCATGCTATAATTTTTATAGCGGGTGCAAAGATATAACAATTCAATAAAAACTAATTAATCAACGCTCAAAATGAAAGTAGCAATTGTTGGAGTGAGTGGAGCTGTAGGACAAGAATTCCTGCGCGTACTTGATGAGAGAGATTTCCCGATAGATGAACTTGTTCTTTTCGGTTCATCCCGTAGCGCCGGATGTGTTTATACGTTTCGTGGTAAACAATACACTACGAAGGAGTTGAAACACAACGACGACTTTAAGGATATTGGGGTTGCTTTTGTTTCAGCCGGCGGTAGCACATCCATAGCCTTTGCTGAAACAATTACGCGGCATGGCACGGTGATGATAGACAATTCGAGCGCCTTCCGCATGGACGACGACGTACCTTTGGTCGTACCCGAAGTGAATCCCGAAGATGCCCTGATCCGTCCGCGCGGTATCATTGCCAATCCGAATTGTTCTACCATCCAGATGGTCGTTGCCTTGAATGCCATCGAACAGATCTCCCATATCAAACGCGTGCATGTGGCCACTTACCAGGCATCCAGCGGTGCCGGAGCAACGGCTATGGCAGAGTTGGTAAAGCAATATGAACAGATTCAAAAAGGAGAAGCACCTACGGTGGAGAAGTTTGCCTATCAGTTGGCATATAACCTGATTCCTCAGATCGACGTCTTTACCGGCAATGATTACACGAAGGAAGAAATGAAAATGTATGATGAAACCCGCAAGATCATGCATTCCGACGTGGAAGTGAGCGCGACCTGCGTCCGCGTACCGGTGATTCGCTCGCACAGTGAAGCCACCTGGGTTGAGACCGAGCGTCCCGTCAGTGTGGAAGAAGCCCGTGCAGCCTTTGGCGGAGCCGAAGGAATCGTTCTTCAGGACGATCCTTCGCAGAAGGAATACCCGATGCCATTGTTCGTGGCCGGCAAAGACCCTGTTTACGTAGGCCGTATCCGCAAGGACATCGCCCATCCGAACGGATTAACATTCTGGACGGTGAGCGACCAGATCAAAAAGGGAGCCGCTCTCAATGCGGTGCAGATTGTCGAATATTTAATCAAAGTCAAGAATATCTGACCGGTTCGTTTCCCCCTGCGGGATAACGTAGCCATCCTGGATGTGGATGACGCGGTCGGTGTGGAGGGCCAGGTGTTCGTCGTGGGTTACGATGATGAATGTCTGGCCCATTTTGTCGCGCAACTCAAAGAAAAGAGAGTGGAGTTCTTCTTTGCTGCGAGTATCTAAGCTGCCGGAGGGTTCGTCGGCCAGGATGACGGATGGGTTGTTTATCAGGGCGCGGGCAACGGCTACGCGTTGCTTTTCCCCGCCGGAAAGTTCGGAGGGTTTATGATCGAGGCGGGGGGTCAGCTTCAGGAAATCTAATATTTCCTTTGCCTTTCTTTCTGCGACGCAGTATTTCTCTTTGCCGATCAGCGCCGGTATCATGACGTTTTCCATGGCTGTAAATTCGGGAAGTAATTGGTGGAACTGAAAAACAAAGCCGATGTGACGATTGCGGAAGGCGGACCGTTCCCGGTCGTTCATGCGGTTGACGTCGGTTTCGTTCAGCAGCAGGCGTCCGCTATCGGCCGAGTCCAAGGTGCCGAGGATCTGGAGCAACGTGGTTTTCCCTGCCCCGCTGGGGCCGGCAATGGCTACGATCTCGCCTTTCCCGATGCAAAGGTCGATGCCTTTCAATACTTGCAACGCTCCGAAGCTCTTGGTGAGTTGTTCCGCCCGTATCATTCGTACACAGCTTTGTACCAATCCAACTGCTTGTACCATTCGTTGAGCGCCGTCAGTTGCAGTTGGGGGACGTATGCGGAGATGCCGCAGAAGCGGTCTTTATCTATGGTAAGATAGCGGCCTTGACCATCATAGCCTGAATAAAAAGCCTCTTGGGTGGTATTCTTATAGACGACCACTTTGCCCAGTGCTTCCATGAAGCGGGCGTACTGTTCGGACGTGGCCTGCTGTCGGATGAAGTCGCCCAGGTCGTAGAGTGCATGGTCTGTGTCGCGGAGGTATTCCATGCGCTGGATGTTTTCGACCGGAAGATCGAAGGTTTCATATTTCCCCAGCAGGATCTCGCGGCAAATGGCGGCCAGAGCGTCCATATCGCTTGTCTTTACCAATGCGGTGGAAGCCGATTTCGGCCAAGAGCTGTTGGCTTCCTGGTTCTCGTAGTAGGTATAAAACCTTTCGCCGGCTTTTTGCAGGGCGCTCTGAACCGGTTCGCCGGAGAAAAGGTATTTCACAATATGTTCATAAGGCATTCCAGGACCCAACACTTCCGTGGGCGATGCCAGGATGTAGTCGGTATAATTGCGCAGGGCGTAGGCTACTTCGACATTGGACATATAGCAGACGTCGAAGATGATGTAGTCGAAGGTATATCCCTGCAAGGCCTTTTGCAGGTCATATATCTCCATGAAACTGTTCTTTGGCGTCCGGTCCTGTCCGAAAGAGCGCAGGTAGTTCCCGATATCGGAAGGCAACCAAGCCGAGGCGTGGCTCCAGAGGAGGAGTCCATAGCTGTCGGCTTTGTAAGCGGGATTGAGGAAGACATCTTCCAGCACGTTGCGCATGACTTCGACAGATACCGAGTTGTGTTCTTCATACGTTCGGATGATTTGTTCTTCCATTGCGCCGTTTGTTCCCTGGATGATCCGGAGCAGGCGGGGCGGCTCACTTGCCGGATCGTGGTAGACAAGCAGATTTCCGCCATTGAGGTTATTTCCTTCGGCTCCTATCAGCATGTTTTTAATATTCTTGTCTGCAAATGAACTGAGGCTATTGTCGGCGGCCATATAGACGAGGACTGTCCTCGAGGGTACGATCATTGGTTCTTCTTCCGAACAGCAACTCCCCAGCGTCAACCCGGCACACAAAACGGAAGAGAGAAGAAACGCTTTTATTTTCATTCTGTTAGTGCTGAAACATTATTTATAGGGCGCAAATATACTTATTTTTACCTCAGAACCCAACAAAAATTACCCTGTCCTCTTGTGCGATTAAAAAAAGCATTACCTTTGCACGCCAGAAGCCCAAATGGCGGAATTGGTAGACGCGCTGGTCTCAAACACCAGTGGATTCACTTCCATGCCGGTTCGATCCCGGCTTTGGGTACGCAGAACTCCTGATAAACAAATGATTATCAGGAGTTCTTGCTTTATAGAGTGTACTAAAAGTGAACTGTTTGGCAAAAACATGAACAAAGTGTACTTTCCCAAACGGCAATCGGGAACAAACGTCGACCCCGTCCAAAAACTTGAGAAGCAGGACAGGCGCAACAGGGAAATAGCGGTTGAAAACATTGTCGATGATACCCGTAAATTCATTCGTGAAACGGAACACTTGGTGAGTCAACTTTTTCTAGCGAAAGACATCTTATCTTTGACGGCGTATAGCCGTATGTTTCTTTGAAAACTGTTGAAAAATGCGACAGGTTTTTGAACCCGACTTCACGGTAAATATCCGAAACTTTTACCTGCCCTGTTTCAAGTTGTTGCTTGGCTTTTTCGAGCCGTTTTTGTATCAACCACTTTTCAGGCGAAAGCGAACTGATTTTGCGGAAATCGCGCTTGAAAGTTGCCAAACTGCGCCCTGTGAATGAAGCAATTTCGGCAAGCGAAAGGT
>JAISWO010000051.1 GCA_031271045.1 Tannerellaceae bacterium
ACATTTTTAAACCGCGGAAGTAGCTCAGTTGATAGAGCATTAGCCTTCCAAGCTGAGGGTCGCGGGTTTGAGTCCCGTCTTCCGCTCCGATGTTTGCCTGTGTAGCTCAGCGGTAGAGCACTTCCTTGGTAAGGAAGAGGTCCCGAGTTCAAGTCTCGGCACCGGCTCTGATAGGAAACAAGGATGGATATGCACATTAATAAATAAAGAACAAATTAAGCTATGGCAAAAGAAAAATTTGACAGATCGAAACCCCACGTCAACATCGGCACAATAGGCCACGTTGACCATGGTAAAACGACATTGACCGCTGCTATTACAACTGTATTAGCAAAGAAAGGTCTTTCCGAAATCCGTTCATTCGATTCTATCGATAATGCTCCGGAAGAAAAAGAAAGAGGTATAACGATCAACACAGCTCACGTAGAATACCAGACAGCAAATCGTCACTATGCTCACGTGGACTGTCCGGGTCATGCCGACTACGTGAAGAACATGGTAACAGGGGCTGCCCAAATGGACGGCGCCATTATCGTAGTTGCCGCTACCGATGGTCCGATGCCTCAAACACGTGAACACATCCTTCTGGCTCGTCAAGTAAACGTGCCCAAATTGGTTGTTTTCATGAACAAATGCGACTCCGTTGACGACGAAGAAATGCTGGAATTGGTTGAAATGGAAATGAGAGAACTTCTTTCGTTCTATAACTTTGATGGGGACAACACTCCTGTGATCCGAGGTTCTGCCCTGGGTGGTCTCAACGGTGACCCTCAATGGGAAGATAAAATTGTAGAACTCATGGACGCATGTGATACTTGGATACCGTTACCTCCTCGCGAAATAGATAAGCCCTTCCTTATGCCGGTTGAAGACGTATTCTCAATCACAGGTCGTGGAACCGTGGCTACAGGTCGTATCGAAACCGGTATCATCAAAACGGGAGAAGAAGTTCAGATTATAGGCTTGGGAGCTGAAGGAAAGAAATCCGTTGTCACCGGTGTTGAAATGTTCCGTAAGATATTGGACGAAGGTCAGGCAGGTGATAACGTAGGCCTTTTGCTTCGCGGTATTGACAAGAATGAAGTAAAACGCGGTATGGTCATCACCCACCCGAACAAGGTAAAACCTCACTCCAAAGTAAAAGCCGAGGTGTATATTTTGAAGAAAGAAGAAGGCGGTCGTCACACACCGTTCCACAACAAATACCGTCCTCAGTTTTATATCCGCACATTGGACGTTACGGGAGAAATTACCCTTCCCGAAGGAACTGAAATGGTTATGCCAGGTGACAACGTATCAATCACGATCGATTTGATCTATCCAGTAGCATGTAGCGAAGGTCTGCGTTTTGCCATCCGTGAAGGCGGACGTACGGTTGGAGCTGGTCAGATAACCGAATTGTTAGACTAAATTAGGATATCCTCCTTGCATCCTTCGGATGCGGGAGGAACCCATACGGAAGTAGCTCAGTTGGTAGAGCACTGGTCTCCAAAACCAGGTGTCGGGAGTTCGAGCCTCTCCTTCCGTGCAAGAAAATCGATAAATCGATAGACTCAGATGAAGAAAATTTTAAACTATTTTAAAGAATCTTATAACGAGCTTGTTTATAAAGTTTCTTGGCCTACGCGAATAGAACTATCTAACAGTGCGGTGATTGTAATGTTTGCTTCCCTTATAATCGCAGTGCTGATTTTCGTGGTAGATTTGGGCTTCGAAAACATTATGCAACTTTTCTACAAGACCTTGTATTAATAATTATCAGCTAAAGAAGGAGAGATATGTCTGACGTTGAAAAAAAAATTTATGTTCTACGCGCTATCAGTGGCAAAGAGAACAAAGTTAGAGAATATCTGGAGGCTGAATTGAAAAATACAGACTTGGGAGAGTATGTGTCGCAGGTGTTGATCCCCACCGAAAAGACATTCACTGTACGTAACGGTAAGAAGGTGATGAAAGAAAGAGCCTATTTGCCGGGGTACGTATTGGTAGAAGCTGTATTGGTGGGAGAAGTAGCCCATCGTTTAAGAAACATTCCCAACGTAATTGGTTTTCTTGGCGGATCAGATGATCCGGCACCTTTACGACCGTCGGAAGTCAACCGTATTTTAGGGACAGTCGATGAATTGCAGGAACAACAGGGTGACATGGACATCCAATACTATGTCGGCGAAAACGTGAAAGTGACCTATGGGCCATTCAACGGTTTCAGTGGTGTGATAGAAGAAGTTCATGCTGAGAAAAAGAAACTGAAAGTGATGGTTAAAATCTTTGGACGGAAAACCCCGCTTGAGTTGGGTTATATGCAGGTAGAGAAAGAGTAGTACACTTGTTACGGAGTTGTATGTAGTCTTCTGTTATTTGGTGTTATATATCTAAAATTTCAAAAAAAATGGCGAAAGAAATTGCAGGACAAATCAAATTGCAAATTAAAGGAGGAGCAGCAAACCCTTCTCCGCCGGTTGGCCCAGCATTGGGTTCCAAGGGTATTAATATTATGGAGTTTTGCAAGCAATTCAATGCCAGGACCCAAGACAAAGGTGGCAAGATATTGCCAGTAGTAATCACTTACTATGCCGATAAATCTTTTGATTTTGTTGTCAAAACACCTCCTGTGGCCATCCAATTGCTGGAAACCGCAAAAATAAAAGGAGGATCTGCTGAGCCAAACCGCAAGAAAGTTGCAGAAATCACTTGGGAACAAGTTAAGGCTATTGCAGAAGACAAAATTGTGGATTTAAACTGCTTTAGCGTTGATGCAGCCATGAAAATGGTCGCAGGAACGGCCAGAAGCATGGGTATTACTGTTAAAGGGACGTTCCCGGGAAATAATTAAAAAACTTCAATTGAGATGAGTAAACTTACAAAAAATCAAAAAATGGTTTTAGGCAAGATTGAAGCTGGGAAAGCATATACGTTGAAAGAAGCTTCTACGTTGGTGAAAGAAATTACGACTACCAAGTTTGATGCGTCCGTTGACGTGGATGTCCGTTTAGGTGTAGACCCCCGTAAAGCCAATCAGATGGTAAGAGGCGTAGTTTCATTGCCTCACGGCACAGGTAAACAGGTTAGGGTTCTTGCATTATGTACTCCCGATAAGGAAACCGAAGCAAACACTGCAGGTGCTGATTATGTCGGGCTGGACGAATATATCGACAAGATTAAAGGAGGTTGGACGGACGTAGACGTCATTATCACTATGCCTTCCATCATGGGTAAAATAGGTGCTTTAGGTAGGATATTAGGCCCGCGCGGTTTGATGCCTAATCCCAAAAGCGGTACGGTTACCAATGATATAGGACAGGCGGTGAAGGAAGTCAAGCAGGGTAAAATCGACTTTAAGGTAGATAAGACAGGAATTGTTCATACCTCGATCGGAAAGGTTTCTTTCGATCCTGACCAGATACGAGAGAATGCGAAGGAATTTGTTTCGACACTTATTAAGTTGAAACCTTCTGCAGCTAAAGGTACATATATAAAGAGCATTTATCTTTCGAGTACGATGAGTGCGGGTATTAAAATTGACCCCAAATCCATTGAAGAAATCTAACATATTGAATGATGAAAAAGGAAGATAAAAGCGCAATTATAGAACAACTTTCTGCTACTGTACAGGAATATCCAAACTTCTATCTGACAAACATTGAAGCACTGAATGCAGAAAAGACAAGTGCGTTGAGAAAAGAATGTTTCAAACAGGAAGTGAAATTAGTTGTTGTAAAAAACACTTTGCTAAAAAAAGCCCTGGAACGCATAGATGGAGACTTTTCTTCATTGGATGCTGTCTTGAAGGGCAACACGGCTGTTATGTTTTCCCATGTGGCAAACGTACCTGCTCGCTTGATAAAAGACTTTACGAAAGCGGCCAAAGGCAAAGACAAAGAAAATGCAAAGCCGCAGTTGAAAGCAGCCTACGTACAGGAAACCTTCTACATAGGTGCCGAGCATCTGGAAGCTTTAGTAAATGTCAAGAGCAAGAACGAACTGATCGGAGATGTGGTTGCATTGTTGCAGTCTCCAGTGAAGAACGTTATATCCGCCCTGCAATCGTCAGGACAAACGATTCTCGGAGTATTAAAGACTCTGGAAGAACGATAAATTTTTATTTATAGATAAACAATCATTAAAATCATACAAAAATGGCAGATTTGAAAGTTTTTGCTGAACAATTAGTAAACTTGACCGTAAAAGAAGTTAGCGAACTGGCTACAATCCTTAAAGAAGAATATGGCATTGAACCGGCGGCAGCGGCTATAGCTGTAGCTGCCCCCGTTGCTGGCGTTGCTGCCGAAGCGGTAGAAGAAAAGACTTCTTTCGACGTTGTACTGAAATCCCCAGGCGCTAATAAATTAGCAATCGTTAAGTTGGTAAAAGAGTTAACAGGTCTTGGCTTGAAAGAAGCGAAAGATTTGGTAGACGGCGCACCTAACACGATCAAAGAAGGTATTGCTAAAGCGGATGCAGAAGGATTAAAGAAAAGCTTGGAAGAAGCGGGAGCTGAAGTTGAGCTTAAATAGTATTTATACCCTGGTATCCAGGTAATCGGTTAAGAATCTTCTCTTGAGCGAAGATTCTTAACCTTTTTGTGTCTATATTTTTCAATTAGTTCAACAAATCCTACACTAAATGTCTTTAGCATCTGAAAATCAAAGAGTTAATTTTGCTTCGATTAAGAATCCACTTCCTTATCCAGATTTTCTTGAAGTACAATTGAAGTCATTCCAAGACTTTCTCCAAATTGACACACCTCCTGAAAAAAGGAAAAAGGAGGGACTGTATAAAGTATTTGCGGAAAATTTCCCCATAGCAGATACCCGCAATAACTTTGTATTGGAATTCTTAGATTATTATATCGATCCACCGCGTTATACCATTGACGAATGTATTGCGAGAGGATTAACATACAGCGTACCATTAAAGGCCAAATTAAAACTATACTGCACAGATCCGGATCATGAAGATTTTGATACTGTGGTGCAAGATGTCTATTTAGGTCCGATCCCGTATATGACGGAAAAGGGAACCTTTGTAATTAATGGAGCAGAACGAGTGGTCGTTTCACAATTGCATCGTTCACCAGGCGTATTTTTCGGACAAAGCACACACGCAAACGGAACGAAATTGTATTCGGCACGCATTATCCCATTCAAAGGTTCGTGGATCGAATTTGCCACCGACATTAATAACATAATGTACGCGTATATTGACCGTAAAAAGAAATTGCCTGTTACAACACTTCTGAGAGCTATCGGATTTGAAAGCGATAAAGATATTCTTGAAATCTTCAATCTGGCCGAAGAGGTAAAAGTTTCCAAAACCAACCTGAAGAAACTCATAGGACGCAAATTGGCTGCCCGTGTATTGAAGACATGGGTGGAAGACTTTGTGGATGAAGATACGGGCGAAGTAGTATCTATTGAACGCAATGATGTCATTATCGACCGGGAATCGGTATTGGATAATGATAATATTGAAGCTATTCTGGAATCCGGGACACAAAATGTGCTACTACATCGCGATGATCAGAATCTTTCTGATTATGCAATCATATACAACACGCTCCAGAAAGACCCCAGCAACTCTGAAAAAGAAGCAGTATTATACATTTACAGACAGTTAAGAAATGCAGAACCGGCGGACGAAGCAAGCGCACGCGAAGTGATTACCAATTTGTTTTTCTCTGAAAAACGGTATGATCTGGGCAATGTGGGCCGTTACCGGATAAATAAAAAACTGGGACTTACCACAAGTGACGACATTAAAGTATTAACGAAAGAAGACATAATCGAAATCATCAAATACCTGATCGAGTTAATTAACTCAAAGGCCATCGTGGATGATATCGACCATTTGAGCAACCGTCGTGTACGCACCGTAGGCGAACAATTATACAACCAATTTGGCGTAGGATTGGCACGTATGTCACGCACCGTGCGTGAACGAATGAACGTACGCGATAATGAAGTATTTACACCGATTGATCTGATCAATGCGAAGACGATTTCTTCCGTGGTTAACTCGTTTTTCGGCACCAATGCCCTATCACAGTTTATGGATCAGACGAATCCCTTGGCAGAAATCACGCATAAGCGCCGTTTGTCGGCTTTAGGTCCCGGAGGTTTGTCAAGAGAACGAGCCGGATTCGAAGTACGCGACGTCCACTATACACACTATGGCCGTCTTTGCCCGATCGAAACGCCAGAAGGACCGAATATCGGTTTGATCTCTTCCCTTTGCGTATATGCAAAAATTAATGACCTCGGCTTTATTTCTACCCCTTATCGCCGGGTAGAAAACGGACAAGTGGATTTTTCGGATGAAGGACTGAAGTATTACACAGCTGAAGAAGAAGAAAAGATGACGATAGCTCAGGGTAATGCGCCATTGAACAACGATGGCACCTTTATCCGCGAAAGAGTAAAATCGCGATTAGAAGCCGATTTTCCTCAAGTTACCCCTTCCGAGGTTAATTTAATGGATGTTTCTCCTACGCAAATAGCTTCTATCGCCGCCTCTCTCATCCCGTTCCTTGAACATGACGACGCAAACCGTGCCTTGATGGGTTCAAACATGATGCGCCAAGCAGTCCCCTTGCTACGCCCCGAAGCACCTATCGTTGGTACGGGAATAGAAGCTCAAGTAGCAAGAGATTCACGTACGCAAATTATTGCCGAACACGATGGTGAAGTGGTATTTGTAGACTCTACCTGCATAAAGATAAAATATGATCGCGATGAAAATGAAGACTTTACAAGCTTTGAAGATGCGATTCATACCTATCATATTCCCAAATGGAGAAAAACTAACCAAAGTACAACCGTTGACCTGCGTCCGATCTGTGAACGTGGCGATCTCGTAAAAGCCGGTCAGATACTGACGGAAGGTTATTCTACCCAAAATGGAGAGCTAGCGTTGGGACGCAACGTGAAGGTTGCCTATATGCCTTGGAAAGGATATAATTACGAAGATGCCATCGTACTGAACGAACGCATGGTACGCGAAGACTTCTTCACTTCCGTCCATGTAGATGAATATATACTGGAAGTACGTGATACCAAACGAGGAATGGAAGAACTGACATCCGACATACCTAATGTAAGCGAAGATGCAACCAGAGACTTGGACGAAAGAGGTATCGTACGTGTAGGCGCCCGCATCGAACCGGGTGATATTCTGATTGGTAAAATCACTCCGAAGGGAGAATCAGACCCTTCGCCGGAAGAAAAGTTATTACGTGCCATCTTTGGTGATAAGGCCGGAGATGTAAAAGATGCTTCATTAAAAGCAACCCCATCGCTACACGGTATCGTCATTGAAACAAGTCTATTCTCTAAAGCCATAAAGAAACGCAAATCCAGATTAACGGACAAAGCTCTTCTTCCGAAATTAGACGAAGAGTACGAAGAAAAATTGGCTGCATTGAAAGGACTACTTGTCGATAAGCTCATAATTCTGACCGGAGGCAAAGTGTCTCAGGGAGTGAAGGATTATATGAACACGGAAATCATTGCAAGAGGAATTAAATTCACTCGCAAAGAGCTGGAAGGATTAGATTACAACTCTGTCCAGATCAGCAAATGGACAACGGACGCTGCCAAAAACGATCTGATTAAGGAGGTCATCCTGAACTACTTAAAAAAATATAAAGAACTGGATGCCGAATTGAGACGCAAGAAATTCGACCTTACCATCGGCGATGAGTTGCCTACCGGTATTGTGCAAATGGCCAAAGTATATATTGCCAAGAAACGCAAGATACAAGTAGGCGATAAAATGGCCGGGCGACATGGGAACAAAGGGATCGTATCCAAGATTGTCCGCCAGGAAGATATGCCTTTCCTCCAAAACGGAACACCTGTTGATATTTGTCTGAATCCGCTGGGCGTACCTTCACGTATGAACCTGGGGCAGATATTCGAAGCCGTATTGGGATGGGCTGGACAGAACATGAACGTCAAATTTGCCACTCCCATCTTCGACGGTGCCTCGTTAGACGACTTGAATGAATGGACGGATAAGGCAGGCATTCCCCGTTATGGCAAAACCTACCTATACGACGGTGGTACCGGTGAACGCTTTGACCAGCCAGCTACGGTAGGGGTTACATACTTCCTGAAGCTAGGCCACATGGTTGATGACAAGATGCACGCCCGTTCTATTGGACCGTACTCACTCATCACTCAGCAACCTTTGGGAGGTAAAGCTCAGTTCGGTGGCCAGCGTTTCGGAGAAATGGAAGTATGGGCGCTGGAAGCATTCGGCGCAGCACATATATTGCAGGAAATCCTTACGATTAAGTCGGATGATGTAGTTGGGCGCTCCAAAGCGTACGAGGCGATCGTAAAAGGCGAATCTATGCCCAATCCGGGGATCCCCGAATCACTGAATGTATTGCTTCATGAATTGAGGGGACTTGGTTTGAGTTTCACTCTTGATTAATTGATAACTCTTTATAAATTAAAAAATATGGCTTTTAGAAAAGAAAATAAGATAAAGAGTAACTTTTCAAAAATAACTATCGGTTTAGCTTCTCCCGAAGAAATTCTTGAAAATTCAAGCGGCGAAGTGCTGAAACCGGAAACGATCAACTATCGCACGTACAAACCCGAACGAGATGGATTATTCTGCGAACGTATTTTTGGTCCGATCAAGGATTACGAATGTCATTGCGGGAAGTACAAACGCATCCGTTATAAAGGAATCTTTTGCGATCGTTGTGGTGTAGAAGTTACAGAGAAGAAAGTTCGCCGCGAACGTATGGGACATATTCACTTGGTTGTCCCTGTGGCCCATATTTGGTACTTTCGTTCCTTACCTAATAAAATCGGTTATTTATTAGGTATTCCAACCAAGAAACTCGACTCCATCATTTACTATGAACGATACGTTGTTATCCAACCCGGGATAATTAACTCCATTGAAGAATTAGACTTGCTGTCGGAAGAAGAATACTTGCAGGTTATAGACAGCCTGCCAAAGGAAAACCAGCTATTGGAGGATACGGATCCCAATAAGTTTATCGCCAAGATCGGAGCGGAAGCCATATACGATCTGCTGGCACGCTTAGATTTGGACTCTCTGTCCTTTGCATTACGCGACAGAGCAGGGACAGACACTTCCCAACAACGTAAGAATGAAGCGCTGAAACGCCTGCAAGTCGTCGAGTCATTTCGTGCTTCCAGAGGGCGGAACAGGCCGGAATGGATGATTGTGAAAGTAGTCCCTGTCATACCTCCCGAATTGCGCCCGTTAGTCCCGTTAGATGGAGGACGTTTTGCTACATCCGACTTGAACGACCTTTATCGTCGTGTGATTATTCGCAATAACCGACTGAAACGACTGATTGATATTAAAGCTCCGGAAGTAATCTTGCGTAATGAGAAGCGTATGCTCCAAGAAGCCGTGGACTCGCTGTTTGACAATTCCCGCAAATCAAGTGCAGTAAAGACGGACGCCAACCGTCCGTTGAAGTCACTTTCCGACAGCTTGAAGGGGAAACAGGGACGTTTCCGCCAGAACTTGCTGGGTAAACGTGTGGACTATTCCGCCCGTTCAGTTATTGTAGTAGGGCCGGAACTGAAGATGCACGAATGTGGTATCCCGAAAAATATGGCTGCCGAACTGTACAAACCATTCATTATCCGCAAACTTATTGAACGTGGTATTGTAAAAACAGTTAAATCGGCAAAGAAAATTGTAGACCGTAAAGAACCGGTAGTATGGGATATCTTAGAGTATGTAATGAAAGGTCATCCCGTGTTGTTGAACCGTGCACCGACCCTGCACCGTCTGGGCATCCAGGCTTTCCAGCCTAAATTGATAGAAGGAAAAGCCATACAGTTGCATCCTCTATCCTGTACCGCGTTCAACGCTGACTTTGACGGAGACCAGATGGCTGTTCACCTCCCGCTGGGAAATGAAGCCGTTCTGGAAGCACAGATGTTGATGCTGGCTTCACATAACATATTAAATCCGGCAAACGGAGCCCCTATTACCGTTCCTTCCCAAGACATGGTGTTAGGATTGTACTATATTACGAAGTTGAGACCAAACGCAAAAGGAGAAGGATTGACCTTCTATGGCGTGGAAGAAGCAATGATTGCTTATAACGAAGGAAAAGTGGACATCCACGCTCCGATCAAAGTGTATATCGAAAGTACAACAGAAAACGGAAGAGTGGAAAAAAAGATGATCGACACATCGGTGGGCCGCGTAATGGTAAACGAGTTCGTTCCCAAGGAAGTTGGATTCGTAAACGAAGTGCTGGGAAAGAAAGCGCTCCGCGACATCATCGGTGGAGTAATCAAATCCTGCGGGGTAGCCCGTACTGCACAGTTCCTGGATGACATCAAGAATCTCGGATACCAGATGGCTTTCAAAGGAGGATTGTCATTCAACCTATCCGACGTACTTATCCCGACGGAAAAAGACGAGCTGGTGAAAGCCGGTTATCAGGAAGTGGAACAAATCATGGGCAATTACAGCATGGGGTTCATCACCAACAATGAACGCTACAATCAGATTATAGACACATGGACACACGTAAACAGCCGTCTGTCCGAAATCCTGATAAAAAAGCTCACAGCCGACAACGATGGTTTTAACTCCGTCTTTATGATGATGGATTCCGGAGCACGTGGTTCCAAAGAACAGATCCGTCAGCTTTCCGGCATGCGTGGTCTGATGGCCAAGCCCCAAAAAAGTGGAGCCGAAGGAGGACAAATCATTGAAAATCCGATTTTGTCAAATTTCAAGGAAGGTCTGTCGGTGTTGGAATATTTCATCTCTACGCACGGCGCCCGAAAAGGATTGGCAGATACGGCATTGAAGACCGCCGACGCAGGATACCTGACCCGCCGTTTGGTGGATGTTTCCCACGATGTGATTATCAATGAAGAAGACTGTGGCACGTTGCGCGGTTTAGTATGCACAGAACTCAAGAACAACGAAGAAGTCATCGCTTCCCTATACGAACGTATCCTGGGGCGCGTGTCGGTACACGATATTCAGCACCCCTTGACCGGTGAACTGTTAGTAGAATCGGGAGACGAAATCCGTGAAGATGCTGCCAGAAAAATCCAGGAATCCCCTATTGAAAGTGTAGAAATCCGCTCGGTACTTACCTGCGAATCCAAAAAAGGAGTTTGCGCCAAATGCTATGGACGTAACCTGGCAACCGGGCAAATGGTTCAAAAAGGAGAAGTCGTTGGCGTCATTGCAGCTCAATCCATCGGAGAACCCGGCACACAGCTCACCCTGCGTACCTTCCACGTTGGAGGGATCGCATCCAATATTGCTACGGAAAACAGCATAACGTCCAAGTACGACGGTCTTCTGGAAATTGACGAACTCCGCGCTGTTGCTTCTATTGACCCCTCAGGGAAAAAGCATCAGGTAGTCGTAAGTCGTCTGGCTGAAATGCGTATTGTCGATCCGAACACCAAGATCGTCTTGCTGACACATAATATACCCTACGGCTCGAAACTCTATTTCGCTCATGGCGAAGCAGTGAAGAAAGGCGATGTCATCATCGAATGGGACCCGTTCAATGCCGTTATCGTATCAGAAGTAGCAGGAAAGATTGAATTTGAAAGCGTTATCGAAGGGGTGACATATACGGTACAAAGCGACGAAACGACCGGTCTGAAAGAAAAGATTATCATCGAACCTAAGGATAAGACCAAAGTACCGGTAGTACATATCGTAGATGAAAACGGAAGTCACCTGAAAAACTACTCCCTGCCTTTAAGCGCTCACATCGTGAAAGAAAACGGCGACTCGGTTAAAGCAGGCGAAGTTCTCGTAAAGATGCCACGTGCAGTAGGTAAAACAGGCGACATCACCGGTGGTTTACCCCGTGTTACGGAACTGTTCGAAGCGCGTAATCCATCAAACCCTGCCGTTGTCTCAGAAATCGACGGCGAAATAGGTTTCGGCAAGATCAAACGCGGAAATCGAGAAATCACGGTTACATCCAAGCTGGGAGAAATGAAGAAATACATGGTTTCACTATCCAAACAGCTTCTTGTTCAGGAAAACGACTACATCCGTGCCGGTATGCCTCTGTCAGACGGCGCAATCACTCCGTCAGATATTCTTGCAATCAAGGGACCGACGGCTGTGCAGGAATACATCGTCAACGAAGTACAAGATGTTTATCGCCTGCAAGGTGTGAAAATCAACGACAAACACTTTGAAGTAATCGTACGCCAAATGATGCGCAAAGTAGAAGTTGTTGATCCGGGAGACACCCGTTTCCTCGAACAACAAGTGGTAGACAAACTGGAAGTGATGGACGAAAACGATCGCATTTGGGGAAAGAAAGTGGTAATAGACGCCGGAAGCTCCCAAACGCTACAAAAAGGACAAATCATTACCGCCCGCAAGTTGAGAGACGAGAACAGTATGTTGAAACGTCGCGACCTGAAATTAGTGGAAGTACGCGACGCAGTTCCCGCCACAGCAAACCAGATACTTCAGGGTATCACCCGTGCGGCGCTGCAAACGAACAGCTTTATGTCGGCCGCTTCTTTCCAGGAAACAACGAAAGTATTGAACGAAGCAGCTATCAACGGAAAGATCGACCGCCTGGAAGGTTTAAAAGAAAACGTAATCTGCGGTCATCTTATCCCTGCCGGTACCGGTCAGCGCGACTACGACAAATTAATCGTCGGAACAAAAGACGAATTTGATCGTATCTATGCCAATCGTAAAAATGTAGGCGAACTCAATATGATGGATAAAATCAAAGAATAAAAAGGTTTATTTTATTCACGTGAAAATGCTTCCGGCCAAATGAAAAACAAGCCGGGAGCATTTTTTTTCAAAAGGAGGAAAACAGAATATGCCAAACCGGACTGATGTATTAAATGAAATAACTTCGCTTTCTGCCGAAGACTGTTTTTTGGTGATGCGGCGGATAAGGAACAGCTTCACCTATCCGCTCCATGTACACCCGGAGTTTGAATTAAATTATCTGGAAAATGCAAACGGTGTCATCCGCATAGTCGGAGATTCCGTTGAAGAAATCGGAGATTTAGACCTCTTACTTGTTGCCGGAGGAACCACTCATGCCTATTCGAACCATAAATGCAAATTTGAGGAAACGACAGAAATAACGATCCAGTTCTACCGCTCCACTTTCGACAGTCTGCTTAACAAGCGACATTTCAAATCCATAAAAACAATGTTTGAGAATGCAACCCACGGTTTGGTATTCAGTCGTCAGGCAATAATCCGGATCCGTCCGAAGCTAAAAATGATTTCAGGTGATGCACCCGATTCCTTTCAGAATTTTCTGCTTTTGATGGAGACACTCCAAATCCTCTCGCTCGACGGGGCCGCACGACGCCTGAACGCTTCCAACAAACTAAAGAATTTCAGCCATATCGACAGCGACCGTCTGGAAAAAATCATGCTGTTTTTGCACGAAAACTACCATCGTCCCGTCACATTGGCGCACGTAGCCAACTCAATCAACACAAGCGAGTCTTCCCTCACCCGTTTGCTGAAAAAATGGACAGGAAAAACATTTATCGACAATCTGAACGACATCCGCATATCCGAAGCCGGTTGCCGGTTGATCGACACAAGCGACTCCGTAGCGGAGATATGCTATAAATGCGGCTACAATAACCTGTCAAATTTCAATCGCGCCTTCAAGAAAAGAAAAGGTTTTACACCTACGGAATACAGAGAAAAGTACGCACATGCGCATTTCATGGTATAAGAGAACGCTTGTTGACGAAATAATACCATTTATTGAAAAAAAAGTATTTGGTGGCTTTTTATATAGTTTTTACATTTGCACAATCTTTAATATTTAAAGATTGGTTACAATTAAAGGATTTTACATTGGTTTAAAGAATTGAGAATTAAAAACACAACTGGGAAACGGTTGCCTGCGAAGGTGGCCGTTTCTGTTTTAACGGAATATTGACTACCTTTGTTGTTGCATTTTTAAACCTCTTATTATCATACAATATGGAAACAAAGAACCCCCATCCCGGAAATGAAATCCAGGTAGAACTTACGGAAGAAATTGCTCAGGGAACGTACGCCAACCTGGCTATCATCGCACACTCTTCCTACGAGTTTATCATTGACTTTATCAGAGTGGTACCCGGTGTACCCAAGGCAAAGGTAAAAAGCCGCATCATACTGACCCCCGACAATGCCAAACGCCTGCTGTATGCTTTGCAAGACAACATACGAAAGTTTGAAGAACAAAGTGGAGACATAGACAAATTCGACAACATCCTACCTCCTCTCGGCGGAATAAAAGGAGAAGCCTGATCGTCCTCCCCTTATTCATTTTTGTGCGTCCCTCACAAATGTTTGTGAGAGGCGCACAAATGTTTGTGAGGGGCGCACAAATGTTTGTGAGGGGCGCACAAATGTTTGTGAGAGGCGCACAAATGTTTGTGAGGGACGCACAAATGTTTGTGAGGGGCGCACAAATGTTTGTGAAGGACGCACAAATGTTTGTGAGGGGCACACAAATGTTTGTGAGGGACGCACAAATGTTTGTAAGAGACGCACAAATGTTTGTGAGGGGCGCACAAATGTTTGTGAGAGACGCACAAATGTTTGTGAGAGACGCACAAATGTTTGTAAGAAAATTTCTGACATTTTATCTCTGTAAAGATGAATCCTTCTGTCGAACTCACGCTAAAAACAAGGGTTATTTCGTCGTTTTTCCATTGCGGATATTTTTATTTATTTTACCTTTGCACCCTGTTATTGAACGATATAATATCAGTCTTATAAACAACAAACAATATGGCAGATTTAAAAGAAAAACTTTTCTCTGAATTTCCTCCAATCTCTAAAGAAGAATGGATGGCAAAAATTACGGCAGATCTGAAAGGAGCGCCGTTTGAGAAAAAACTTGTGTGGAAAACAAGTGAAGGGTTTGACGTAAGTCCTTTCTATCGCACGGAAGACATCGAAGGAATGAAAAGCATCTCTTCCTTGCCCGGCGAATTTCCTTTTGTTCGCGGAACAAAAAAAGATAACGATTGGAAAGTACGCCAAAACATCGACATTGCCGACTTCAAGACAGCAAACACTAAAGCGCTTGACCTGCTGCAAAAAGGTATTACTTCCCTCGGTTTTCATTTCAAAGGGGATGATGTAACCCCGGAAAACATCGCAACTTTATTACAGGGTATCTACCCCGAATGTGTGGAATTAAACTTCAAAACCTGCAACAACAAAGCAGAAACGCTCATCCACATCCTGAGCAACTACCTGAAAGGAACAGGAGCCGACTTAAACAAATGTTTCGGATCCGTAGACTACAATCCATTTAAAAAACCCTTAGTAAAAGGACTGACGGCCGACAACTGGGTAGAGCAAACCGCCGCCATACTCCGCGCCTCCGAAGCCCTTCCCGCTTACAAAGTCATCGCCGTAGACGCCTGCCTGCTGAGCGACGCCGGCGCATACATCTCGCAAGAACTGGGATACGCACTCGCCTGGGGCAATGAGATCATTGCCAAACTAAGCGACGCCGGATTCACAGCCGGAAGCATTGCAAAAAAAATCAAATTCAACTTCGGCATCGGAGCAAACTATTTCATGGAAATAGCCAAATTCCGCGCCGCACGCTGGCTGTGGGCCGAAATCGTAGCAGCTTACCAACCGGAAGAAACCTGCCGTTGCGCCTCCAAAATGGCCCTCCATGCACAAACATCGTGGTGGAACCAAACCATATACGACGCCCATGTAAACCTGCTACGCACACAAACCGAAGCCATGTCGGCCGCCATTGCCGGGGTAGACTCCATCGCCGTTTCCCCATTCGACGAAACGTACCAGACCCCCGACGAGTTCTCCGAACGCATCGCTCGCAACCAACAACTCCTGCTCAAAGAAGAATGTCACTTCGATAAGGTGACCGATCCATCGGCCGGTTCCTATTACATAGAAGTATTAACACACTCACTGGCCGGCGTAGCCTGGAAACTCTTCCTCGAAGCGGAAGACAAAGGCGGATTCTACGCCCTGATCACATCGGGCGAAGTACAAAACGCCGTCAATGCCTCATCCGCAATCCGGAAGAAAGCCATTGCCACCCGCCGGGAAATACTGTTAGGCACCAACCAATACCCAAACTTCACCGAAGTAGCAGCAGTCAAAATAAAGAACGACAACAACTCCTGCTGTAACTGCGGAGCAGAAAAGGCTACCCTGCCGACGCTCGACTTCTCGCGCGGAGCTTCCCAATTTGAAGCCCTACGCCTGTCTACCGAAAAGAGCGGCAAAGCCCCGAAAGCATTCATGCTCACCATTGGCAACCTCGCCATGCGCCTGGCGCGTTCACAATTCTCAAGCAATTTCTTCGCCTGCGCCGGATACAAAATAATCGACAACTTAGGATTCGATACCGTAGAAGCCGGCGTAGAAGCAGCCGTCAACGCCGGAGCCGAAGTCGTAGTCCTCTGTTCCAGCGACGACGAATATGCACTCCTGGCCATTCCCGCCTACAAAGCATTAGCCGGCAGGGCCGAATTTGTTGTGGCCGGAGCCCCGGCTTGCACCGACGAACTGAAAGCCGAGGGAATTACCAACTTCGTAAACGTAAAGAGCAACGTCCTGGAAACACTGAAAGCGTTTAATGCAAAATTAGGAATTGAATTATGAGACCGGATTTTAAAAACATAGATATAGAAAATGCCGGATTCGCAGCAACCGATGCAGCGGAATGGGCAAAGGCCAACAATATAACGGCCGATTGGAAAACACCTGAACACATCCAGGTGAAATCAGTATATACCAAAGAGGACCTGGAAGGAATGGAACACCTCAATTATGCCTCCGGACTTCCCCCTTATCTGCGCGGACCGTACAGCGGAATGTACGCCATGCGCCCCTGGACAATCCGCCAATACGCCGGATTCTCCACCGCCGAAGAATCGAACGCATTCTACCGCCGCAACTTAGCCTCCGGGCAAAAAGGACTGTCGGTGGCTTTCGACCTGGCCACACATCGCGGATACGATGCCGACCACGATCGTGTAGTAGGCGACGTAGGAAAAGCCGGCGTTTCCATCTGCTCGCTGGAAAATATGAAAGTCCTATTCGATGGTATTCCATTGAATAAGATGTCTGTATCCATGACCATGAACGGAGCCGTACTCCCCGTACTGGCCTTCTACATCAATGCAGGACTGGAACAAGGCGCCCAATTGGAAGAAATGGCAGGAACCATACAGAACGACATCCTGAAAGAATTTATGGTGCGCAACACCTATATCTATCCACCGGAATTTTCGATGAAGATCATTGCCGACATATTCGAATACACCTCGCAGAAGATGCCGAAGTTCAACTCCATCTCTATCTCAGGCTACCACATGCAGGAAGCCGGAGCGACGGCCGACATCGAAATGGCCTACACCCTGTGCGACGGGATGGAATATCTCCGCGCCGGGATCAACGCCGGGATTGATGTGGATGCCTTTGCCCCCCGCCTTTCCTTCTTCTGGGCCATCGGGATGAATCACTTCATGGAAATAGCCAAAATGCGCGCCGCACGTATGCTGTGGGCCAAGATCGTGAAAAGCTTCGGAGCCAAAAACCCCAAATCGCTGGCCCTTCGCACACACTGTCAGACCTCCGGCTGGTCGCTCACCGAGCAAGATCCCTTCAACAACGTAGGACGCACCTGTATCGAAGCCATGGCCGCCGCCTTAGGACACACTCAGTCGCTCCACACCAACGCCCTCGACGAAGCCATCGCCCTGCCAACCGACTTCTCTGCACGTATCGCCCGTAATACACAGATATACATACAGGAAGAAACGCAAGTATGCAAAGAAATCGACCCTTGGGCCGGCTCCTATTACGTCGAATCGCTCACCCACGAACTGGTGCACAAAGGCTGGGAACTGATTCAGGAAATTGAAAGCATGGGAGGCATGGCCAAAGCCATCGAAACCGGTTTGCCCAAGATGCGCATCGAAGAAGCCGCCGCACGCACTCAGGCGCGTATCGACTCAGGCTCCCAGACCATCGTCGGCGTAAACAAATACCGTCTGGACAAAGAAGCCCCCATTGACATTCTCGAAATAGACAATACCGCCGTCCGCATAGAACAGATCGACCGATTGAACGAACTTCGCGGCAAGCGGGATGATGCTGCTGTAAAGCAGGTACTGGCCGAGATCACCGAGTGCGCCCGCACCAAGAAAGGCAATCTGCTGGAGCTGGCCGTAAAAGCCGCCGGACTCCGCGCCAGCTTAGGCGAAATATCCGATGCCTGCGAAGCCATTGCAGGACGTTATAAAGCAATCATCAGAACCATATCAGGCGTGTATTCATCAGAAACAGGAAAAGACGCAGACTTCATCCAAGCCACCCGACTGGCCGAACAGTTTGCCCAAAAAGAAGGCCGCCAGCCCCGTATCATGATCGCCAAAATGGGTCAGGACGGGCACGACCGCGGCGCCAAAGTAGTAGCAACAGGTTATGCCGACTGCGGTTTCGACGTCGACATGGGGCCTTTGTTCCAAACACCGGCCGAAGCAGCTCGCCAAGCCGTAGAAAACGACGTACACGTGATGGGCGTTTCCTCTTTGGCTGCCGGACACAAGACCCTGGTTCCGCAGGTCATTGAAGAGTTGAAAAAGCTGGGGCGCCCCGACATCATTGTCATCGCCGGAGGCGTTATCCCCGCCCAAGACTATGATTTCCTCTATAAAGCAGGCGTAGCCGCCATCTTTGGACCGGGCACCTCCGTTGCCAAAGCCGCTGTACAGATACTGGAAATCCTGTTAGGCTAAACCCCCAGCGCTCTTTCTTCACAAATTAAAAGCCGGCTTGCAGATTTGCAAAAGCCGGCTTTTGTTTTTTTTGACGCAACATTCATCGCCACTGAAGGCTACGATGACCGACGCGGCGGTGTCGAAATGGGATGGATTTCAAAATCCGATAGGGAGACTAAAAAAAATCCGGACTCTTCGCCCGGATTCTTTATTAATTGGAAATCATTTGTTGGTTGTCTATTTCTTTTCGCATGACTTCTTCTTTGAAGCCCGAATCCCGGATGAAACTGCTTCCGTATTCCAGGAAACAGTTGTAGAGGAAACTGTCGGAAGGATTATTGATCAACTGGTCTATCAAATGACGGTAACGCATCTGAGCTTTGGAGGAGCGTACTTTTCTCAGCACTTCCAATTGTTCAAAGCGGGTGAGCAGTAAACGATTCCGGCCTTCCTGCGTAAGTTTGCGACTCAACATCAAACGGTCTTTGTCCGAAAAGATATGTACTTCGCGTGAATGAGACGCTTCAAAGTGTTTTGCGCTCATATATGCTTCCTGCAATAACTTTGTGTGTGAATAAAGTCCTTTCACCGTTTCCGCATCAATAAACTTTGCGACACAAATGGGCAAGAGATTACCTGTTTTATCGACAAAGCGGGCATAGCTGCAAGATTGAACGGCTTCATTCAATAGTTCGCGTGCTCCTTCATGCTGGGCGGTTTCCATTTTTCTCATCCAACTGGCATATATCTTTCCGGCATTTTTCAGCCAGGCGCGTGCCTGTTTGGGTGTATAAAAACTAAGTTCCGTATTGATGTTGCTGATATGCATCACACTTTTCACACCTTTGCGGAAACGTCCGACAATCTGTATCACATCCTTGTCCGGGTCGAAGAAAGAGGGTTTGTTGTTAAACAGATCGGAGATCAGAATGACATGCGGTGGTTCATGCGGTTCCAAATCTACGGCTAAATAGTAATGGGAAGTGAACATGTTATAACGGCGCAGCTTGTCCGTGCTTGGCAGTTCTTCATCGCAGAAAACAGCTCCGCTCTCCTTTAACAAGGGTATGTCGTTAAGCAGCGATTCTATCGTCTCAATCGAATGGCAGAAGATGCAGACCGGTCCGGTCAGGTCTGCAAGTTGTGCAGAAAGCGTTTCGACGATATTATTGGTGGTTATCAGATTGAGAGGTAGCTTGTATTCATAATCCGGACGAATGGTCAGGATTTTGAAGCCATGTTCTCTCATCAGGGGATCGCTTGCTATGATCGGGGAGGACGAGACCACCGAGCGATTGCGGAAGCGGAAAAAGTCGTCTCTCATGCGTTCCACGGGAAAGTCTTTATCACATTCGTCAATCAACAGGAAGAAGTCTTCATATACATTTATATTCAGTTCTTCCATGATTTCTTTTACTGTGAAAAAGTTGTCAGGTGTTGTGAGTACTTTTTTCCTGAAAGTAGATGGTGTCAACAAATAATCTGCGATACGTTTATTCGTCACTCCTTTGTAAACGCCCAAGGCATCAGGGAATTTTTCCTGTTTGCTTTTGATGGACGATACGTTGGGCTCCACGATGATGGAGTTTCTGTCCGCTGTTAGTTCACAATGAGTTACGCCTAATCCGGGCAACATCTTATTTA
Organism: Tannerellaceae bacterium; assembly: GCA_031271045.1. GTDB lineage: Bacteria > Bacteroidota > Bacteroidia > Bacteroidales > Tannerellaceae > DFXE01. The sequence continues at coordinate 20,412 of JAISWO010000051.1, forward strand.
TTATACAATTTGATGGAAGCGTATTAAAACCTCTACGCTTAAAAGTGTCCTCGAGCTTTTCTCCTTTACGGACACACATAATTAATTCTTGTAACATTATCGTTCTCCTTTATATGCTTTTTTTCCAAGCGCAAAGGTAAAATATAGAAGAGTAAAATAAAAGGCATATTTTGCATTTCTTTTTACTAATCTAATTTCAATACTGCTAAAAAAGCTTTCTGTGGAACTTCGACTGTACCGATCTGTTTCATGCGTTTTTTCCCTTCTTTTTGTTTTTCGAGCAACTTCCGTTTGCGGGTAATATCTCCGCCATAACACTTGGCTGTTACGTCTTTACGGACAGCTTTGACGGTTTCGCGGGCGATGATTTTTGCTCCGATAGCGGCCTGGATGGCGATGTCAAACTGTTGGCGGGGGATGAGTTCTTTTAGTTTTTCACACATTTTCCGTCCGAATGACACGCTATTGTCTATATGGGTGAGCGTCGAGAGGGCGTCTACCGGTTCGCCGTTCAGCAGGATGTCTAATTTTACCAATTTTCCCGGACGGTAGTCATGAATATGGTAATCAAACGAGGCATATCCCTTGGAAATGCTCTTGAGTTTATCATAAAAATCGATCACGATTTCGCCTAAGGGCAAGTCGTAGAAAATCTCCACCCGGTCGCCCGATATGTATTCCTGTTTAAGGAGGATGCCGCGCTTGCCTAAGCAGAGCGTCATGATAGGGCCGATATAGGCGGTATTGGTTATGACGGATGCCCGTATATAGGGCTCGTCGATGTGGTCGATCAGGGCCGGGTCGGGCAGGCCGCCGGGGTTATGCACTTCCGAGCAGTTGCCTTTCTTGTCGTACACCATATACGAGACATTCGGGACGGTGGTGATGACGTCCATATCGAACTCCCTGTCTAAGCGTTCCTGGACGATCTCCATGTGTAGAAGTCCCAGGAATCCGCAGCGGAAACCAAATCCCAATGCGGCCGAGCTTTCAGGCTGAAAGGTGAGGGAGGCGTCATTCAATTGAAGTTTCTCGAGGGAAGAGCGCAGGTTCTCGAAGTCTTCACTGTCGATCGGATAAACGCCGGCGAAGACCATGGGCTTGACTTCTTCAAATCCGGCGATGGCTTTGCTTGCTCCTCCTTTGATGTGGGTGATCGTATCCCCTACCCTCACTTCGCGCGAGGTTTTGATTCCGGAAATAATATAGCCCACGTCTCCGGTTGTTATTTCGTTGCGGGGCGACAGGGTCAGTTTCAGTACTCCGACTTCGTCGGCATCATATTCTTTGCCGGTGGCGATGAACTTGACGAGGTCTCCTTTGTGTATACTGCCGTTCACGACCTTGAAGTAGGCTATGATTCCCCGGAAGGAATTAAAGACGGAGTCAAAGATCAGGCATTGCAGGGGCGCATCGGGGTCGCCGGCCGGGGCGGGTACTTTCTCTATGATGGCGTCTAACATTGCATACACGCCTTCGCCTGTCTTGCCGCTGGCGCGGAGGATGTCCTGGCGCGGACAGCCGAGAAGTTCTACGATCTGGTCTTCTACTTCTTCGGGCATGGCGCTGGGCAGGTCGATTTTGTTGATGACCGGGATAATTTCCAAGTCGTTCTCGATGGCCATATAGAGATTGGAGATGGTCTGCGCCTGGATGCCCTGGGCGGCGTCGACTATCAGCAGGGCACCTTCGCAGGCGGCGATGGAGCGCGACACTTCGTAGGAGAAGTCGACATGTCCCGGCGTATCAATCAAGTTCAGTATATAGTTTTCACCTTTATATATATATTCCATCTGGATGGCATGGCTCTTGATCGTAATACCTCGCTCGCGCTCCAGTTCCATATCGTCCAACACCTGCGCCTGCAAATCTTTCCCTTCGATCGTCTTGGTATATTCAAGCAAACGGTCGGCCAGGGTACTTTTGCCATGATCTATATGGGCGATAATACAAAAATTACGGATATTCTTCATCTAACTATATTTATTGATGGACAAAGGTAGGCATTTTAGGGCTCTATAACGAACAGAGTGGGTAAAAAGCATCTTATCAGGATCTACACGTTCACCGGCGGCCAGCCTCCCCGCAGCGTATTTTTTACGCACAGAAACCGGGCTATATTGTCAAATCCATGATTTATCATACCTTTGACGGGCATTGTAATACGTTATGACACTACAAGAAATAAACCAAGCGTACAACCGCATCGCCGGTTCGTTAGATAATAAAGAAGTAAAGAGCGCGTTCGATTCGCTTCAGTCGCTCATTTCCGGTAGCCGGGAATATGCTTTCCAGGAGAAGCTCGACGAGTTGCAGGATACATATAAACAGATGTTGCGCTACCGGATAGAAGGCGTCAAAGACCCTATGCAGGAAGATATCTACCGGAACATCCTGACATCCACCTACGAGCTGGCCGACCAGATCAGACATAGCCTGCTGACGCCCACCTCCTCGCTGTCGTTCTATAACTGTCGCCGGAATTTGTCTGTGCAGGAAATCAACTTCGAAAAGACCCACAAACAGCTCGCCTCCTGCTGCCGGACAGGAGACGTTGTGAAATACGAAGAAACCATCAATCTTCTGTTTAACCAGATATGGGTATCCGGGTTTTTCACGTCCGAGGACAGCGCAGCGATAAAGAAAATATGGAACAACCAGCTCCTGCCCTTCACAGCGCAATGCCAGATAATCTCGGCCCTGACGCTGGGCTTGCAGGCGTCTTTCGACAAAGAAAAGTTGCTCCTTCTGTTTGACGCCGCACGAATGTGTGCCGGCGAGGAAGCGCGCATACGAGCGTTCATCGGCATCCTCATCACCTTGTATCTCTATCGCAAACGCACGGCCTTGTATCCGAAAATAGCCAACTGCCTGGCGATGCTTGCCGAAGAAACCGGGTTCACCCAGATCCTTCAGATGATCACGTTCCGCTTCATCCTGTCGCGGGAGACCGAAAAGATCACCCGCAAGCTGCAAGAAGAGATCATACCCGAAATGATCAGGCTACGGCCGGAGATCCACTCAAAGATAAACCCGGAACAGTTTGTCGACCCGACAGACGATAAGAACCCCGAATGGCAGAGCATCTTCTCCGGAACATCCCTTGAGAAGACCATGGAAGAGTTTTCCGAACTACAACAGGAGGGCGCCGACGTTATGCACTCGACGTTTATTCATCTGAAACATTTCCCCTTCTTCCGCAAAATGAGCAACTGGTTCATGCCCTTCACGCTGAAAAATTCAGTCTTTGACGCTCATTCCGACAAGGAGAAGCACGAAACAGGCTTCCTGCGCACCTTGTCGCTGATGCCCTTCCTATGCAATTCGGACAAATACTCGTTTTACTTCAGCACGATGCAACTGCCTGAGGAAGCGAGGCGCATGATGACGGAGCAAATCAAGCACCAGGTATTAGAAATGGTCGAGCAAAACCAGGGCGAGACGAACCGGAAAGAGGCAGAATTCGCTACCATCTGCGGGCAATACATACAGGATCTGTACCGCTTCTTCAAACTGCATCCGGCGCATCACGATTTTGACGACATCTTCATCTGGCCGCTCGACTTTCACAACCTGACCATACTCCAGCCCTATCTGTCCGATGCCGAAAGCCTGACCGGCATTGCCGAATATTACCTGAGGAAAAACTATTTCGACGATGCGCTGACCATCTATACGCATCTGGCCCGAACACAGAAAGAGAATCCTATGCTTTTTCAGAAAACAGGCTACTGCCTGCAAATGAGCGGCGACCTTCAGGGCGCCCTGGAGGCTTACCTGCATGCCGACTTGCTACAGGCGGGAAGCAAATGGCTCATCCGCCGGATTGCCGGATGTTATCGCAGCCTCAAGCAACCGGCCATGGCGCTGACCTATTACCGGCGATACGAGAAACTGGACCCCGGCAGCCTGTCCGCACAAATGAACATAGGCAACTGTTACCTGGAGCAAAAGGACTATAACGAGGCCCTGAAATGCTATTTCAAAGTTGATTATCTCGACGCTCAAAGCCACCGGGCCTGGCGCCCCATTGCCTGGTGTTCCTTCCTGACCGGCCGTTACGACCAGGCGCGCAATTATTACAGGAAAATCATCCGCGAAGATACGCCCACCCTGCACGACTTCCTCAACGCCGGGCATACGGAATGGGCGCTTCAGAACACCCGGAAGGCAATCGACTTCTACCTTCAGGCTATCCACCGGGAGGAAGATAACTTCCACAAGTTCAGGGTCGAGTTCCTGAAGGATATCCCCGACCTGATCGTAGCCGGCATCCGGGAAAAAGAAGTCCCCCTCATGCTCGACCAGTTGATGTACCTGGTTCAGTAGCACAAGAGGGAAGTCCTCCTCTTCTTTGTATCTTATATTTCTATCTCGATCAAGCCTCCGCCGGCGGGCACGTTAGCGCCGATCCGGGTCAGGACGCGCTTCACTTTTCCGCCACATTCGGTGGTGATACTGTTCTCCATTTTCATAGATTCCAGTATGACGATCTCCTGTCCGCGGGCGACAACGTCGCCTGGCTTCACTAATATCTTAAAGACATTGCCCGGCATGGGCGACGCGACAACGTAACCGGTGATGGGCGCCTCGTCGGTTGCGGGCGTTTCCTCCTGGCGGACGGCGGTTTGCTGGGCGGCCAGGAAGCCGGCTTCCTTTTGCTTGGTCAGGAACGTGCGGGCTACGGAGGGGAAGAGCTCCAGCAGTAGCGCTTCCTTCTCGTTGGCTGCCAACCGGACGCCGCCGAGTTCGTCCAGCACAGGGTTGTCTTGCAACTGATGGCGGGAGGTGTCGTAGGGCGTTTCCTTTTCCACCTTGGCGATCTTGAGCCGGAAGGCGGGATCGACCGGCACAGGCGTTTTGCCGTATTCGCCTTTCACCAGGGCGACGAACTGATTCGAGACATTGGTGTACATCGGTTTCCCGCGACTGATGTCGAGGGCGCAATTCACTGCCTGCGCGCCTACGATCTGGCTGGTGGGCGTGACCAAGGGGGGCAGTCCGGCATCCAGGCGGACGGCGGGTATCAGTTTCATCGCATCTTCCAGTATGTCCATTGCGTTCATCTGCTTGAGCTGGGCGACCATATTGGTGTACATGCCTCCGGGTATTTCGGCTTTCTTGACCAATTCGTTCGGCTTGGGGAAGTTGAAATAATCTTCTATGGCATGGCAGGCCTGCAGGAGAGCTTCTTCGTTGTCTTTTTGGGCGGCGGCAATGGCCCGGTCGAAGAGGGCGTCGATGTCGGCCGGCAGGGTATCGGTCAGCGGATTGAAGGGCTTGGGGAATTGTTTGACGGCATCGAAGGATTCCAGTTCGCGACGGATGTCGAGGAGTTCGTTATTGATTGCGGCGACGGCCTGCATATCCACATCCAGTTCGACACCCAGCTTCCGGCAGAAGAGGTAGACTAATTCGATGGCCGGGGCGGCCGGTCCTCCGGCGAAGTTCCAGATGACGGTATCGACAATATCGACTCCGTTGACGATAGCGGCCAGGACGGCTGCCAGGCCATAGCCCGGCGTGCAATGGGTGTGAAAGTCGATCGGTATATTTAGCTCTTTCCTGAACAGGCGGATCAGGGCGGCGATCTGCGAGGGCTGTATGAGTCCGCTCATGTCTTTGATCGTAATCATGTCGGCGCCCAGGGCTTCCATCTCCAGGGCCTTGTTGAGGAAGTATGTTCCGGTAAAGACGGCTCCCGGCAGCGGCTTTCCTTTGAGGCGGGCCTTGAGCCGTTCGGCTGTACTGAAATGCGGGTCGATGGTGTAACAGACGGCGCAATCGGCGATCCCTCCGTAAGCCTTCACCGAGCGGATGGTTGACCGGACGTTGTTCACGTCGTTGAGTGCATCAAAGATACGCATGATACCCAGGCCCGAGTCGATGGCATTGCGGCAGAAGCCGTCGATGATATCGTCCGGATAGGGCGCATATCCGAAGAGGTTCCGTCCTCTGGACAGGGCGGTCAGCAGGGACACATCTCCGACGGCGGCTTTGATCTTCTCCAACCGTTCCCAGGGATTTTCCCCCAGGTAGCGCATGACGGAGTCGGGCACAGCCCCTCCCCAGACCTCCATTGCATAAAAATTTGCCTCTTTGTAAAAAGGAAGTACCCTGTCGACCTGCTGTTGGGTCATCCGGGTAGCGAAAGCGGATTGTTGACCGTCTCTCAGGGTCAAGTCTCGAATTAATAATTTCTGTTTCATAGTATCAAAAATTTCGTATTCACTATAGTATTAAAATTTAATGTCACAAAGGTATGGAATCAAAATCTAATTTGAATTACAATATCTAACAAAATGATATTAAAAAACAGGATTCAATATAGTCTCCTCCGACACTCCGCTCCGGCCAAACTATGTATAGTTTCACCGCAGAGCAATGCAGGAGCGGCAGGGCGGATGTCTAAATATACCATATAGAGGGTATATCACAGACAGTTTTATACCCTTATCTTTGCCCAATCAGAAAACAACACTTAAAAGTTAATATCACCATGGGAAAAATTGCAAAACAACTCACAGACCTGATTGGGAATACTCCATTGCTCGAACTGTCGAACTACAACAGCAACAAGGGGCTCAAAGCCCGTTTGATAGGAAAGCTGGAATATTTTAATCCGGCAGGAAGCGTGAAAGACCGTATCGCTTTGTCGATGATTACGGATGCCGAAGAAAAGGGCTTGCTCAAACCCGGCGCTATCATTATTGAGCCGACCAGCGGGAATACCGGCGTAGGGCTGGCCTTCGTGTCGGCGGCCAAAGGGTATAAGCTGATCCTCACGATGCCGGAAACGATGAGTCTGGAACGTCGCAACCTCCTGAAGGCATTGGGCGCCAACTTGGTGCTCACCCCCGGGAGCGAAGGCATGAAAGGAGCCGTGGCCAAGGCCGTAGCCTTGCAAGAGGAAACGCCGGGCGCCATCATCCTCCAACAGTTTGAGAACCCGGCGAACCCGGCGATTCACAAACAAACCACCGCACAGGAAGTGTGGAACGATACGGATGGGAAGGTCGATATCTTCGTCAGCGGCGTAGGTACGGGAGGTACGGTGAGCGGCGTTGGCGAGGCACTGAAATCGCTCAACCCCAAAGTAAAGATCGTAGCCGTAGAGCCGGTCGATTCGCCGGTCTTATCGGGAGGGAAACCGGGTCCGCACAAGATACAGGGCATCGGCGCCGGCTTTGTCCCCAAGATATACGACGGAAGCGTAGTGGATCAGATCATCCAGGTAGCCAATGACGACGCCATCCGCACCAGCCGCGAATTAGCCCAGCAGGAAGGACTTCTGGTAGGCATCTCGTCCGGCGCTGCCGCATACGTTGCCACCGAACTGGCCAGGTTACCCGAAAACGAAGGAAAGACAATCGTAGCCCTACTGCCCGATACGGGCGAGCGGTATCTGTCTACCGTCCTTTATGCCTTTGATGAATATCCGCTATAACAGCGGAACGGCGCCTGAAGAATACCTTGCAGGCAAAGCCTCGTTTGTTCGCTGACGGAAGCGCCACCCGGCAAAGAAGTTATTACCTTTGCCGGGAAATTTAAAAGATAGCGATCAATGAACTATGTATCATCTTGTCTCTTAATCCTGATCCTGGCCGCAGGGGTAAATGCGGCGTATGCCCAGTGCGACAGTCTTCATCATGTGCAGGACGCATCCCTGCCGCCGACGGAAGAGGAGGTCGTCCATTCTCCTTATACGCGGATTATCCTTCCGGCGGTATTCGTTACGTACCAGGCTCTGTCGAAGGTGAAGCTGGCAGACCGGTACGTCCAGAACGTAGCGCCCCGCTGGCGTATCAAGATGGACGACTATCTGCAATACGCCCCTGCCGCAGCGGTCTACGGACTGGACTTTGCAGGGATCAAGGCAAAGCATAACTTCAGGGACCGCACGTTTGTGATGCTATCCTCCTACGTCTTCGAGGTTTTGTCGGTACGGGCGATCAAATACAGTTTCAAGGTGGCGCGTCCGGATGGTTCGACGAACAACTCCTTTCCGTCCGGGCATACGGCTACGGCCTTTGTGGGAGCGCATATCCTGTTCAGGGAATATCACGAGGCTTCGCCCTGGATAGGCCTGGCAGGGTATACGGCGGCCACGGCGGTGGGGCTGTCGCGTATCGTGAACAACAGGCATTGGCTGAATGACGTGGCGGCAGGGGCAGGCTTGGGTATCCTGTGCGTCGAAGCCGGATACTTGTTGCTGCCTGTCTTCCGGCAGATGATGGGCGAGGGAGGGCTTGATATAGTTATAGCGCCCGTTGTCGGGAAACAAATGTATGGGTTGGGCTTTGCCTGCCGGTTTTAACCGTTTCGTAACCGTTTCGTAACTGTCCTGTTGCAATTAGGCCTTAACCTTGCAGGCATTAAAACGATAACGTATGAAGCATGTATTTTTATTTTCTGCCTTGTGCCTGTGCGCCGTCTCTTGCGGGGGCGACAAGGTGAAACTTTCGGGAGCGGGAGCCACGTTCCCGGCTCCTTTTTACAACATTGTGTGCAAGGCTTACAGCCAGGCGAGCGGCAACGAGGTCTCTTACGGAGGCATCGGCAGCGGAGGCGGCATCCGGAGCCTGGCAGATAAGACGGTCGACTTCGGAGGTACGGACGTCTTCCTGTCGGACGAAGAAATGGCGGCCTTGGGCGCCGACGTGATACATATTCCTACGGCCCTGGGAGCCGTCGTCCTTGCTTATAACCTGAAAGAGGTGAACGAACTGAGGCTGACGCCGGAGCTTATCTCCGCCATCTACCGCGGAGAGATCAGGCAGTGGGACGATCCCCGGATACAGGCTGCGAACCCCGGCATCGCCTTCCCCGGAAAGACGATTACGCCGGTATACCGCTCGGATGGCAGCGGGACGACGGCTGTCTTCTCCGAGTATATGTCGAAGACCAACCCGGCCTGGGAGGAAGCCATCGGACAGGGCAAATCGCTGCCCTTCCCCACCGGCGTAGCAGCCAAGGGGAATCCCGGCGTGGCCGGCGTCATTGCCGGTACGGAAGGCTCGATCGGTTATATCGGCTCGGAGTATGCCTTGGCGCTGAACATCCCGTCGGCGGCCTTGCTGAACCGCGAAGGTCGCTTCGTGAAGGCTGCCAACCAGAGCATTTCGGCCTCCGCCCGCGCAGACGTCCCCCCCGACACGCGCACGAGCATCACCGACTCGCCCGAACCGGAGGCCTATCCGATCAGTACGTTTACCTGGATCATCGTTTACAGGGAACAATCCTACAACAAGCGGACGGAGGCGACCGCCAAGGCCTTGGCCGCCCTGCTGAGCTATATCATCAGCGACGAAGGGCAGGAGATTGCCGCCAAAACTTACTACGCTCCGCTGCCGCAGACCGTCCGCGAGGCTGCCGCCGCACAGGTCGGCTCCCTCACCTTCGGGGGCAAAGAACTCCGGTAAGTTATGAAAGATCGCATCTTCAGGGCGACACTCTTCCTCGCGGCCGGCCTCATCGTCCTGCTGACGGCCGGCATTGTCTACGGCCTGGTCAGCCAAAGCATGGATGCACTGACGCACTTCGGGCCGTTGCACTTCATCACTTCGCCGGCCTGGGATTCGCGCAGCGACGACTACGGCGCCCTGTCTTTTATTGCGGGAACGCTCCTTACGGCAGTCCTGGCGCTGGCTTTCTGTATTCCTTTTTCCTTCTCGGCGTCGTTGTTCAACGGCGAGTATTTCCGGGGCCGGAAGATAGCGACGGTGGTAGGCTCGATTGTCGATTTGCTGGCCGGCGTGCCGAGCATCGTCTTTGGTCTGTGGGGATTCTATACCTTGCGGCCATTGCTGGCCGGAGCGGGAGGACAGGGCTTCGGCATATTGTTGGCCTCCATCGTGCTGGCGATTATGATCATCCCATACGCCTCGTCGCTGAGCGCCGAGTTTATCGCCATGACGCCCAGCGAGCTGAAAGAAGGGGCTTATAGCCTGGGGGCCACCCGGATGGAGGTCGTTCGCTACGTCAGTCTGCCGGTAGCCGGGTCGGGGATCCTGGCTTCCTATATGCTGGCTTTCGGCCGGGCGCTGGGCGAGACGATGGCCGTCACCATGCTGATCGGCAATACCAACAACCTCCCCCACGGCCTGACGGATACCGGCAATACGATGGCCAGCATCATCGCCAACCAGTTCGGCGAAGCCGGAGGACTGAAGCTCAGTTCCCTGATGGCCATCGGCCTGCTGTTGTTCCTGCTTACGGCTACCATCAATTTCCTTTCCAAATACATATTAAAATGCGTCACACTCTCGAAGTCCTGAATCAGGATACCTCCCAGCCGTGCGACAGGTCGCAACGTTACAACCCGACAGATCGTAAGGTTACGACTCAACAGATCGTAATGCTACGACCCGGCAGGTCGCAACGCTACGACCCGACAGGTCGTAATGCTACGACTCAACAGGTCGTAACGTTACGACCCGGCAAGCCGCAACGCTACGACTCGTCTCGCAACAGCCGTCGCATCAAAGACCGTCTGTTCTTCTACCTCGTCTGCTGCTGTACGTTCCTGACGCTCATACCCTTGTTTCTGATCCTGTGGGAGCTGATACAAAAGGGATACCGTCAGTTCAACCTGGGCCTCTTCACCCAGGTGGCGCCCACGTCGATGGAAGCTATGCTGGCGCGCATCAGCGGCGACGCCCTTCCCGGAGGCATACTCAACGGCATCACCGGGACGCTGCTGATCCTCTTCGTCGCCATCCTCGCAGCCATCCCGCTGGGTATATGGGTCGGTATCTATTTAGCCGAGAAAGGAGAACGCCCTCTGGCCCGCCTGGTGCGCAACCTGGCCGACCTGCTCCAGGGAATCCCCTCGATCGTGACCGGCATCATCGTCTACATCTGGGTCGTCAGGCCGATGGGAGGCTATTCGGCCCTGGCCGGCAGCGTAGCCCTGGCCGTAATGATGCTCCCGATGGTGATCCGCTCGACGGAAGAAAGCCTGAAGATGCTGCCCGCTTCGCTGAAAGAAGCCGGCCTGTCGCTGGGCGGCTCTTATGCATCGGTGATGCTGCGCGTCTTGCTGCCCTCTGCCTTCAGCGGCTTGTTTACGGGCTCGCTCATCGCCATCTCGCGCGTGATGGGCGAAACGGCCCCCCTGCTGGTCACCGCCCTGGGAGCGGCCGCCATCAACTGGGACCTGAGCCGTCCGACCAGCTCCGTCTCCCTGCTCATCTGGGAGTTCTACAACGATCCGAACCTGGCCCCCCTGGTATGGTCGTCCTCCCTCCTGCTGCTACTCATTATATTATGCATCAATCTCTCAGCCAAAAGCATCGCCACGAAATGGAAGACACAGTAAAGTATATCCTGGAGCTGAAGAACGTCTCAGTCTCCTATTCACCCGGCAAGCAGGCAGTGGACAACGTCAGCGCCGGCATCCAGCCCCATACGGTCACCGCCATCATGGGCCCCTCCGGATGCGGCAAAAGCACCCTGCTGAGGGCCGTCAACCGCCTGCACGAACTATACCGCGACATCCGCACCACCGGCGAGATCCTCCTCAAAGGCGAAAGCGTCTTCCGGATGAACCCCATGCAAGTACGCCGCCTGGCCGGCATGGTCTTCCAACGCCCCAACCCCTTCCCGACCATGAGTGTCTACGGCAACGTGCTGGCCGGCTATAAGTTGAACAACATCTCCCTCTCGCAGGCAGAGAAGGACGGAATCGTCGAACGCAGCCTCCGGAGCGTCAACCTCTGGGACGAAGTAAAGGATTCGCTCAACAAGAAAGGCACCTTCCTCTCCGGCGGACAGCAACAGCGTCTCTGCATCGCACGTACCCTCGCGCTCAAGCCGGAGCTCCTCTTGATGGACGAGCCAACCTCGGCGCTCGACCCCATCTCCACCGCCCGCATCGAAGAACTGATCCTGGAACTGAAAAAGCAAGTGACCATCCTCATCGTGACGCACAATATGTCGCAAGCGGCACGCATATCCGACCAGTCCATGTTCATGTACTTAGGCGAGCTGGTCGAATTCGGCCCCACCAAGCAAATGTTTACCAAACCCCGCGACAAACGAACCGAAGACTACCTGACAGGCGCCTTCGGCTAATTCTATTCACACCTCATCACACCTCATAATTCAAAACAAGGATGAACATCAAGACAAGACAATTGGAACTCCTCCTCCACGATTTCGAACTGCTGGCAAAGACAACGCTCACCCAACTGCAAATCACCCACAAACTATTGCAGGACAACAGCATCGAACAACTCTACGAAGAAGCCGAAGCAAACGAGATCATCCTCGACCGGCTGGAGATCAAAATGCGGGAAGAAGCGGTATTTACCATCTTCCAGTTCAACCCCAAAGCCGCCGACCTGCGCAAAATCATCACCTACCAGGACGTGACAACCAACCTCGAACGCATCGGCGACATGCTGCTCAACGTAATACATTTCCTGCGCGTGACCGACTTCTCGCGCCCCGGCTTCGAAGAACTGAAAAAGAAAATAAACCTCATGATGGAACGCATCGGCGATATGCTCCGCCACGCTATCCTCTCTTTCTCAGGCGAAGACGGCCGCCTGGCCTACCAGGTAATCGAAGAAGATGACCGCGTAGACGAATTATATCACCAAATCAGCCTATATTTACAGGAAGAATTTCAAAACAGGAAACTAACAAAAGCCGAAATCAGGAACATGATACATTCCAATGCCATTTCGCACAACCTGGAACGTATCGGCGACAACGCCACCAATATGGCCGAAGCCGCCATCTACCTGATCGAAGGAAAAGACGTCCGCCATGGAAACAAAGAATGACAGCATCCGCCTCTTAGTCGTCGACGACGAAGCCGATATACGGGAAATCCTCCAGTTCAACCTCGAAAACGAAGGCTACCTCGTCGATACGGCCGACTCGGCCGAAGAAGCCCTCCGCATCCTCTCGCCCGGGCATCAACTGATCCTGCTCGACGTCATGATGGGAGGCATATCGGGATTCAAACTGGCCGATCAGCTCCGCAAAGACGGCAACCAAACCCCCGTCATCTTCCTCACCGCACGCAATACGGAGAACGATATGCTCACCGGATTCTCCACCGGAGCCGACGATTACATTGCCAAACCTTTTTCCATCAAAGAAGTAGTGGCGCGCATCAAAAGCGTGCTCAAACGATTCCATACCCCGGCCAAAGAAACAACCGGCCTCCTGCGCATAAACGACCTGGTCATAGACACGCGCACCAAAATGATCTCCGTCGACGGCGCCCGCGTCGAACTGACCAAAACGGAATACAACATCCTCCTGCTACTCATGCAAAACGAAGGCGAAATCTTCTCCCGCTCCGATATCCTCGACAAAGCCTGGGCAAACGACGGCATCGTGCTGGAAAGAACCGTCGATGTACACATCACCCGCCTGAGAAAAAAGATAGGCCCTTACGCCGACTGTATCGTCAACCGTACCGGCTACGGCTACCTCTTTAATTCAACCTGCCATAAAGACTCCTGAACCTCTGCGTATGAAAACAACCTACCGCCAGCGTATCTTCGGCTACTTCCTGCTGATCTTCCTCCTCTTCGCCGCAGGCGTTATCCTGATCGAACGCAAACAGGAACAACGATTCCGCACCGCCGACCTGGAAGCCCGCCTCGACGGATATACCGAGATGGTCCACGAATTTATCAACCAGCACCAACCCGGACAGGATAGCATCGGAAGACTCGACGAACTCAGCCGCCTCATGCCGCAACATATCCGTATCTCCGTCATCAGCGACGAAGGACGGGTATGGTTCGACAACGAAGTAACCGACGTAGACCGGATGGACAACCACCTGGGCCGCCCGGAGATCATGAACGCCCTCTACTCCTCTTACGGCTCCAACATCCGCACCTCCGCCTCCACCCGCCGCCCATACCTCTACTATGCCCGGCATTTCAGAACCTACTACATACGCGTCGCCCTGCCCTACAATATGGAAACGCGCAATATGCTCAAAGCCGACAACCTGTTTACCTATATGATCATCGCCCTTTTCGTCGTCGCCCTGATATTCATCCATTACGTAGCCGAACGCTTCAGCCAATCCATCCTCCAACTAAGAAAATTCTCATCCGACATACGGAAAGGACAAAACATACCGGAACACATCCCCTTCCGGGAAGACGAAGTAGGAGAAATAGGACGTGAACTCATCGACATCTTCAAGCAAATGGAAAACAGCAAGAAGACAGTCGAAAAAGAACGGGAAAAGCTGATCCGTCATTTCCGCTTCTCCGGCGAAGGACTCTGCATCTTCAATCCCGAGATGGAAAAGATCTATGCCAACACACACTTTATCCGATACCTTAATCTGATGACCGACCGGCCCACCTTCGACGCCGAAGACATCCTGAAAGACGAAGTCTTCAAGCCCGTTATCGACTTCATCCACGACAAAGGGAAAGAATCCAATCACACCGTTTTCTCTATCAGCAAAAACGGCAAAACATTCTCCGTCCAAGCCATTGCCTTCGAAGACAAAAGCTTCGAGATCATCATCAAAGACGTTACCAAAGCCGAAAAGACCCGCCTCCTGAAACAGGAAATGACCAGCAACATCGCCCACGAACTGCGCACCCCCGTCACCAGCCTGCGAGGCTATCTGGAAACACTGAACAACCGGGAGCTGGAGGAGAGCAAGCAAAAACAATTCATCGAAAGAGCTTTCCAACAAACCATCCGCCTCTCCAACCTGATTGACGACGTAAGCATCATCAGCAAAATAGAAGAAGCTCCCGCACAATTCACCATCGAGAAGCTAAACCTGGCGCTATTAGTCAACGAAGTGCGAATAGACCTGAGCGACAAACTGGCCGCCGCGCACATCCGATTCACCTCCTCCATACCGGACAACCTGACCCTCATAGGTAACTATACCCTCCTGTATTCCATCTTCCGTAACCTGGCAGACAACTCCATCAGTTATGCCGGCCGGCACATTGAAATACACATCAGCCAATACGCCGAAGACGAACATTATTACTACTTTTCCTATTACGACACCGGATCCGGCGTAAAAGAAGAACACCTCAGCCGCCTCTTCGAACGCTTCTACCGTGTCAACGAAGGGCGTACCCGCGACACAGGAGGCTCCGGATTAGGATTGTCCATCGTCCGGCACGCCATCCTTTTCCACAAAGGCGATATACAAGTGAAAAACCGCACCGACGGCGGACTGGAATTTCTTTTTACACTAAAGAAATAAAACGGCCTCTCATTAAAAGTATAATTCCCCGAAACATTCGGGACGATGAAAGTCCGGCACAGGAGCAGAGACCGGATTCCAACTCACATAATGGGGCGTATCCGTCTCATCGGCGCATTTATAGAAATTGCCCAGAATCTTCTCCGGCAGATTGCCCGGATCCAGCCCCATCAACCTCAGAGGAATCGCTACCACCAACTCCCAAGCGTAAACACCTTTCTTTTCAGGAAAGGCCTTCTGCTCCATGGTTGTATAACGGCGTATCTGCTTATATTCCTCTTTCGATAGCATAGCTTTCATATCACGCGATATACGGCGTGCCGCATCACATACTCCGAGACAATTGAACTCAAAATTCATGTACGATTCTTCACCCGTTTTCTTCATAAAAAACTCCACACAACTATCCTTGTACACTGGGGAGCCATCCTCTTCATAGACAGCCTTCAACGAGTTCCCTTTCACGAAAAAGCGAATATACAAACTCTGGTTACTGCGAGCCACATCTACCACTGCAACCGGTTTATAGGCATACTCAGACCAGTTGATGACATCCATATAAATCCTCTGCGACTTGTTTTCTAATAAAAAACCGACAGATGATAATTCCAACACATCAAGAGCTGGCAAATACGGAATGATGAGATTTTTCATATTATTTCAATTTACAATTTATTTTTCGATGCAAAATTAAAGGTAGAACACTACCACCGATATTACTCCCATGATCGCAAGCATAAGAATAACTGTCCCGACTATTCTGTTTAATACCCATATGTGGCGAATATTAAACCACTTTCTCATTTTAGAGATAAAATAGGTCACACCAAACCACCAGATAATAGCGCCCAAACCAATACACACAACCCCACTGATCAGCATCCACATCGAATGTTCCGCCACAACAAATCCAAAACGGGCAAACAATCCGATATATAAAAGAACAATCAAAACGTTGCTAAAGGTAAGTAGAAAACCGGTAACGCAATCGTATGTGTACGATATTTTTTTCTCTCTTTGCTTTTCTAAGCCTTTCACAGGGTTATTCCGGCACGTATAGAGGCCGAATAAGCCTAAAACGATACTGCCTGTCAATTGCAGAGCCGCCTGATTCGTTTCGATAAAATTAACCATAAAGCCCATTCCCAAACAGGTTATGGCCGCATATAACATGTCGGAAAACATCGCACCTATTCCGGTAAAAAAACCAAACCATCGTCCCTTACCGAGTGTCCTTTGTACGCATAACACTCCTACCGGTCCAAAGGGAGCCGATACTAAAACTCCTATAACAAGTCCTTTTCCAATTAGTCCCAGCATTCAATTTCTATCTTGCATTTACTTTTCCGCAAAGATAATGCCTATAAAATTAATTTAAGCACACCTATCCACGGAAATCACACAGGAGTGTGTCTTCCGCAGGTCACCGGCCTGTGGTTATGAAAGATGCCGGTTGAGCTTCAGCTATTGGCTAATAGGCGTTTTTGTCGCCCCGGATCATACTGACGATGGTACGTAGTATGATGAATAGATCTAAGGAGAAGGTCCGGTTTTGTATGTACCAAAGGCTATACGTCCCACTGATTTCTACGGTGGGATAAATTGGGTTCAGATTAGCCCCACTGATTTCTACAGTGGGATGATTCGGGCTCGGAGTGGCCCCATTGATTTCTATAGTGGGACTGATTGGGCTCGGAGTGACCCATTCATTTTTACGGTAGGACTGATTGGGGTCGGAGTGGCCCCAATGATTTCTACGGTGGGACTGATTGGGCTCGGAGTGATCCCATTCATTTTTACGGTGGAACTGATTGGGGTCGGAGTGGCCCCATTCATTTTTACGGTGGGACTGATTAGGGTCGGAGTGATCCCATTCATTTCTACAGTGGGACTGATTGGGTTTGAGTTCGTGTCACCGATTTTTACAGTGCAGGGAATAGAGCTGCAAAAGACCCTTCCGCAAAAATCGGTGAGACTTACTTACTGGTTCACGTCCGTTCCAGGCTCTTCGGGCGAGGCCGGATCGGTCGGATCAGGGGCGTAAGGCTTTCACTCCACTTACCACGTAGTAACATTCCGGGCAAAATTTGTTTACCTTAGTACATGACAAAAAATAAATAAACTGCCGGTATTCGGCAAAATAGTTCTATTTTTGTTTTGAAAGAACCCTAATAATCAGTAATTTAGAGGAAAACTTTACATGTTTATCTCTGGCTATGACTACTAAGGTTCCGTACAAAAATACACAATTGATTGCAGTTTTACTCAATCATTTCGGGAGAAATATGAATTTAGCCCGAATCAAGTTCTTTGGCATGTTTATTTGCGCATTATGCAAGGTTCAAACCGTTGGGTT
>JAISWO010000001.1 GCA_031271045.1 Tannerellaceae bacterium
ATGAAGGAATATGACTGTAAATATTTGATTGCATTTTTAGTTTTATGGATGACTCATTGCCATTCGCTCACGCCCACTCAAGATGATTTTCCTGTTGATAACGTGATTCATTTGTCGGATGCTGTGTCTGAGATACGTCCCGTAAAATTGTCGGAGATAGTGGATACGATTATTTTTCTACCATTGGAAACTGATGGAAACCTGATCGGTAATAGAACGCAGATTATCTTTGCCGATCGGCATGTCTTTGCTGGCAGGATGGTTTTTAACTTGAAGGGGAAGTACGTTTGCGACATTGGACGGCTAGGTCAGGGGCCGGGCGAAGGCTATGTGAGTAGAGTTGTAGAAAAGAAAAACAAATATTACTCTTTCAATGGCCAGAAATTAGTAGCATACGATTCCTTGGGAAAGTATGCCGGTAAAGAGCGTTTCATAATGGAATGGCGGGGGCTTGATTTTGCCAATGCCGGTTCTAATATAGTGGTGGGAGCGGGTGATACGGTGTTTTTCTTGAATACGAATTTTGATCTGATTAAAAAACGCCGCGTAGTTCCTCCATGGTCCGAAAAAACCACTACCTATAATGTAGATGTGGTCTTACGCCTTTTTTCGCAGAACACGGATTCGGTATTGTTTTACAATTACATAAATGATACGATCTATCGTGTACTGGATGATGATTTTTCCCCTCGGTGGATCGTTGATTTGAGGGAAGAAGATAAGGTGCCTTTGAAGCATTTACTTGGAAGTGAAGAAGATAGGCTGTATACCGGTTCACAGCATTATACGGCGAATGATTTAGAAGGATGGGATTTCCTGCGGGAGACAGACAACAAAATCCGTTCTTTCGCCGTCTATGAGACGGAGCATAAACTCATTATTTGCTGGCTGAAGTTGCGTGAATTTTGGCGATTGCGTAACCTTCAGCCTTCTTTTCTGCAGGTTGCCTGGTACGATAAGAAAACCGGCGAAACGGTGGCGGTAGATGGAGAAGGTTTCATCGATGATTTGAGTTCGCTCGGCACATTTTATCCACTGTGCGGGACACACGAAGATTATATGATAACCTATCAATGGCCGTTCGACCTGCGGGAGAGAGTCAATTCGTTGGAATCCTCCGGTCAGTGGGTGGATAAAAACTTGAAAGAGCTATTATCCAGCGTTGAAGATGAGGATAACCCAATCTTGATTATGGCACATTTAAAACAATAAAGCTAATGAATTCAACGATTTTTTTTACTACTAAAAATAAGAGTTTTTATCTATATGATTTGACTAATAAATGTTTATTAAAATCACATCCTTTTATTGAAGAAATAAGTATATTAATTCTCAAGATCCAACATTTATTAAAAAATCAGTATTGCAATCTATATCAAATATCAATGAATCTGAATACGACTTTTCTTGATAAAATTTACATCATACTCTTTGTCAAGCCGGCTGATACAGGCGTTTAACATTACTACTGCCGCAATGAGTACGGATAAATGAATTTTTCTCATGCTTTAATTTATGTGTTTATTTATTTACCGTTTCCCCCTCCGGCTTCAAAGAAGAGTTTATTACTTATTAATAAGGAAAGCGTGAAGCCGTTGTCTTACTTTTATCTGATAAGGCTCTGGTAAACCTGCGACCTAAAATAAGAAACAGCCCACGCCTATACAGGCGGAGAGCTATCGACTTATTCCCGGTCAAAATTTACCAGATTTTAATCAGAGAGAACTAAGTCAAACACTTTCCATGTTTGTTTTTCACCATGTCTGCCGGGATATTATTCCGGCGGTTCAAATGTAGGTGTTTTTTTCAAACATTTCAAATTTATTGCTCCAATGGGCTGTTTTTTTCATCTGTGTTTGTTTTAGCGCAAAGGAATGGATTTATGGTGACAGTCGGTGTCACTCATGAAATGTTTTTTACTTTTGTGAGAAAAAGTGGCCTTATGTCTCAGATTCATCGTTTTCTACGAAATATCTTAATCAATGATTAACACATAGAACTGCTGACCGTATTTTCTTTCACACCAAACCAGGAAGCTATCACTGATATCGATTCCTCTCTTTTGTGACACGCTGTCAACACACACTCTCTATACTTTTTCGAGTAAAATTTTCGCTCTTGTCTTACCATAACTTCGTTGCTTGTTTTGTCGCTGTTTTGTAAAGCTATTTCAGGACAAGACAGGAAATCGTTCGTTTTGGTTATCTTTGCGCCATTGTGATATTTTAATGAAATGATATAGCTTATGCAAAAGATTTTTACATTATTGCTTTTACTGTGCGGTGTTCCGGGATGGGCGGGCGAGACAGAACTGCCGACAGGGTTGGTTCCGGGCAGCCTGGAGTGCGAGTACAGGACGAACCCCGTGGGCATCGGAACGGAAAGGCCCCGGTTTAGTTGGAAACTTATCGATCCGGCGCATACGCGGGGGCAAAAACAGACGGCTTGGCAGGCGCTCGTGGCCAGCGATTCGTTGCAATTGGCACGAGGGGAAGGCGACGTGTGGGACAGCGGGAAGATTGTGTCGGCACAGTCCTTTCTCGTGCCTTTCGGGGGGAAAGAGTTGGTGTCGGGACGGGAATATTTCTGGAAAGTGAAGGTGTTTGATAAAGACGGACGGCCTTCGGAGTGGAGCGAGACGGCCAGTTTTGTGACCGGACTGCTGCACGAGGCGGACTGGCAATCGTCCTGGTGGATCAAACATCCCGACGCTCCGGAGAAGAAACATATCTGGTTCCGTAAGCAGATCCACTTGCCGGCGGCTGTGCGTTCGTCATTCATTCATGTGGCTTCCGCCGGATACCATGAGCTGTACGTGAACGGACGGAAAGCAGACGACCGTATATTGGCACCGGCCGCAAGCCGCATATCGACAAGGGTGTTGTATGTGACGTACGATATTACGCACTTGTTGGAGGCGGGCGACAATGTGATTGCTCTATGGCAGGGCACGGGCTGGGCCAGCTTCCCGTTCTTCAACCTGCCGTCTTGCCTGCGCGTACGGCTGGACGGGGAGACGGTCGACGGGGAAAGGTTCCGCGTCGTCTCAGACACGGATTGGCGATGCGCTATCAGCAATAGCGAAAACATTCAGGCAAGCAACTATGCCGGCGAACGCATAGATGCACGCGCCCATATCCCGGACTGGAACGGGAAGGGGTTTGACGACAGCCGGTGGGCCAAACCCAAACGGATGGATTTCAGAACACAGCTATGCGCTCATACCACCGAGCCGACAAAGATCATCGACACACTTACGGCACGGACGATTACAGGAGACGGACCGTACAGGATAGACCTCGGACGGAATTTCACGGGATGGATCGGCCTGCGCATGATCGGGCTCAAGGCGGGCGACCTCGTTCGCATACAAGTCTCCAATGACGAGGGGCATACGGCGACCTTTGACCAGGAAGACCAGTTCATCGCCGCCGGTGCAGAGAGTGAATACTACTGCAACCGTTTCAACTACATTGCCGGGCGCTATATCACCGTCGAAGGCCTCCGTCAACGGCCCGCGCCGGAAGACATCGCCGGCTATGCCATCGCTTCCGACCTGGTGCGTTCGGGGCATTTTACTTCGTCCAACGAGCTGTTTAACAGGATCTACGAGACGGATCTGTGGACTTTTCGCGCCAATACGACGGAGGGCTTTACGGCCGACTGTCCGCATCGCGAACGGCAGGGGTATGGCGAAGTGGCTTTTGCGACGGCCTGGGGTATCGGGTTGCCGGGCTACCGGAGCGGGGCATTCTATCACCATGTCGTACGCAACTGGACCGACGTGCAGGAGGCTGACGGGTGGATACATCATACGGCTCCGCAGATCAACCGCGACTACGGCGGCCCGATGTGGAGCAGCGCCGGACTGAACGTAGGTTGGGAGCATTACCTCCATTTCGGCGACAAGGAAATCCTCGCACTCGCCTATCCCTCGGCCAAGCGCTGGCTGGCCTTTCTCGACGCCCATACCCAAGATGGCCTCCTGAGGCCTTACAAGCCGCATTGGGGGCATTTCCTGGGCGACTGGGCGGCGCCGGGGCAAAGGAAAGAACCCGGCGATTCGCCGCAGGCCTTGTTTTTCAACAACTGCGTGTTCGTCATGAACTTAGAGACTGCGGCGCAGATGGCCGAACAGCTTGGATTTTCCGACGAGGCGGCCGCTTACCGCGAACGCTCCGCCACCCTGAAGGAACGCATACAGGAGGTGTTCTTCCATCCCGCCACCGGCGCTTATGCCGACGGCATACAGGTGCATCAGGCCTTCCCGCTGCTCGCGGGCATCACGCCCGAAGGACTGCGCGCAGTTGTGGCGGAGTATTTCAGGAAAGAGTTAGAGGAGACGCATCCCTACTTGGACATGGGAAGTTCGGGATTACCCGTCTTGCTCAAGTTCCTGACGGATCACCCCGAATATGGAAAGACGGTGGCCCGCCATCTTTCGCAGACGACCGAGCCGGGTTACGGCTATTTTCTGCAAAGCGGGGAGACTGCCTGGCCCGAATACTGGAACGTGGATGTGCCAAGCCGCATCCATACGTGTTACACAGGGATCGCCGCCTGGTTCGTCAAGGGGCTGTGCGGCATACAAAGCGACGCGTCTCATCCGGGGTATAGGTCGTTTGCGGTGCGTCCGGTCATTGTCCCGGAGGCGACATTTGCCGAGGCCTCGGTCGAGTCGCCTTACGGACTTATCCTCTGCCGCTGGGAGCGGAAGAAGCGGAGCCTCCGGTTGTCCGTCGACGTTCCGCCCGGAACGGAGGCGACCGTCTATATTCCCACCCGCCGGGCCGACAGGATCACTGAGAGCGGCTCCCTCCTCGACCGGGCTGCCGGGATAATCCGGCAGGATAGCGAGGGCGACTACGCCGTCGTGAGGGCGGAAGCGGGACATTACACCTTCGATTCGCCTTATTTTTAATCGAAAAAAGCGAAAGCGCTTCTACCGGCCGGTGGAAGCGCTTTCCTGTTTATTCATCCAACAGGTATTCTTTGAGACGGGCTTTCTCGGCGGGGCCGATGTGGAGCTCTTGTTGCAAGTATTGGTCGATAGATCCGTAACGCTCGGCAATCTCCTCCCTGGCGGCGTCAAGATAAGAGGGATGTACGCCGAGCAACGGCCGGAGGGCGGGCAGGGCCGATTCGGGTATCTGAGGCAGGACGGAAGACGGCTTCAGGTATTGGTTGGTCAGCAGGTAATCGCCCATCACCGTGTCCCAGTCAACGTCCAGCGCGCTGAGCAGCAGGGCGGCGGCAAAACCGGTACGATCCTTGCCCGCCGTGCAATGGAAAACGACGGGATAGCTTTCGGGCTGAAGCAGGATGTCGAAGAACTGCCGGTACTCCGGAGCGAAGTCTGTCACGAACCGGCGGTTGGCGGTTTGCATATAAGCGACGCTTTGCGCGCTGTCGAGGGCGCCGGTTGCCAAGAGTTGCATGATTTGCAGGCTGTCGCTGCGCCCGACGTCGATAGGCAAGCGGATGAGCGTCGCTCCTCCGGGCAGGCGCGAGGGAGCTTTCCGCACTTCGTCGTCCGAGCGGAAGTCGATTACGGTACGAATGTCCGATTCTTTCAGCCGGACGAGGTCGCTGTCGCTGATCTGAGCGAGCGCTTGGGAGCGAAAGACCTTGCGCCAGGCGGTGTGAAGGCCATTGGCCGAGGGATAGCCGCCGAGGTCGCGGAAATTAGGCGCACCTTCCAGTATACCGGCCCGTTGGGAAGGGACTGCAGGGTCGTTGCACGAAGTAAAGAGAGTCGTTCCTGCCATGAGAAGGGAGATAAAAAGGTTTAACGAATGTTTGTTTGTGCTCATAAATTGTATCATAATATGTTCTTGGGCAAAATTAGATGAACCCTCTCAGTTTTCCAAGCGCGTGAGATAAAAATCAAGGCTACCCCTGCCTCGTTTACTGTCGTACTGGAAGTACCATTGCTATCTTTGTAGCATAAATCAATAATTGTCTAACAATTAAAATGTAAGTTTATGGCCAGATGTTGTGGCCTTGACGTACATAAAGATAGTGTGTTGCTTGTATTTTGGACGAACAGGGCAAAAAAATGCAGAAAAGCGTTAGGGGGATTTTTAGAGGAAAGATGCGGACTTATTTATTAAAAACATCCGCCTCCCGCAGCCTCCCAAACCCATCCGCGGCAGAAAATAATCAAATTTTCTTCCTACAAAAGAATTTATCCGAAAGAAATAACTACCTTACCGACCTTTAAAAAAAACCATATGAGTAAAATGAACAGACGTGTATTTATCAAAACAGGAGTCGCTACCGTAGCGAGCTTATCTGTTATCGGAAACGGGAACGGAATGGCCCGGATTGCATACCTTCCGAACAATGCCGTAGTCGGCGTCGGACCATTAGGCCGGAGCGGACTCGTCGTCCCCCGCATGGCAATGGGAACAGGGACAACCGGCTACAACCGCTCGTCCAACCAGACCCGCCAAGGAATGGCCAACTTCGTCCGACTGGCACACCGGGCCTACGAAAGGGGCGTTCGCTTCTATGACATGGCCGACGGCTACGGATCGCACCCCTTTGTCGGAGAAGCTATCAAAACCCTCCCGCGCGAAAACATCATCCTGCTGTCCAAAATCTGGACTCTGGAACCTGGCAGGGAACTGGGCGAACCTGTCGCTGACACGCTCGATCGCTTCCGCCGCGAAGTCGGCACTGAATACTTCGACATCGTACTGATGCACTGCCTCATGCAAGGCGGATGGTCCGAAAGCCGCAAACGCTATATCGACGGCCTCTCTAAAGCCAAACAGGACGGCGTCGTCAGGGCCGTCGGCGTATCCTGCCACAGCTACGACGCCCTGGTCGAGGCCGCCGAATCGCCCTGGGTCGACGTCATCATGGCGCGTATCAATCCCTTCCAAAGCAAAATGGACGGAACGCCCGACGCTATCAAAGCAGTCCTGGCCACAGCACGCAACAACGGGAAAGGTATCATCGGCATGAAGATCTTCGGCGAAGGTGACAACGTCACCGAGGCAGAACGCGAACAATCCATACAGTTCGCCTTCACGCAAGGGAACGTTCATTCGACCACCCTCGGCACCGAATCGCTCGCCCAGTTGGACGACGCCGCCGACCGCGTCGCCCGTATCACCCAATCCTAAGTAGCCTATGCTCCTGTCCAAGATCGTTTACCTGCTCGGGCCCGAAGCCGGTTACTACCTCAACCACTCCTGCAAAACCATCCGCCAATCCCTTCTTCATCTTCCCTCCCCCGAACGGATAGACGAACTCTGGATAGGCTCGGACAGGAACATACAAACCCTGCGGAGCCTCCGCTCCCTGCTTGCTCACGGACGGCTGGGCGGCACAGGTTACCTCTCCATCCTGGCCGTCGACCAGGGAGTCGAACAAACGGCAGGGGCCGCTTTCACGCTCAACCCGCTTTACTTCGACCCCGAAAATGTCGCCCACTTAGCTATCGAAGGAGGATGTAGTGCCCTCGTTTCCTCCTTCGGCCTGCTCGGCGCCGTGGCGCGAAAGTATGCGCATCGGATCCCGTTCATCGTCAAAATCAACCATAGCGAACTCCTCTCCTACCCCAATACCTCCGGACAGATCATGTTCGGCTCCGTCCGGCAGGCCTGGGATATGGGAGCCGTCGCCATCGGAGCGGCCGTCGACTTCGGAGCGCCGGAAAGCCGCCAACAGCTCGCCGCCGTGGCCGACGCCTTTGAACAGGCGCACGAACTGGGCTTGGCTGCCATCCTCTGGTGCGACCTCCGCAACGATCATTTCATCAAGGAAGATCTCGACTATCAAGCCGCCGCCGACATCACCGGACAGGCCAATCACCTGGGCGTCTCCATCCGGGCCGACCTCGTCAAACAACGCCTCCCCGAAAACAACGGCGGATTCCCCGCACTCAACTACTCTGCCTACAGCCTCCGCACCTATACCGAACTGCTCACCGAGCATCCCATCGACCTCTGCCGCTACCAAGTGGCCAACAGCTATATGGGACGCATCGGCCTGGTCAACGCCGAAACCTCTTCGCCCTCCGCCGACGGCCTGAAAGACGCCATCCTGTCTGCTGTCATCAACAAACGCGCAGGCGGCGCAGGCCTCATAACCGGCCCAAACGCCCTCCGCCAACCCCTGAAAAACGGCATAGAGCTACTCCACGCTGTCCAGGACATCTATTTAGATCCCGAAATCACCATCGCCTGAAAACAGGACGTAGTTGTGAAAGTAGTAGTAAATCTGACAAATAAGAACAATTAAAAGAATAATGGATAAACCCTTATTAAACGAACAGACGATCTTTCCTTCAAAGGAAGTCTTGAAAGGCATCCTTGCAGATAGTTATCCCGTTTTTGAAGAATTATCTACAATTCTGACCAATGAACATGGTTTGGTTCTGGAATGGAATTATTATAATGACGGAAAGCGTTGGCTTTGCAAGGTGTTGAACAAAAAGAAAAACCTGTTCTGGTTATCAGTATGGAATAAATCTTTCCAAGCATCTTTCTATTTCACGGAAAAGCATTTGGAAAGTTTTGCTGCATTAGATATTTCGGAAACGCTCAAAGAAGATTTGTGCCGCACAAAACCAATTGGAAAACTGTTGCCATTGCTGCTCAAAATCCGCACAAACGAACAATTGCCTGATTTGTTGAAAATCGTAGAATTTAAGAAAAATCTGAAATGATGAAGATAGCAATTATCATATGAAGTGGAAAAATTTCTCTAAAGGAAAGACATATAACATTCATTAAATTATGAATATCTTGATCATTTATGCACATCCGAGCAATGAATCTTTTACATATAAGGTATTGCAGACTTTGTTGAAGGCTCTGAAAATGGGCAATCATCAAGTTGAAATATCGGATTTATACAAAATGGAATTTCAATCCGATATGACGGAAAAAGAATATGACAGGGAAGGATTTGCAAAAACAGAACTTCCTTTATCCGAAGATGTTATCGCAGAACATCGGAAAATAGATTGGGCGGATGCTGTCATTTTTCTCTATCCGGTTTGGTGGAGTGACTGTCCTGCAAAAATGAAAGGCTGGTTCGACAGGGTTTATTCCGTTGGATATGCTTATGGCTACGACCGGAATGGAGGAAAAATAGTGAAAATGAAGCGAATCAAATTGGGACTTGTCATTTGTACCGCAGGGCATCCGAATGATTTTTTAGAAGAAACAGGAATTGCAGCAAGTATGCGAAATGTAATGCTTGATGACCGGCTGGGAGTTCGATTCGGGAAGAAAGAAATGATAATACTCGGCGGGACACTGGAACTTGAGAAAGTTGCAAACAGTCATTT
>JAISWO010000005.1 GCA_031271045.1 Tannerellaceae bacterium
CAACCACTACTCCTTGGAGGTTACCCCGACCGGGGTAAGTCTTAACCACTACTCCTTGGAGGTTACCCCGACCGGGGTAAGTCTTAACCAGTACTCCTTGGAGCTTACCCCGAACGGGGTAAGTCTCAATCACTACTCTTTGGAGCTTACCCCGACCGGGGTAAGTCTCAACCACTACTCCTTGGAGGTTACCCCGACCGGGGTAAGTCTTAACCAGTACTCCTTGGAGCTTACCCCGAACGGGGTAAGTATTAGAACGCCTCTGTGAGGCTTACCCCGATTGGGGGAAGTCTTAGAACGCTTCTGTGAGGCTTACCCCGATTGGGGGAAGTCTTAGAATGTCTCTGTGAGACTTACCTCGATTGAGGGAAATCTTAGAATGTCTCTGTGAGGCCTACCTCGAAATAAGAAAATCATGCAGAAGCCCATTGGAAGTTACCTAAGCTTATGAAAGCAACGCAGAACATTCTGAAGAGTTAATCCATTAATCGCTGTTCGGATTTTGATTTGAAAGAGAAAAACAGAAAAAAGTTTTAAACCCTTTGGAGATATGAATTATTGTTTTACATTTGCAGCGGTCTTATTAAAAAAGAATCCTATATGACAAACAGTTTCTCACATAGCATTATTCTCGTCGTGGTGATCCTTCTAAGCATTAGCAGGTAAAGAGAAAGGTATGTAAGAAACATAATAAAAACAGGTAATGATTCCGAAGCCTTTCTCCCTATAAGAGAAAGGCTTTTTTAATGATGATAATACAACAGAGAATGAAACATACACTAAGAAGCGCCGGCAGTACGCAAGGACGCCGGATGGCAGGCGCCAGAGCCCTATGGCGCGCCAACGGGATGAAAGAAGAACAGATGGGGAAACCCATCATCGCCATCGTCAATTCGTTCACACAGTTCGTGCCCGGACACATGCACCTGCATGAGATCGGACAGAAAGTAAAAGCCGAAATAGAGCAACAAGGCTGCTTTGCCGCCGAATTTAATACCATCGCCATCGACGACGGCATTGCGATGGGACATGCAGGGATGTTGTACTCCCTCCCCTCGCGCGACCTGATTGCCGACAGCGTAGAATACATGATGAATGCCCACTGCGCCGACGCGATGGTGTGTATCAGCAATTGCGACAAGATTACGCCGGGAATGTTAATGGCCGCCATGCGACTGAATATCCCGTCCGTTTTTGTTTCCGGCGGCCCAATGGAAGCCGGCGAACTCAATCACCGCCATCTCGACCTGATCGACGCCATGATACAAGCTGCCGATGATTCTGTCGCCGACCGGACCATAGAAGCCGTCGAACGTGCAGCCTGTCCAACCTGCGGAAGCTGCTCCGGGATGTTTACTGCCAATTCGATGAACTGCCTGACCGAAGCCATTGGCCTTTCGCTACCGGGCAATGGCACCATCGTGGCCACCCACGCCAACCGGACAAATCTTTTTCTGAAAGCCGCCCGGCTGATCGTAGAAAACACATATAAGTACTATCGCGACGGCGATGAATCCGTCTTACCCCGGAATATTGCCACCCGCCAAGCCTTCCTCAATGCCATGTCGCTGGATATCGCAATGGGCGGTTCCACCAATACCGTCCTTCACCTGCTCGCAGTAGCACAGGAAGCAGAGGTCGATTTCACAATGAAAGACATAGATAACCTTTCCCGCCAAACGCCCGTCCTTTGCAAAGTAGCACCCAACACACCCCAGTATCATATACAAGATGTCAACCGTGCCGGAGGCGTCGTTTCCATCCTGCATGAACTCCTGGCCGCCCGGTTAATAGACGGCGCAGCACAGCGCGTGGATGGACTGACAATGTCCGGACTCATCGAACAATACTCCCTCCTTTCGCCTTCTGTAACCGATGACGCCCTTCGCCTTTACCGGAGCGCCCCGGCCGGAGGCTTTAATCTGTCGATGGGTTCGCAGGAAGTCTATTTCAAAGAAGCGGATATAGACCGTTCATCCGGCTGCATCCGGGACGTAGCACACGCTTACGTGAAAGACGGCGGATTAGCCGTCTTGTATGGCAATATCGCGCAGGATGGCTGCGTCGTAAAAACAGCCGGAGTAGACGAAAGCATCTTCCGTTTCGCAGGTCCCGCTAAAGTCTATCATTCGCAGGAAGCCGCTTGCGAAGGAATCTTAGGAGACGAAGTCGTCAGCGGCGACGTCGTCGTTATCCTGTACGAAGGACCAAAAGGCGGGCCTGGCATGCAGGAAATGCTTTATCCTACATCCTACATCAAGAGCCGCCATCTGGGAAAGGCCTGTGCGCTGATTACCGACGGACGCTTCAGCGGCGGAACCTCCGGCCTGTCAATCGGACACGTTTCGCCCGAAGCCGCAGCAGGCGGCGCCATCGGCCTGATACGGAACGGCGATGTGATTGAGATAGATATTCCTTCGCGCAAAATAAACGCAAGGCTGAGCGAAGCTGAATGGGAAGCCCGCCGCCGGGAAGAAGAGAAGCGCGGACACAAAGCTTTTACCCCCAACCGGTCCCGGACGGTCAGCAAAGCGCTCCAAGCCTATGCCGGCATGGTCTCGTCGGCAGATAAAGGAGCGGTGAGAATAGTGAATAACGAATAGTGAATAGAAAATTTATGGATAAGACACAAATTACAGGTTCGGAGGCTTTGCTCCGGACATTGATCGCCGAAGGGGTCGATACGATCTTCGGTTATCCCGGCGGACAGGTCATCCCTCTTTACGATTGTTTGTATGATTATAGCGACCGCTTGAAACACGTACTTGTGCGCCACGAACAAGGCGCTACTCACGCGGCGCAGGGCTATGCGCGGGTTTCGGGCAAGACGGGCGTCGTCCTGGTTACCTCCGGGCCCGGAGCAACCAATACGATCACAGGCATTGCCGACGCCATGATGGATTCGACGCCCATCGTCGTGATCTCCGGACAGGTCCCCTCTCCTCTGCTCGGCAGCGATGCTTTCCAGGAGATAGATGTAATCGGCATCACGCAGCCTATCACCAAATGGGCCTACCAGATACGCAAACCGGAAGAAATCGCCTGGGCAGTATCCCGCGCTTTCTATATCGCCTCAACAGGACGCCCCGGACCGGTAGTAATCGACTTCGCCAAAGACGCCCAGACAGGCACAACGGACTATCTGTATGAAAAAGTAAATCATATCCGGAGCTATCAGCCCTTCCCGGAGATGAACCAAGGAAGCATCTCCGCCGCAGCTTCCTTGATCAACGGGGCAAAGAAACCTTTTGCCCTCGTAGGGCAAGGCGTGATCCTCAGCGGAGCGGAAAAAGAACTGCTCGCCTTCCTCGAGAAAGCGGATATACCGGCCGCCTCTACGGCGCTGGGCCTCTCGGCTATGCCGACAGGCTACCGTCTGAACAAAGGGATGCTGGGTATGCACGGAAACGTAGGGCCGAACCGTAAAACCAACGATTGCGACGTACTGATCGCCATCGGGATGCGCTTCGACGACCGCGTGACCGGCAATCTGCAAGCCTACGCCCGGCAGGCGAAGATCATCCATTTCGATATCGACCTCTCCGAGATAGGCAAGAACGTGACGGTAGATGTCCCTGTCCTCGGCGATGCCAAAGAAACCCTCGCTGCCGTCACCCACCTGCTGAAACCGGCTTCTCATACGGACTGGATCGACAGCTTCCGGACGGATGAGCAGGAAGAATACGAGAAGGTAATCGAAAAGGAGATTCATCCCCAGGGAGACCGGCTTCAGATGGGCGAAGTGGTGCGCAAGGTATCCGATGCGGCGAACTCAGACGCTGTCTTGGTGACGGATGTAGGGCAGAACCAGATGATGGGCATCC
The DNA here is from genome assembly GCA_031271045.1 of Tannerellaceae bacterium. Classification (GTDB taxonomy): domain Bacteria; phylum Bacteroidota; class Bacteroidia; order Bacteroidales; family Tannerellaceae; genus DFXE01. The sequence continues at coordinate 3,825 of JAISWO010000005.1, forward strand.
GCTATTTCCGTTACAGCCGCACGCGCAGCGTCGTCACTTCCGGCGGATTGGGGACGATGGGCTTCGGACTGCCGGCCGCTATCGGCGCCAAACAAGGGGCGCCCGACCGAACCGTCTGCCTCTTCACCGGCGACGGAGGACTGCAAATGACGCTTCAGGAACTGGGCACCATCATGCAGGAAAAGCTGAACGTAAAAATCATCGTCCTCAACAACCATTACTTAGGCATGGTGCGCCAGTGGCAGGAATTGTTTTTCGACAAACGCTACTCGGCGACGACGATGGAGAACCCCGATTTCGTAGCCATCGCCCGCGCCTACGGCATCCGTAGCCGCCTGGCGACGACACGCAGAGAGTTGGATGAAGCCATCGCCGAAATGTTTGACTCCGACGACGCCTATATGCTGGTTGCCGACGTAGAAACCCACGGCATGGTCTATCCAATGGTACCCGCCGGCGCCCCCATTACGCATATCATCATGGAAAGAGAAAGGAAGTAAACTCGTAAATAGAAAGAGATGAATACAAAACAATTATATACCGTCATCATATTTTCGGAGAACACCGTAGGACTGCTTAACCAGATAACGATTATCTTTACACGCCGTCAACTGAACATCGAAACCCTCTCCGTATCGCCCTCGGCTATCCGGGGAGTGCATAAGTTTACCATTACGACTTTCGCCGAAAGGGACATGATCGACAAAGTCGTCAAACAGATTGACAAGCGAGTGGACATCCTGAAAGCCTACTATAATACCGACGAAGACCTGGTGCACCAGGAAATAGCCCTCTATAAAGTAAGCTCCGAGCTCTTTATGAAAATGAAAGGCGTAGAAGAACTGATCCGGAAATACAATGCCCGGGTGCTCGAAATGAACGAAGACTGCTTAGTGCTCGAAAAGAGCGGACACTATGCCGAGACGCAGGCCTTATTCGAAGAACTGAGCCACTCGATCGGCGTCCTTCAGTTTATCCGCTCCGGACGCATCGCTATCACCAAAAGCAAGGTAGAGCCGTTGAGCGATATGCTTTCCGCTATAGAGAAGAAAATAAACACGAAATAAATAACCAACAGAAAAAAGAATGGATAAGACCGGCGTATTTCATTTCACCACGGATTCGGACCAGGTCGATTTCCGGGGACGTATCACCATCCCCGTCCTTGGAGCGGAGATGCTTCATGCGGCGGCCCTTCATGCCGAGGCGCGCGGCTTCGGATACAAGGATATGCAGGGGCGCGACGTGGCCTGGGTGCTCTCGCGCTTAGCTATTGAGATGAAAGCCTATCCGGGGCTTTCGGAAGAGATCAGCCTCTACACTTGGATCGAAGGGGCGGCAGGATTGTTTACAAACCGTTGCTTCGAGCTTGTTTCCGGCAATGGAGAAACCTTTTGCTATGCTCGCTCCATCTGGGCGGCTATCCATCTGGAGACGCGCCGCCCGACGCCCCTCGATACCGAAGCGCTCAATGTCTACCGCGTAGACCGTCCCTGCCCGATCGAAAAACCCGGCAAGATCTCCCCGGTGGAGAACCTTACGCCCGGCGAACGCTATCGTGTCCGGTACAGCGACCTGGATATAAACGGCCATCTGAACAGCATCCGCTATATGGAACATCTGCTGGACAGGTTCGACCTCGACATGTTCACACGGAAAGAGATCGCACGCTTTGAAATAGCATATATAGCAGAAGGCCGGTACGGCATGGAACTGAACTTTCACCACCACGAAACCCTCCCCGACAAATACAATATGGCCATCTGCCACGAGGGGAAAGCCATCTGCCGCGCCGCCATCACCTGGCGGTAGGACGAAAGAATCAATGAATCACGATTAAATAATAAAAAAACAATGGCAGTATTAAACTTTGGCGGTGTGAACGAAAATGTCGTTACCCGCGATGAATTTCCTTTAGAAAAGGCAAGAGAAGTGTTGAAGCACGAAAGCATCGCCGTCATCGGCTACGGCGTACAGGGGCCGGGGCAAAGCCTCAACCTGCGCGACAATGGTTTCAATGTAATCGTCGGCCAGCGCAGCGGCGGTAAGACCTGGGAGAAAGCAATAGCCGACGGCTGGACGCCGGGCGAGACGCTGTTTGAAATAGAAGAAGCCTGCGAAAAGGCAACCATCATCCAGTACCTCCTCTCCGACGCCGCCCAGATCGAAGTATGGCCGCGCATCAAAAAATACCTGACGCCCGGCAAGGCGCTCTATTTCTCGCATGGCTTCGGCATCACCTACAACGAACGGACACACATCATCCCGCCGGCCGGTGTCGATGTGATCCTGGTTGCGCCCAAGGGATCGGGCACCAGCCTCCGCCGGATGTTCCTTCAGGGGCGCGGACTTAATTCCAGCTACGCCATCTACCAGGACGCAACGGGCAAGGCCTGGGAGCGCGTCGTAGCCCTCGGCATCGGCGTCGGTTCGGGCTATCTGTTCGAGACCACCTTCAAGAAGGAAGTCTATTCCGACCTTACCGGCGAGCGCGGCACTCTGATGGGCGCCATTCAAGGCCTTTTGCTGGCGCAATACGAGACTTTGCGCGAGCATGGGCACGACCCCTCCGAAGCCTTCAACGAGACGGTAGAAGAGCTTACACAATCCCTCATGCCCCTCTTCGCCGAGAAGGGAATGGACTGGATGTACGCCAACTGCTCCACCACCGCCCAGCGTGGCGCATTAGACTGGATGGGCGCCTTCCACGACGTCACCAAGCC
>JAISWO010000041.1 GCA_031271045.1 Tannerellaceae bacterium
CACTTTGAAACTGCTTCTACATATTTTCTGGAAAGGCAAATTCACTTTGAAACTGCTTCTACATATTTTCTGGAAAGGCAAATTCACTTTGAAACTGCTTCTACATATTTTCTGGAAAAGGCAATTCATTTTGAAAATGCTTCTCCAAAATCCTTGGAAAGGGTTTATGCTACAAAGATGGCAATGGTACTTCCGGTACGGTAGTAAGCGGGATGGGGGCGGCCTTGATTTTTATCGCGCGCGCTTGGAAAACTGAAGGGGTTCATCTAATTTTGCGCCTTAACAGATAGGATTCGTCAATGAAAATAATATACGATGCACAGATTTTCCTGCAACAGAAAGCGGGAGGTATTTCGCGCTACCACTATGAACTGTTCAAAGGGATGCGCCGCAGAGGGCATGACGCCCGGATTGCCGGACGGTTTGTAAAAAACCGCTACCTGCTCTCCGACCGCTCCGGCGGCAAATCGTTTATCCCCGATCCGACGGCCTCTTTTGCGCTCTTCAACCGGTGGGCGCTGCAAAGGAAACTGAAGACGGCCGGACAGGATGCGATCTTTCACCCGGCCAATGCGTACGACTTCCTGCTTCCCGATCTCCACGGCCTCCCCGGCGCCCGAAACACCGTCTTCACGATCCATGATATGATTGTCGAAAAACAAAACCCGACTCTATCCATAGGGGCAAACAAATGGCTTTACGCCCGTCATGCCGGACGCATCATCGCCGTATCCGAAGCTACGAAGAAAGATATTGTCGCCCTTTGGGGTATCGCGCCGGAGAAAATAGAGGTCGTCTACCACGGTTCGTCGCTGCATCTGCAATCGGCCCGGAAACCGGCGCAACCGCTTCCCGAACGCTTCCTCCTCTACGTCGGCGACAGGGACGGACATAAGAATTTCGACACATTCGTCCGGGCGGCGACCGGCTTGTTGAAAAAACATCCCGCCCTGTATCTCGTTTGCGCAGGCAAACGCGCCTTCTCGCACCGGGAACGGCTGCTGCTGAAAGAGCTGGGGATCGGCAAACAGCTCCTGTTCTTCCTCCGCCCCGACGACAATGTCCTGGCATACCTCTATGCCAAAGCGCAAGCCTTCGTCTTCCCCTCGGTCGACGAGGGCTTCGGTATTCCCATCCTTGAGGCCTGGAGCTGCGGAACGCCGGTGGCGCTAAGCTGCAATCCATGCTTCCGCGAAGTCGCCGCCGAGGCGGGATATTACTTCGACCCCCTGTCGCCGGAATCCATCTGCGAAGCGCTCGAAACGATCCTCTCGGACCAGGCGCTGCGGAAAGACCTGGTGAACAAAGGCGCCGCACGCCTCGAACTCTTCTCCTGGGAAAAAACAGTGGAACAAACATCCGGACTCTATAAAACATTGCTATGAACCAACGCAGACCACCCCTGGTCACCGTCATTACCGTCAATTACAATCAGGCCGGAGCGCTCGAAAAAACCATCCGGAGCGTCGTTGACCAGAATTACGAACAAATGGAATACATCGTCGTCGACGGCGCCTCGACCGACAAATCGGTGAGCGTCATCCGCACATACGAAGATCGTATCGCAGCCTGGGTATCGGAAAAAGACAACGGCATCTATCACGCCATGAACAAAGGCCTCGGTATGGCAACGGGCAAATGGTGCTGCTTCCTCAATAGCGGCGACGTCTTTGCCGGCAACAGCGTTGTCCGGCGAGTGGCCTCAGTCCTGCTATCGCACCGCCCCGATGTGCTGTACGGAAACATCCTGGTCGAACGGCCCGACGGCTCGCTGCATGAACGCATCGCCGGAGCGCCCTGCAACAAGCACCGGATGTACTTCTGCCACCAAAGCGCCTTCGTCCGCACCTACGTGCTGCGCTATTATGGATTCGACGAAACACACAGCATGTCGGCCGACCTGAAATTTTTCAAACAATGTTACCACGACGAGTGTTCGTTTGTCCACCTTCCCCAGCCCCTTGTCGTTTACGACACAACGGGCCTGTCGCACACCGACCGCATCCGCGGCCTGCGGGATAATATCGCCGTCGTCAAAGAAGTCGACCGCGGAATAGAGAAACACCTCTTCCTCCTCCGACTGTATTTCGTAATCTGTTGGCGTACCTTAACAGGAAAGAACTGACGGTGTCAAATGTATCGGTCAAGCCCGCGTTCGCAGCGTATGGTTTTCCGGACGATATTGGCGTTGAGGTATTCGTAATTCCTTTCTTTGTTGTACATGTACAGGTCATCATGCCATAAATGGAATACGAGTCCCGCAAATTTCAGAGACAGGCGCCTGACGCCGCTATTCAACAAACGGGAAGAAAAGTCCGAATCCTCGGCGCCCCATCCTTCGTAGTATTCGTCATAGCCATTGATGCGTACAATGTCTTCGCGCCAGAAAGACATATTGCATCCCAAGCCTGTTCTCTTATTGGGCTTATAGCGCGTCAGAAGGTAGCGGCATACGACAAGCAAGCGAAACGCATTCGTCCGGCGCCGGAGCCCTTTGCTAAAGAAATGAATGTTCGGTAATTTGCCTGAGGCGCATAGCGATTGCGTACGTTTCTCGGAGAGATTCACCCGTCCGCCTTTCAGGAAACACCCCTTGCGGGCGAAACGAAGATGGTCGGCCACAAAATCCGGATGCAGTATCAGGTCGCCATCTACCTCTATAATGTATTCATACCTGCACCGGGCGAAACATTTGTTGCGGCACATAGCCAGGCGGAAGCCTTTGTCTTCCTGCCACACATGGGTGATTTCCACAGGAAAATCTTCCTGGAAGCAGCGAATCATCTGCACAGTCTCTTCCTTCGATCCATCGTCGCCGATAATGACTTCATTAGGCAGGACAGTCTGCCTTGCCACACTCTGAAGGCACAAACGAAGGGCGTCGGGCCGGTTATACGTCGATATGATTAAAGATACGCGCGGAGATGTACTATTCATGTTTTTGTCTGTTGTTTAGTTTTGCGTGCATTATTGCGGCGCAAATATACGCAACAAAAACATTCCAGTTGACGGGGAATCCCATCGCCGTCCGGTCTGCATTGGGATACCAATATTTATCCATACTTTTGCGACCGTATCAGGAAATGAAAGAAATATGATCGTCGGATTCGATGCCAAAAGGGCTATACAAAACAATACCGGGCTGGGAAATTACAGCCGATACCTCGTCGAAATACTGTCTGAACATGAGCCGGACAACCACTACCTTCTCTTCGCCCCCAAAGATAAGCCTAACGTCCGCCTGCAAATCCTCCACTCGCGCCCAAACGTCGCCTTCGTCTTCCCCCGCGGCCTGTGCCGTCTCTTCGCATGGCTCTGGCGCATCGCGGGCATCAAACGCGACATACGGAAGCAGGGCGTCGACGTCTACCACGGACTGAGCAACGAACTGCCCGCCGGAATCATTTCTTCACGGCGAAGCAACGTCCGGACGGTCGTCACAATACACGATCTGATCTTCCTGCGCTACCCACGGTACTACAAACCCATCGACCGCATCATCTATCGCATCAAATTCAGAACTGCCTGCCGCCATGCCGGACGAATCATCGCCGTGAGCGAATGTACCAAGCGCGACATCGTCCGCTTCTTCCGCATCCCGGAGGATAAAATAACGGTCGTCTACCAGGGCTGCCACCCGGCCTTCGCCCAAGAAGTCGGAGAGGAGAAACGGCAGGCCGTCGCCGCCCACTACCACCTCCCGTCGCGCTTTGTGCTGAGCGTTGGGACGATCGAAGAACGCAAAAACCTGGTCCTGGCCGTCCGGGCGCTGGCGCATATCCCCGACGATATCCACCTGGTGGCCGTCGGACGTCACACCGCCTACGCCCGCAAGGTGGAGCAATATGCCGCCAGAGCCGGCGTCGCACATCGCCTGCACCTGCTACATGACGTGAGCTTTGAAGACCTGCCGGCCGTATACCGGTTGGCGACCGTATGCGTCTATCCTTCGCTGTTCGAAGGCTTCGGCATCCCCGTCGTCGAAGCACTGGCGAGCGGCGTCCCCGTCGTCGCCGCCACCGGATCGTGCCTGGAAGAAGCCGGCGGCCCGGACTCTCTCTATGCCGACCCAACCAACGAGACCGAACTGGCGCAGCACATCCTGACCGTACTGAATGATCCGGAAAAGGCCGCAAAGATGATCTCCGCAGGCCGGGAATACGTCCGGCGCTTCTCCGGACAGCATATCGCCGGCGAAGTAATGCGCGTCTACGAATCTTTAATTACCTTTGAGGCCTGAATGACCGAACAAAAGACATCAATGATAGATCATATATTCATCGCCGACCTGAGCGGGAAATGGAAACGCCTCCAACAGGCCATGCAAACAACAGGCGCCGACGGTTGCCTGCTGTCCATCGACGTAAACCTTTATTATCTGACAGGAAGGATCTACAACGGTTACTTCTACCTCGCAGCCGAAGGCGACCCGTGGTTCTTCGTCAAACGCCCCACCGGACTGTCGGGCCAACAAGTCACCTACATACGCAAGCCGGAACAGATAAAAGACGCCTTCCTTGAAAACGGACTCCGGATGCCGCAGAAACTGCTGCTCGAAGCCGACGAACTCTGCTACAATGAATACGTCCGGTTGCAAGCCATCTTCAACCCTGCGGAAACGGCCAACGCTACCACCCTCCTGCGCTCCCTGCGGATGATCAAAACGCCTTGGGAGATCGAACAGCTTCGCCTCTCCGCCCGGCGCCACAACGAGGTATATGCCCGCGTCCCCGACTGCTACCGCCCCGGCATGACAGACCTCGACTTCCAATGCGAGATTGAACACCTGATGCGCCGCAACGGCTCGATCGGCATCTTCCGCACCTTCGGCAGCAATATGGAGATCTTCCAGGGCAGCCTGCTGGCAGGCGACAATGCCGCGGTGCCCTCGCCCTTCGACTTCGCCCTCGGTGGCCGCGGCATCGACGCCTCCGCTCCCATCGGCGCAAACGGCGACCTGCTCCGCGAAGGCATGTCGGTGATGGTCGATATGGCCGGCAACTATACGGCCTATCTGACGGATATGACGCGTACCTTCTCCATCGGCAAGCTCCCCACCGCCGCCTACCGCGCCCATCAGGCATCGCTCGAAATACAACGCGAAACCGAACGCCTCGCACGCCCCGGCACGCCCTGCGCCGACCTCTACCACCTGGCCGCCGGCATAGCTGCAAGGGAAGGGCTCCTACCCTACTTCATGGGAACAGGACAGCAAGCCCGGTTCGTAGGCCACGGTATCGGAATACAGATAAACGAACTGCCCGTCCTGACGCCCCGCTCGCGGGACGTCCTGCAGGCAGGTATGGCGTTTGCCCTCGAACCCAAATTCGTGATACCGGGAACAGGCGCCGTCGGCATTGAAAACAGTTTCCTGGTCACCAACGCCGGCATCGAAAAACTAACCCAAGCAAACGAAGAAATAATTAATTTGATATAAATAAATACGGAACAAAATGAGCAACATGAAAAAGACAATGACTTTCCTGCTTCTACTGGCCATCGTTATCCTGCCGGTAAACGGCAAAGAGAGAAAAGACGTAAAGCCGGTCAGAAACATCATCCTGCTGATCCCCGACGGCACTTCCCTGGCAACGGTTTCCATCGCGCGCTGGCTGCAATGGTACAACCATCCTGAGATGCCGAAACTGAACATCGATCCCTATCTCTGCGGAACCGTGCGCACGCACTCGTCCAATGCCCCGATAGGCGACTCGGCGCCGACCACCTCCTGTTATATGACAGGCTACCCAAGCCGCACAGGATATGTGTCCACCTATCCGCTAAGCGATCCCGCAAACGACATCTACCCGACCGACTCAACGCGCGCCTACCAGCCGCTCGCAACCGTTCTGGAAGCCGGGAAAATACTGCACAGTAAAGCCGCCGGCCTGGTCTTCACTTGCGAATTTCCCCACGCCACGCCGGCCGACTGCTCGGCGCATAGCTACATCCGCAGCAGGTATGACTGGATCGCCCCGCAAATGGCACATAACGACCTGAGCGTTGTCATCGGCGGCGGAACCTCCCTCCTGCCCAAAGAAAGCGAAGCCTACCTGAAGGCCAACGGCTATTCGATCTACAAAGACGACCTGACGGGCATGCGAAACGACCCCAACCCAAAGATGTGGGCGTTGTACGGACAAAAGGATATGGATTACGATCTCGACCGCAACCCATCCGAACAGCCTTCCATCGAGGAAATGACCCGCATAGCGATCGAAAAGCTTTCGACCAACGAGAATGGTTTCTTCCTGATGGTCGAAGGGAGTAAAATCGACTGGGCGGCTCACGCCAACGACCCGGTAGCGATGGCAACCGACTTCCTGGCCTTTGACCGCGCCTGCGGAGTGGCTCTCGAATTCGCCGCCCGCAACGGGGAGACGGCCGTCGTCATCGCACCCGATCATGGCAATAGCGGCATAAGCTTGGGCGTCAGACATTGCGCCGGCTACGACAAACTGACCAAAGACCAGCTCTTTCACGCCCTCTCGCAATTCAAACTGACAGCCGCAGGATTCGCCGCCAAGCTGAACGAACAGCCCGCCTCCGAAGTACAGCATATCTTCCGCGAATATGCCGGCTTCGAACTCTCGGACACAGAGATGAAAACGCTCTATAACTGCAAAGGCTACAAGAATAGCCCCATCCCGGAAGGCGAACGCTCCTCCGAAGGCGTCGAGACGTCTTTATACAGCAACGGATCGCTGTCCGACTTCCTGTCTCTGCTGATTGCATCGAAAATGTGCATCGGTTTCACTACCGGCGGTCATACGGGCGAGGAAGTGTTCTTAGCTGCTTATCATCCGGAAGGAAATCTTCCCCTGGGCATGCACACCAATATCGAGCTGAACGACTATCTGTGCGCTCTTTTCGGTTTCAACCGGGATCTGCTGGACGAATTGACCGGACAGCATTTCGCCCGCCATACGGAAGTGTTCAAAGGGCAGAAATACGAGATCATCCCCGCAACAGATCCCAAAGACGGCTTCCCCTCTTTGGTTGTGAAAGGCAAGAAAACACAGTTGAACATCCAGCCTTTTACCAACATCGTAACCGCCGGCAAGAAAGGCGAGGAAACGATCCGCTTACGCTCTGTCGTTGTGTATGTGGACAAGAATGAGACATTTTATCTGCCTGCCGAACTGGCAAAATACGTGGAGTAATCGCATGGCAGAAGCTACGGAGAGGTTAAACTCTGTTAAGGGCGCGAACAATTTGGATCCGGCCCTGTTATATAGATAAACCAAAATTACAGAAGAGCCAAAACAGGAAGCTGTAATGGCTTCCATAACATGATTAGATTTACTGTTTAGTTTTTTCATTGGTTAAAGTTAAGGGTTAGTGAAGGAGGCCGCAGGATGTGAATCTAACGGCCTCCATTTTTTATTTACTCAGCTTTGAAGTATGCCAAGTCTTCGCGGTCGAAATGGGTGATATACGAATGTATCTTGTTTACTTCGGCCTGTCCGTAGCCTACATAGACTTCGGCCGACCGCCGATAACTCATATCCTTGCCGGCATCCTGCAAAAGCAAATAACCCAGGATACAATGGGCTGCCGCTTCTACCATACGGCGCGCATGGAAGTCGATGTATTCATTGTCCTTGGTTTCCGTAACCGTCGAGACAATGGTTTCGTACAGCGCCGTCATACCGGTTAATTTCTGCTTCAGGTCTTCCAGTTCGGGTTTATAATCCATCGCCTCGTATTCGCGTATCTGTGCCAGGTAGGTACCGGTGGTGACGTGGCGGATGGCAGCGACTACCTGCAACTGGGTCGTTCCTTCGTATATGTTGGTGATACGGGCGTCGCGATAGAGGCGTTCGCAGGTATAGTCCTTCACGAAGCCGGATCCTCCGTGTATCTGGATGGCGTCGAAAGCATTCTGGTTGGCATATTCGGTCGTCATGCCTTTTCCCATCGGGGTATAGGCGTCGGCTATACGGCTGTATTTCTTCATCTCCTGGCGTTCTTCCGGCGTGAGCTTGCGTTCTTTGGAGATGTCTTCCAAGGCCTTGTATATATCTACGAAACGGGCGGTTTCATAGAGCATGGCACGCGAGGCGTCGGCTTTGGCACGCATCAGGGCTAACATCTCGTACACCGCCGGAAATTCGATGATGGCTTTGCCGAACTGCTTCCTTTCCTGCGCATAGGCATAGCCTTCGCGATAAGCCGCTTCGCTCAGGCCTACGGCTTGCGCCATGATTCCCAGGCGGGCGCCGTTCATCAGCGCCATTACATATTTGATAAGTCCCAGTTTGCGGTCGCCGCAAAGTTCGGCTTTGGCATTTTTATACACCAGTTCGCAGGTCGGCGAGCCTTTGATACCCATTTTGTTTTCGATGCGGCGCACGTTTACGCCACCATTGCGTTTGTCGTAGATAAACATCGAAAGTCCCCGGGCATCGCGGGTTCCTTCTTCCGAACGTGCCAGGACGAGGTGGATGTCGGCGTCTCCGTTGGTGATGAAACGTTTTACGCCGTTGAGGTACCAGCAACCGTCCGTCTCGCTGTAAGTTGCTTTGAGCATGACGGATTGCAGGTCGGAGCCGGCATCCGGTTCGGTGAGGTCCATCGACATCGTTTCGCCGGCGCATACGCGGGGTATATAGCGTTGGCGCTGATCTTCGTTGCCGAACTCATAGAGCGTTTCCGCGCAGTCCTGCAATCCCCAGAGGTTTTCGAAACTGGCATCGGCGCGCGATACCATATCGGCGGCCATGATGTAAGGAACGATCGGGAAATTGAGTCCTCCATAGCGGCGAGGCATTGCAATCCCCATCAGGCCGGCTTTGCGGACGGCGTCCAGGTTCTGCTGCGTCCCCGAAGCGTAGGCGACGCGCCCGTTGGAGACGGTCGGCCCTTCGTGGTCGACTCCTTCGGCATTGGGGGCGATGATCTCGGCACATATTTCACCTACGATTTCCAGCACTTTTTCGTAGCTGTCCATCGCATCTTCAAAATCAATGGGTGCATAATCGAATACATCCTTATCGGCATAGTTGCGTTCTTTCAGTTCAACGATCCGCTTCATCAGCGGGTGATGCAGATGGTGTTTGTATATCTGCGTATCTATAAAGTAATTTGCCATAATTTATTTCGTATTGTTCTTATAATACTTGATCATTTTGGGGAGAGTTTCTTCTACGCTGCCGGTTATGACGTAATCGGCAATGGCGTTGATGGGGGCATTCGGATCGTTATTTACGGAAATGATGATGGAACTTTCCTGCATCCCGGCGACATGTTGGATTTGTCCGGAGATGCCGCAGGCGATATAGAGTTTCGGGCGTACGGTCACGCCGGTTTGTCCGATCTGGCGTTCGTGTTCTACAAATCCGGCGTCAACGGCAGCGCGTGAAGCGCCTACTTCGCCGCCGATGACGGCTGCCAGCTCGTAGAGCAGTTGGAAGTTCTCTTTCGATCCGACTCCGTAACCGCCGGCCACGATGATGGGCGATCCTTTGATGTTCGTCTTGCTTTTCTCCATCCGGCGTTCTATGACGCTTACGGCAAAGTCGCTATCGCTTACATACCGGCTTACGTTGTGTATTTTTACTTCGCCCTTAGCCGAAGGGTTCAGTACTTCTTTCTTCATCACTCCTTCGCGAACGGTTGCCATCTGCGGCCTACATTCGGGGTTGATGATCGTGGCTACGATATTTCCTCCGAAGGCGGGGCGGATTTGATAGAGCAGGTTTTTATAGACTTTGTTTTCTTTCTTCTCTTCGTGATCGCCTATTTCGAGCGAAGTACAGTCGGCCGTCAAGCCGCTGCCCAGGGCGGAAGATACGCGGGGGCCTAAATCGCGCCCGATGCTGGTGGCGCCCATCAGGGCGATCTGGGGTTTCTCCTGGCCAAAGAGTTTCACCAATATGACCGTATGCGGCAAGGAGGTGTAGGGGCTCAGGCGTGCGTCGTCAAATACGTGCAGCACATCCGCTCCGTAGGGGAATATCTGTTCGTCGATTTTGTCCAACGAATGTCCGATGGCCACGGCTTCCAGCTTGCATCCCAGGGTAGCGGCCAGCGATCGCCCTTTCGTAAGCAGTTCGAGACTGACGTCCGCTACGATGCCGTCTTCTATTTCACAGTATACATATATATTATTCATCTTATCCAATCGTATGATTCGTGATTAATTCCTTCATTAATTCGTCGATAGCGTTATCGGTGGGCGCCATTGTTTTGCTTTCCTTGGCATGGAAGACGATGTTTTCTATCTTTTTGACCTTTGTGGGAGATCCGGAGAGTCCGCATTGCACCACATCGGCTTTTACGTCGGCTACGCTCCATTCCTGCAGATTCAGGTAGGGGCGATGGCTGAACAGGTGCGTATAATCGGCGTCGGCTTCCTGCTTTTCGGTAACGGTTTTCGCATGTTTATATTTCTGGACGTACCGGGCGTTGCGAGGGCGGCAATCCGGGGCGCTGCCGTTTACGGTGATAAGGGTGGGCAGCTTGGTTTCTACGATTTCTACTCCGCGTTCCAGCCGGCGTTTAGCTGTTATCGTGCCATTCTCTACTTTCAGGACGGCTTCGGTATAGGTTATCTGACTAAGGCCGAGTTTTTCCGCCACCTGCGGTCCTACCTGCGCCGTATCGCCGTCGATGGCCTGGCGTCCGCAGATAATCAGGTCGTATGCGGCTATTTTCCGGATTGCCATTGACAGTGCATACGAGGTGGCCAAGGTGTCGGCGCCGGCAAAGGCCCGGTCTGTTAATAAATAACCGCCGTCAGCTCCGCGGTATAAACCTTCGCGGATGATTTCGGCGGCGCGGCCGGGCCCCATAGTCAACAGCGTAACCGTCGTCCCGGGATGCGCGTCTTTCAGGCGTAATGCCTGCTCCAACGCATTGAGGTCTTCCGGATTGAAGATGGCGGGAAGTGCGGCGCGATTGACTGTTCCATCAGCTTTCATCGCATCCTTCCCCACATTGCGCGTATCCGGTACCTGTTTTGCTAAAACAATAATTTTCAAACTCATAATTGTTTATTAAGATTCTAATCTTCCTTCTAATGTTGGGCTGCAAAAGTAATCAAACATTCCATAAATCAAACTACCTCCTGCCGGAAACTGCACACTTTCTTCTCTTCTGAGCATCCGCCTCCATCAAAAAACGACGCTAATGAACCTGAAACATCGGCTTATTTCCTCAACGCTTACCTCTGCTATTCAAAAAATCACTTGCCGTATTGCTGAAAAACAAAATTGTTTTTGCCAGTTCAGGTATATTCCATACCTTTGCCACCCAATTGATTTTCCTGAACGGATTAACAGAGTATAAATTAAAAACAATATAAAGCAATGAAAGAAGGTATTCATCCTAACAACTACCGCCCGGTTGTTTTCAAAGACATGTCCAATGACGATGTCTTCATCTCACGTTCTACCGTCAACGCCAAGGAAACCATCGAACTTGATGGCGTTACTTATCCGTTGGTAAAGGTGGAAATCTCCAATACATCTCATCCGTTTTACACCGGCAAATCCAAATTAGTGGATACCGCGGGACGCGTTGATAAGTTCTTGAGCCGATATGGCAATCGTAACAAGAAATAAAAGAAGGCTCCGGAAACCGGGGCCTTCTTTATTTCTACAGGAAAAGACTCCGGAATAACCGGAGTCTTTTTTTTATTTCCTCAGGCGGTACTTCTCGCGTACGACCTCTATGATAGCAGGGAGCAGGGAGATGAAGATGATGGAGAGAAGCAGGATCTTCAGGTTTTCCTTCACAAACTCCAGGCGGCCGAAAAAGTATCCGGCATAGGTGATCAGCGATACCCATACCACGCCGCCTATTACATTGAAAGAAGCAAACCGGCGATAGCCCATGCGACCCATCCCGGCAACAAAAGGAGCAAACGTGCGGATGATGGGAACGAAACGGGCCAGGATGATGGTCTTCCCCCCGTACTTCTCGAAGAAGTTGTGCGTCTTGTCCAGATAACTTTGCTTGAAGATCCTCGAATGGGGATCGCGGAATAGCTTCTTGCCAAAGAAGCGGCCGATGGTGTAATTGACAGCATCGCCCAGCACGGCGGCAATGATCAGCGCCAGAACGATCATGTGGACGTTGATATCATTGGCAGGCAAGGTGGCCAGGGCGCCGGCAACGAACAGCAGCGAATCGCCCGGCAGAAAGGGCGTAACGACCAGGCCCGTTTCGCAAAAGATGATGACAAACAAAATGGCATACACCCATACGCCATACGAAGAGATCAGTTCCGCCAGGTGAACATCTATGTGCAAGATGAAATCAATAATGTATTGAATAAGTTCCATATCTTTCTTTAACTTCTGATTACGGCGCAAAAGTATGACTTTTTTTTCGTAATATCGCACACTCTAAATACACAGGAGCATGAAAACAACATTGATACATAACGCTTGTATTATCAGCGAAGGACATTCTGTCCGGGGGGCGGTGTATATCGCAGGAGACAAGATTGAGGCAGTGAGAGCGGACGGCTGTCCCCTACCCTGGGCCGACAGGGTGATTGACGCCGGCGGACGGTGGCTGATGCCCGGAGTGATTGACGACCAGGTGCACTTCCGCGAACCGGGGCTTACGCACAAGGGCGACATAGCCTCCGAAAGCCGGGCCGCCGTCGCCGGAGGGATCACTACCTTTATGGATATGCCCAATACCCTGCCCCAGACAACTTCCCTTGAGCAGTTGGAATGGAAACTGCAACGGGCTGCCGAAACGTCCGCCGCCAATTACGCCTTCTTCTTCGGAGCCACAAACGACAATATGGAGGAGATCCGCCGAATAGATCCCCGGCGGACGCCGGGATTGAAGCTGTTCTTGGGCGCTTCGACGGGCAATATGCTGGTCGACCGGAAAGAGAGCCTGGAACGTATCTTCGGCGAGACCGACCTCTTGATTGCCGTTCATGCCGAAAAGGAGGATATCATCCGCCGCAACAGAGAGTATTATACCCGTTTGTATGGGGAAGACCTGGACATCGCTTTCCATCCGTTGATACGCAGCGAAGAGGCTTGCTACGCTTCGTCGGCCGGGGCGGTGGAGCTGGCCGTACGTACCGGCGCACGGTTGCATATCCTCCATCTTTCGACAGCGCGCGAGCTCGGCTTGCTGGACGGGAGAAAAGCCTTGAGCGAAAAGCGCGTCACGGCGGAAGTCTGCCTGCATCATCTGTGGTTCAGCGACCGCGATTATGCGGCGTTGGGCAATCGCATCAAGTGGAACCCGTCGGTCAAGACCCTTGCAGACCGCCAGGCGCTGCGCGAGGCCGTAAACAGCAACCTCATCGACATTGTGGCAACCGACCATGCTCCCCATCTTCCGGCCGAGAAGGAAGGCAGTTGCCTCCGGGCGGCTTCCGGAGGTCCGCTGGTGCAACATTCGCTGGTTGCCATGCTCGAACTGGCGGCTCGCGGGGTATTTACCGTAGAGAAGGTCGTAGAAAAGATGTCGCACCTGCCGGCGGACTTGTTTCGCATCGACCGGCGCGGTTATATCCGGCCCGGTTATTATGCTGACCTGGTACTGGTCGATCCCGACGATCCGTGGACGGTCGATGCGCAGAATATCCTTTATAAATGCGGCTGGTCGCCTTTCGAGGGGCAGACCTTCAGGCACAGGGTGTGGAAGACGTTCGTGAACGGGCAGCTCGTCTACGACGACGGGCGGATAGACGAGAGCGTTCTCGGGATGGAGGCGGCTTTTTCCATATAAGCCGTCGGCGACATGCCGAAGTGCGCATTAAAACTGCTGCTGAAATAGGAGGGCGTACTGTAGCCCACCCGGTAGCCCACTTCCGAAACACTTAGCTTTCCCGTCGTCAGCAAATAGGCGGCTTGCTTCATACGTATCATTTTGATAAACTCCACCGGGCTTTGCCCTGTCAGGGCTTTCAGTTTGCGGTGCAGGTGCGTGCGGCTCATGCCCAGCTCGCGGCTCATTTGTTCTACGCTCAGGGTGGGGTCTTCGATATGGGTGCGCACATAGTCGATGGCTTTTTGCAGCAGGCGTTCGTCCATGCTGGTGAGGGTCACTTCCTGTGCGTCCATATAGATAGACTTGCTGAAGCGTTCTTTCATTTTACGGCGCAGTTCGATCAGCTTCCCGATGCGGGCCTGGAGGTATTTTGTGTTGAAGGGTTTGGTGATGAAGCTGTCGGCTCCCGATTCGACTCCTTCGAGGCGATGTTCGGGTTCGTCCTGGGCGGTGAGGATGATGATGGGGATATGGCTGGTCTCCGGGGTTGACTTGAGGGTGCGGCAAAGTTCCGTCCCGCTCATTTGGGGCATCATCACGTCGGTGATGATCAGGTCGGGCATCAGGCGGAGCGCCATCTCCAGCCCGGTTTTCCCATCTGCGGCTTCTTCGATGACGTAATCTCCGGCCAATTCCTGTCGTATGTAGGAGCGCATATCGCCACTGTCTTCGATCAGGAGCAGGACAGGCTGTCCGTCCGGGCTTGTTTTTCCCTTGGCGGGAGACTTGGGTGCGGGGGAGGAGGGCAGGTCTTTTGTTTCCAGTTCTTCGTCCGTAAAGTGTTCGTTGCCGGGGCGTATGCCGATATAGAAGCGGGAGCCCTTTCCTTCCTCGCTGTCAACGGTGATGGAACCTTTGTGCAGGTCGATGATGGTTTTGGTGAGGTGCATACCGATTCCGGTGCCGGTGTATCCATTGTTTTGCGGGCCTTGGAAGAAGCGGTCGAAGAGGTGTTCGCGGGTTTCGCGGTTCATGCCGATTCCCGTATCGCCGACCGTCAGCAGGACATCGCCATTGTCCTGCTGGCGGACTTCGATATGTATTTTTCCTCCTTCGGGAGTGAATTTAAAGGCGTTATAGAGGAGGTTATTCATGCATTTGTCGAGCATATCGGAGTCGTACCATATATTTATTCTATCGGGATGCCAGGCGTAGGTGAGGGAGATTTGCTTCTGCTTCATCAGTTCGGTAAAGATGCCGGTGGCATGCGAGACGAAGGAGACGAGTTCGATGGGTTGTACGTGCAGTTTCATTTTCCCTTCTTCTATTTTGTTCAGGTCGAGGATCTGGTTGATCAGGTGCTGAAGGCGTTCGGCATTGCGAAGGATCATGAGGCCGGCCTTTCGTCGTTCTTCGTTCTTATCTTCGCCGATGAGTCGTTGCAGGGGGCCGATGATGAGGGTGAGCGGGGTGCGGAACTCGTGGCTGATGTTGGTGAAGAAGTTTGTCCGGACGCGGTTAAGTTCTTCCTGTTGTTTTCCCTTCATGCGTTCGATGCGCAATTCGTTTTTCTCGTGGAGACGGATGAGGAAGAAGCGCAGGACGATGCCGGCGATTGCAAGGGCCGACAGTACGTACAGGACTTTGGCCCACCAGGTGTTCCACAGAGGCGGTTCGACTTCGATGATCAGCGTGGTATCTTCGTCGCCCCATACTTCGGGGTCGGTGCTGGCTTTGACGCGAAAGACGTAGGTGCCGGGGTTGAGGTTGGTATAGGTGACGTTCCGGTGGGCATAGTCGTGGAGGATCCAATCCCGGTCGAAGCCTTCGAGCTTGCAGGCGAAGACGGTGGAATAGGGTTTGAACGAGCCGATGGCGACGAAGCCCAGGGTGAAGGTCTTGTCGCTATACCGCAGGACGATTTTGGGGCTTTCGCCGATATTGCGCGCCAGGACGATGCGTCCGTTTATTTCCTTGTTGATCGGTACGGGTTTGTTGGAGAGGCTCAGTTGGGTGATGTAAACTTTCTGGATGGTCACACTGTCTTGTATGTCCGAGGGATAGAACGTCGTGAGGCCGGTAGCGCCGCCGAAGAAGATCTCGCCGCCGGGGCTTTTGTGGCAGGCGCCCTGGAGAAATTCGTCGCTGCCGACGCCGCTATTGCTTTGGGAGTAGGTTTTCACGTCGCCGTCGGGGATGGTGTAGCAGACTAAGCCGCGGTTGGTGGAGAGCCAGAGTTGTTGGCCGTCGGGGACGATGCCGTTGATCACGGCCGTTTCGCGCAGGGAGCGGGGGTAGACTTGTTCGAAAGCGTTGCGGGCGGGGTCGTAGCGGTGCAGGCCGTTGGCCGTCCCGGCCCAGATGGCGCCGTCGGGCGACTGTCCGAGGGAGTAGATGGCTTCGCTGCTGAGGCCGTCGGCTTTGGCGTAGGCGGTGAAGGCGCCGGTGTCGGGGAGCCGGCAACTGAGGCCGGAGTTGGTTCCGATCCAGAGGCGGTTCAGGCTGTCGGCCAGCAGGACGTTGACGTAATCGTCGGGCAATCCGGGGGTGTTGCTGCTGCGCCAGGTGCGGAAGGTTTGATCGTCGGGCTTGAAGCAGATCAGTCCGCCGCCCTGAGTGCCGAGCCAGAGGAAGCCTTGCCGGTCTTGCGCGATGGTTTTGAGGGGGTCGGAGCGGAGGGGGTTGGAGGGCGCCCGTCCGGGGCGGTAATGCGTGAAGGAGCCGGTCCGGCGGTCGAAGAGGCTGAGGATGCCGGCAGAGGCGCCGGTCCATATCCTCCCTTGGTCGTCGCAAAAGACGCTGAGCACGGCGTTATCGCTCAGGCTGCGGGGGTTGCCGGCCTGGTAGGCGTAGCACGTAAAGCGTTGCGCGGCGGTTTCGTAGCGGTTCAAGCCTCCGCCGTCGGTGGCGATCCAGATGTCGCCTTGGCGGTCGGTGGCGATCGAGGCGACGTAGTCGTTGCTCAGCGAGTTGGGGTCGCTGGGGATTTTCTTGAACGTACGGAAGCCGCTGTTTTCGTTGCCGGCCACGAAGACGCCCTGGTATTTCATTCCTGCCCAGATGTAATCGTGCAAGCCGATGTAGAGGCTGCTCACAGGGGCGTTGTCGAGCCTGTCGGAAAATTCTTCCAGGATGGGGTGGCGCCTGAGGGTGCGCGCCTGGGGGTCGAAGACGAAGATGCCGTTGTTGCCAGTCCCGACCAGTATGTCGCCCTTGCTGTTTTCGGCAGTGCAGGTGATCCGGTGCGCATGGGGCGGGCGGAAGAGCTCGGGATAGGCTTCCGTACGCCGGCGGGCGGCGTCATAGACGAGGAGGCCGGCTCCGGAGGTGGCGATCAGCATATTCCCGTTGCGGAGCCGACGCAGGTCGAGGATGGCGCTGCCGGGCAAGCCGGAGGCAGAGCCGGGCGAGGGAACGGCGACGAAAGCGCCGGCCGCGGGGTCGTAGATGGAGATGCCGTTGTCGTGCGATCCCATCCAGATGCGTCCTTCGCTGTCTTCGGCCAGGGTGCGGATATAGGCGCTGCCGAGGCTCGTCCGACCGGGGCTGCCGGAGGGGGTGAACAGGTGGCTTTCGCCCGTAGCGGGCGAATAACGTACCACGCCAATGCCGTAAGAAGCAAACCAGAGGTTGCCGCTACGGTCTTCCATCATGGCGGTACAGGGGTTCCGGCGGAGGACTTCGTCCGGCTGGTTGAGTGAAACGCCGACAAAGCCGTCGTACGTCGGTTCGTAGTATTGCAGTCCTTCCATCGTAGCGATCCACAGTTGCCGGCGCGAGTCCTGGTACATGGCGGTGATATGGTTGCTGGCGAGCGACAGGCTGTCGGCGTACTGTTTTTTGTAGATCGTGAAATCGTAGCCGTCAAATTTATTGAGGCCGTCTTCGGTTCCTATCCAGAAGAAACCCCTATCTTCCTGTATGATACAGGTTACTTTGGCGCTCGACAATCCGCCGGCGGTGGTGAACAGGTAGGAGATCGTACTCAATCTCCCCTCGTTATTGGCCCGGACGGAAACGCCTGCGGACAGGATAGTAAGAATGATGAAGAGCAGGGTTTTTTTCATTTTCTTAGTCGTTAATGCCGTAAATATATACGATTTCCGATTACGACCGCCTGATTTAACAAAGACTAACATTCCTGTCTTCCCTTACGAGCCCCCATTCCCGTCGTCGACCTCTCTCTCAGTGCGGGAAGAGGGCCAAAAACTGTCGGCGAACCAGGCAGCATCCTCCCTGGTTCGCCAACAACTGTGTGGAACCGGGCACTATCCTCCCTGGTTCGCCAACAATTGTCAGCCGACTAAGCAGCATCCTCCCTGGTTCGCCGACAATTGCGTGGAACCAAGCACTATCCTCCCTGGTTCCCCAACAATTGTCAGCAGACCAAGCACTGTTGTTCCCGACTCCCCGACAATTGTCAGCCGACTAAGCAGCATCCTTATGGTTCGCACGCAATTGTCGGCCGACTAAGCACTGTTGTTCCCGACTCCCCGACAATTGTCAGCCGGTCAAGCACTGTTGTTCCTGCCTTCCCGACAATTGTCGGCCGATCAGGCACTGTTGTTCCTGGTTCCCCGACAATTTTTGACCCTCTGCCGGCGATAGCGTGGCGAAGGAAAAGAAACGCCGTCCAAACAAACCGAGTAGATAAAGATCATTGCCAACAGAATAGCTCTCCACTTCTTACCTCTTTGCCAGCGGTTTCTGTTCTTCTCCTCCGTTCGTAACCCCTGAGCCGGACAATTTGCATAATTTTTCCCCCTTTATCGTTTGATATTTGAAGTATTTCTTATCTTTGCGCTGTTTATTGTATGAATTTCTCTCGCCGGAAAATTTTTGGCGTCAGAATCTGTAAACAGACAGACCGAGGACTAATATATCTAAAATACCTATGAAACAAAAAAACTCTACTCAACCACGGCAAGGGCGGCATATATGCACCCTCGCACTCTTCATCCTTATGGCGGCTATGAGCCTGTTCCGTGTATCGGCGCAGAGCAGCGGCGCGCATATTGATCTGAACGACGCTAACCCTCCCGCATCCGGCGATGGCTGGACGTTTAGCGGTAACACCTACACCCTCTTGGACGGAGCCAACGCAACCATGAGCGGCTCTAACGAAAACGGAAATCTACACATCGCGATTACAGGCAATGTGACGCTTCTCCTTCAGAACGTAACGCTCAACACCGCCTCCGGCGCCATCGCTATCGGAAACGGCTCAAAGCTCAACCTGATCCTTGAAGGCGAAAACCGCATGGAAACCGGCACGCCCGGAACCCCGACTATCTTCATAGATAATGGAACGCTGCGTCTCCGGAAAAAACACGCCGACAAACCCGGCGCCCTGCTCCTGTATAGCAACAATACCAGCGCCGACATCTCCGGTACGGGCGACACCTTCATCATCGACGGCGTCGCAACCGTAATCGGCTCGTATAACGGGTCGAATAACGGAAATTATGCACCGACAAACCCGGCCGGCGACTTGATCAGCCTCCCACTCTACGATGCGATCCTGTCTTTTGAGGGCGAATATGATGGAGACCTTGCAAGCGGCTTCGATATTTACGCCCGGAACCCTTACGTTGCCGAGGGGTCTCAACTCAAGATAACGGCTGCCTACCAGGGCGTGCCGGATCCTCAGCCCTCCATTGGGATCACATTGGAAGGAAGGGATGTGGATCAACACTTCGAAGTCCATGAAGACGCCATCCGTCCGCAACCGGATCTTAAAGAAGGGACATACACAGCCACCGTCGTCGTGGACGGCAACCTTCGTTTCCCACTGCGCCTCCATGTCATCCAACCCACGCTCGTCTGCACCCTCAACAATGAACCAGCCCCCAGCGGCGCCGCCCCCGCAGGAGGGACGCTGCCGATATGGCATGGCGCCACGCTCGTCTTCCAAGAGTCAGGAAACTACATCCTCTCCATGCGCGAAGGCTCCTCCGGCGCGACAAAAGAAAACTTCAGTACCAACTCCGGGCTAAACAATGTCCACATCCTGCTCAAGGACGTAAACATCGACGCAACCTGGTCGGACAAATACCGTCCTGCCCTTTATGTCGACCCGTGGTCTTATAGCTTAAATATCACCGCAGAGGGCGCCACCACGCTCAAAGGCGGCCTCAACAGCCCCGGCATCGAAACAAGGAATAGCCTGTTCTTTACCGCAAACGACCCGGTAACGATCCTGGGCAACGGTACCGGAGCCGGCGTCTACATCCCCCAACCATCCTATGGTATGAACACGTTCTCCATGACGGGGTTCGTAAACATCCGGGGCGGGGCGGAAGGTAAAGGCATCGACGCTCCAACCTCCAGCACGGGTGCGGTACATATCATTAACGGCATGATCAACATCTCTTCCGGCAAAGACAATCTGCCGGCCATCGACGCCCTGCATGTCGGCATCAGCGGGGGAAACGTGAAACTAAGTAATCACCTCTCTACCTATACCAACTCCAAAGTGCTGGATATAGCATTCGGTAGCCCCTTCTACTACGAGGGCATCCCCCGTGCTTACCTGAATATCCTGACCATACCGAACGCACCCAACACACCCATTACGAAGGCAAACATCACTTGGGTTAGAGGGGACTCCTATTATGATAACGCACACTTTCTCCCGACCGGCATACAAACCGACGACCAGGGCAAGCTCTATCTCTACCTTCCCGAAACAGAGCACGCCGACCTGGATGCTATATGGATCACATCCGGCAACAACCAAAACTACGTCGCAACCTACAAGCGGGAGGCCGCACATGCGGAAGCAGCAGGTACAACCGGATCGGACAACATACAAACAATGGAACAGCCCGGCCTTGTCATAACCAGTACGCAGCAGGACGTCAATGATCCCGCGAATGTTAAGCGGGATGGCCCCTTCCTCTGCGTCCATTCCGGCTCATACACCATCTCCATGCGCGAAGACCGCAACAACCCCGACCTGCCTGTGCGTGAATATATAAAATTGTACGGCGATTGCGAAATCACCCTGAAGAATGTCCATACAAAAGTAAATAGCAGGACCCCTTCGATCAATATCCGCGGCACAGATGAAGAAAACTATTATGGGTTTGACCCTGCATTTACGTTCGCAGATCCCGGCACTGTTCTGCTGAAGCTGGAAGGAGAGAATATATTGGACAACGGTTCGAGTTCCGGCATAAACGTTCCCGAAGGCGCCGCGCTGACGATTGAAGAAGCCGCCTCAAACGCCTCACTAACGGTTAACGCCTCCGGGAAGATGGTGACGGCCATAGGAGGAGGCGACGGATACGGAAGCGACTCCTACGGCTCCATCACCATCAACAGCGGACGGGTGACAGCCAATGGCTCCCGGATGGGCGCCGGCATCGGCGGCATGCCGGTTGAAGGTAGCGCGATCACCATCAACGGCGGATACGTGAAAGCCGTCAGCCAGGGCGGTGCCGGCATCGGCGGTATTTATGCGATGCCGGCCAACATCACCATCACCGGTGGTGATGTAGAGGCTATCAGCCAGCTCTACACAGCAGACGACGGCATAGTCTTCGCAGGCGCAGGCATCGGTACAGGAGGCGGCATGCCCTTAGACTATAACGATGGCCATGGCAATGGATCATATATAGACATTTTTGCCGATTGGGGATTAGCACACAAAGAGGGGGAAACATACTACCTCCATGCCGGTTCTATCAATATCACCGGCGGACGGGTAACAGCCATTGGCGCCGGCGATGGATCACAACCTCTTGCCGGCGCAGGCATAGGTACCGGTAGCTATTTTGCCGGCACAGGCACGGACATCCTTGTCTCCGGAGAAATCAACATCAGCGGAGGTACCGTCACGGCAATCGCCGGACAAAGCTCGGAACCGGAAACAGTAGCCGCTATCGGCGGCGGATACGCCAACCTGGCGGCAACCAACATCACCATCACCGGAGGTAGCGTACACAGAAGCAACGAGCTGGGATCCCAGCCAACCGATGGCATCAACCACCCGGTTTACCTCAACGTCCTGACCGGCTACACCCCTAACGCGCCCTTCGCGTCCGGCCGTATCGCTCAACAGGACTACGCCGACACTGCCGACCCATCCAAGGGCGTATACGGCATCCACGACGTATATGCCGACGCCTCCGGCCAAGTCTATTTCTACTTCAAAGAACCCGAGAAGGAAAAGCCGAACGCACCCTCCGAACCGGAAGAGTCGGAAGGTTCGGAAGAATCAGATGACTCGGATGACTCGAACGACCCGTCCGAGTCGGACGAGCCGAAAAACCCGGATACCGCCACCCTGTCGCTGACAATAACCCCCGCCAACAACCAGAGTAAAGTCTACGGCGACGACGACCCCGCCGGATTGATCTACACCGCAAGCGGATGGCAAAACAACGACGACAACCGCCTGCTCACAGGCTCCCTCGGCCGCGAACCGGGCGAAAACGCAGGACAGTATAATATCCTGCAAAATAATCTGTCGGAAACAAGCGGACGCTACAGCCTCCACCTCGTCCCGAAAGTGAAATTCACCATCGCCCCCTCGCCGCAGACAATCGAGTTCACCCCTCCGGACACCTTGTTTACCGACGGTAACAGCGCCTACACACTCGTCGCTACGGCAACGACGCCGGGCAAGGCGCCCGAACTGCCCGTTCGCTTCCGCCTGGCTCCCGGCGACGACAACAAGGCAACCCTTGAAGGTGCCGTCCTGACGCCGAAAGCTCCCGGAACAATCACCGTCACTGCCTACGTCGAACCCAACGGCAACTACGAAGACGCCATCGAAGTATCGCGCGAAATTACCCTGATCAAACTGGAAGTGATCGTAAACGTCGACAACGCAACCGAAACAAGCGACAAGCTCTACGTCGTAAACGATCCCGCCTCACAAACCAGCATCGTCACGATCGCCCCTCCCGGCAACAACACGAGAATACGCTACAATGGCATCGAACAAAGCGGCAACGAAGCCTTCGTTATACCTGTCAACATGAGCCGCGCCGGCACGCAGACGGTCACCTTCCTGGTCATCCTGCCGAACGGCGAGCATATGAAGAGTTATACCCTGAAGATCGAACAACACCTCGCCTTCCAATCCTATGTGGCTGTCAAATGGAACACCCTGTTCATCCTGCACTATCGCAAACTGACGGAAGAGGCCTACAATCCCTCGTCATGTCGTTGGTATCGCAACAATGAACCGATCGGCGAAAAGCTCTTCTACAGCAACGACGAAAAACCATTCACAGCAGGCGATACGTACCGCTTCGAGATAGAAACACTCGAAGGGATCATCCGCTCGACGGATTACGTCGTCCCGTCCGCCGCGCCCACATCCGCATCCGCTACACTGAGCGTCTATCCCAATCCCATAGAAGCAGGACAACCGTTCTACCTGTCGCTCAACGACGACTCCGGCAGCCAAGCGACCGGCAGCGACATGATCTACGTATACGACAGCCGGGGAACGCTTCTCCTGCAACAGCGCGCAAGCTACGGCCCCACACCGCTACGGCTCGAAAAGGCCGGCGTATACATCATCCGCATGAACCGGCTTGCAACAAAAGTAATTGTGAAATAAATAATAAGACAGAAGATGAAAACTATATTTCTCAGCTTTCTCACCCTATGTTTTTTCTGTACCGCATCCGTATATGGACAGAAAAATGAAGTATCCTTCCATGCCGGAGGAGGCTTGTCTACGCTTGGTTACAGCCTTTCGCAAGGCGATCGCACGCAAGGCTTCGGCGGTGAAGCCGGCGTGGGCTATATCCGTTTCCTGAGTCGAAGCTTCGGCGTCGGCTCAGGCGTGAGCTTGTCGCTGTACAACGCATCGGCCGCCGGCATCGGAAACACAATCGCTAATTTCGCCGACGAATACGGCGATTCGTACGAACTGAGGACCTCCTTCACCGGCTACAACGAGCGGCAACAAGCTCTTTTCCTCCGTATCCCCCTGACGTTGCAATACCGGGGCGGAGGGAGGCATCCGCTGTACGTGCAGGCCGGCGTCGGGCTGAATATCCCCGT
This sequence comes from Tannerellaceae bacterium, assembly GCA_031271045.1. Lineage (GTDB taxonomy): Bacteria > Bacteroidota > Bacteroidia > Bacteroidales > Tannerellaceae > DFXE01. The sequence continues at coordinate 23,719 of JAISWO010000041.1, forward strand.
CAGCGCCCGCTATGAAGCGAGCGCCGCCACCTTGCATAATGAAGCCTATTATCCCACATACGACGTCGCCATCACATTGCCCTCCTTCATGGGCCTGGGCGATTTCACCAACCGCCGTACGGAGGATAAACTCACGCTGCAAACGGTCTACACCGCCTCGGTCGAGACGGGAATCCGTTGGCGGCTCGCCCCATCGTGGGCGCTCTATACCGCCCTGTACGCAGACTACGGACTGAACGACGCCGTGAAAGACCGCAACCGGGATCACTTCCGGCCCAACGCAACCACTCCCGACGACTTCGCCCTGAATAGCGTACTCGTCTCCCGCCAGGCTCCCTCGTCTCCCTTCGCCGGCAGCACATCGCTGATAGCTATTGGCCTGAAGTTCCGGATAGCCTTCACTCTCTAACTTTTTATGATGGAAACAGGAATACCTGAGCGCTTTTGAAACATTCTCCTGCATTTTTACATTCGGGGCGTCAAACCATAAGGTGAGACGCCCCGAAATATCTTATTGAAGGGTTTCACACCGGGTGTGACCCTGTCTGAGAGAGTTTCAAGAGTTTTTGAGATAGGTATGGATGGCCTGGGCAGCGCGACGACCGGAGTCGATGGCGCGAACGACTAAGCTGGCGCCCGAATAGGCGTCGCCGGCGACAAATACCTTGTCTACCGAAGTCTTCGAGGCGGTGGTCGCGGCTACGTTGCCGCGCGCGTCGTAGGTTACTCCCAGGGCGTCCAGTAATCCCTCGTGCACGGGATGGACAAACCCCATCGAGAGGAAGACCCAATCGGCCGGGAGGCGTTCGACCGCCCCAGTTTGCGTATCGGTTACTTCCACGCCGGTCAGCCGTCCGTCGGCGTCACCCAGAAAGCGTTTGGTAGCAAGCGACCAGCGGCGGGTGCATCCTTCGCGATGCGAGCTGGAGGTCTTCAGGATGTTCGGATATAGCGGCCAGGGCGTATTGGGGTTGACGTCCTTCGGCGGCATGGGCAGGATCTCGATCTGCGTGACAGAGGCCGCTTTCCGGCGTACGGAGGCGCCGACACAGTCAGAGCCCGTGTCTCCTCCCCCAATGACGACCACATGTTTCCCTTCTATCCGGATCCGTTCCTCTACAGGAATATCCACACCCCGGACAAGGCGGTTCTGCTGCCGCAACAATTCGAGGGCGAAGCAGACGCCCTCCAGGTCGCGTCCTTCGATCGGGAGGTCGCGCGGCTGGCCGGCGCCTGTCGAGAGGCATACGGCGTCGAAGCCTCCGAGAAGGTCGTCCGTTGTGAGGTCTTTCCCTACGTCTACATTGTTTTTGAATACGACGCCTTCGGCTTCGAGCAGGCGTATCCGGCGGTCGATGATCTTTTTATTCAGCTTAAAGTCCGGTATACCCAGGCGGAGAAGCCCTCCCGGCAGTTCGTCTTTCTCGAAGACAGTGACGCAATGCCCCTTACGGTTCAGCATATCGGCAGTCGCCAGCCCGGCCGGCCCGGAGCCGACAACGGCGACGTTCTTGCCGGTGCGCGTATGCGGCGGATTGGGCTTGATATACCCTTCCTGGAAGGCGCGTTCAACGATGGCGGCTTCATTCTCGCGGATCGTCACCGGGACGCCCTGCAAATTCAGCACGCAGCTCTTTTCACACAAGGCCGGGCATACCCTTCCGGTAAACTCGGGGAAATTGTTGGTCCGCGCCAGCAGTTCGGCGGCATCCTGCCATTTCCCTTTATAGAGCGCATCCTGCCATTCGGGCATACTGTTCGACAGAGGGCAGGCCCAATGGCAGAAAGGGACGCCGCAGTCCATGCAGCGCGAGGCTTGCAGCATCCGGTCTTCCGTATTGAGGGTCTGTTCCACTTCCCCGAAGTCTTCGATGCGTTCCAGTACAGGCCGGTAGCCTGCTTCTTTGCGATTGATGGTTAAAAATGCTTTTGGATTACCCATAGTCTTTTGCTGTTTAATAATCGTGCTCTATTTGTGCAATTTTCCGGTTGATGGCTTCCATCTTTTGCTCCTGCAATATCTTTTTGTATTCGATGGGGGTGACTTTGATGAAGCGTCCGATGTATTCGTCCCAGCTCGCCAGTATGCGTTGGGCCAGCGGGCTCCGGGTGTATTGCAGATGGGCCGAGATGAGTTCGCGCAGCTCCATGCGGTCGGCATAGTCTTCCACGAGCGAGAGTTCGACCATTTCCATGTTGCAGAAATAATCGAAGGTCTCGTCCACATTCAGGACGTAGGCGATGCCTCCGCTCATGCCGGCGGCGAAGTTTTTCCCGGTGGATCCCAGCACGACGGTGCGCCCGCCCGTCATGTATTCGCAGCAATGATCACCTACGCCTTCGACTACGGCCGTAGCTCCGCTATTGCGCACGCAGAAGCGTTCACCGGCCCGTCCGTTGATGTAGACCTCGCCCGAAGTGGCGCCGTAGAGGAGCGTATTGCCTGCGATGATATTGTCTTCGGGTGCGAAAGCGCTTTGCGCAGGGGGCACGACGATGATACGTCCTCCGGAGAGGCCCTTGCCTAAATAGTCGTTGGCCTCGCCTTCCAGGTACAGGGAGATGCCGGCAGCGAGGAAAGCGCCGAAGCTTTGCCCGGCCGAACCTTTTGCCCGTATGCGGATGGTATTGCCGGGCAGGCCTTCATTGCCGTAGCGGCGGGCTACTTCGCCCGATAGCATGGCGCCTGTGGCGCGGTCTGTATTCGCTATGTTGACACTTACTTCGATCGGAAGTTTATGCTCCAGCGCCTGGCTGGTTTTACGGATCAATGTTTTATCCAACACATGGTCGATCTTGTGCTCCTGTTCTTTCTGCCACGAGAGAGCGTTCTCGGTCCGGAGGAAGTAAAGCAGGCGCGAGAAGTCGACTTTCCGGACTTTGGGATGATCGCCTGCCGGTCGCAAGACAAGCAGGTCGCTTCGCCCGACAATCTCGGCGATGCTCCGGAAGCCCATCGCCGCCAGATGTTCGCGAACCTCTTCGGCCAGGAAGCGGAAGTAGTTCAGGAGATATTCATGCTTCCCGCTGAAGCGTTGCCTCAGCTCCGTATGCTGGGTAGCGACTCCCACGGGACAGGTGTTGAGATGGCATTTACGCATCATCACGCATCCCAGGACGATCAACGCGCTGGTTGCGAAGCCGTATTCTTCGGCTCCCAGGAGGGCGGAGATGATGATGTCTTTGCCCGTCTTCAATTGTCCGTCGGTTTGCAGGCGGACAAACCCGCGCAGGTTGTTCATGACTAAGGTCTGCTGCGTCTCGGCCAATCCCAGTTCACCCGACAGGCCGGCATGTTTGATGGAGCTGACCGGGCTGGCTCCCGTTCCGCCTTCGGAGCCGCTGATAACGATGGAGTCGGCCTTTGCTTTGGCTACGCCGGCGGCGATGGTGCCCACTCCGCTCTCGGCTACCAGCTTGACGCTGACGCGGGCGTTCGGGTTTACGTTCTTCAGGTCGAAGATCAACTGCGCGAGGTCTTCGATAGAGTAGATATCGTGGTGAGGCGGCGGCGAGATCAGCGTGATACCCGGTATGGAGTGTCGCGTAGCAGCGATGATCTTGTCTACCTTGAAGCCGGGCAGTTGTCCTCCTTCGCCGGGCTTGGCGCCTTGGGCTATCTTGATCTGGAGTTCGTCGGCGTTGACTAAGTATTCGGTTGTTACACCGAAGCGTCCGGAGGCAATTTGCTTGATGGCGCTCCGGCGGTTCAGTCCGTCTTCGCCGGGGCGGAAGCGTGCGGGATCTTCGCCGCCTTCGCCGGTATTGCTTTTGCCATGCAGTATGTTCATGGCGATGGCCATAGCCTCGTGGGCTTCCTTGCTGATGGAGCCGAATGACATGGCTCCCGTGACGAAGCGGTGCGTGATGCTTTCGACCGGCTCCACCTCTGCGATGTCGACCGGATTCTTCCGGTAGGTGAGGAAATCTCTTAAAAAGACGGGCGTCGTCTTGTTGTCTACGACGTCGGTGTATTCTTTAAACTTCGTATAATCGCTTAATCGGGTTGCTATTTGTAATTTGGAGATAGTTTCCGGATTCCAGGCATGGTATTCCCCGTCTTTGCGGTAGGCGTAAATACCGTGATGTTCGAGCGTGGGTATTGCGTCGGCATGAAATCCTTCGGTGTGCTGGAGGAGGACGTCGTTGGCCAGGTCGTCCAGGTCGATGCCTCCTACGGTAGCGTGCATGCCTCGGAAATAACGTTTAAGCAGTTCTTCTCCTATGCCTACGGCTTCGAATATTTGTGCGCCCCGGTAGCTGCTCAGCGTAGAGATTCCCATTTTGGAGATAACTTTCAGGAGTCCTTTGCTGACGGCCTTGATATAGTTTTTCTCGGCCGTATGATAATCTAATTGTACTTCATGCTGCTTGACCAGGTCGTCCAGGATAGCGTAGGCCATATACGGATTGACGGCGCTGGCCCCGAATCCGAAAAGGAGGGCGAAGTGCATCACTTCGCAGGCCTCGGCCGTTTCGATCACGATGGCCGTCTGCATACGCTTGCGTTTGTCTATCAGGTGATGGTGTATGGCCGAGAGGGCGAGCAGGGAAGGGATGGGTGCCTGGTCTACATTCACGCCCCGGTCGCTCAGGATGATGTAATTGTAGCCATCGTCCACGGCCTGTTCGGCCTGCCGGCAGAGGTTGCCGATGGCTTGTTCGAGTCCGCCGGTTCCTTCGGAGGCAGGGAAGAGCATCGGGATGGTGATGGTGCGAAAGCCCTTATATCCCAAGTGGGTCAGGATGTCTAAGTCTTCGTTCGTGATGACGGGGCATTGCAGCCTCACCATCTTGCACTGGTCCGGCGAAGGTTCGAACATATTCGCTTCCTGGCAGCCGATGTAGAGGTAGAGCGACATCACCAACTCTTCGCGGATAGGGTCGATGGGCGGATTGGTTACCTGAGCAAACAGTTGGCGGAAGTAGCTGAACAGTCGCTGGGGTTTGGCCGAGAGTACGGCCAGTGGCGTATCGTTCCCCATGGAGCCGGTCGGCTCTTTGCCTTCGGCGACCATCGGGACGATGATCCGTTGGATATCCTCCTTGGTATAGCCGAACGTCTTGCGGAGTTGGGGATATGCATCGACGGTATGCTTCACTGTCCGCCCGGAGTGGATGTCGGAAAGGATGATGCGGTTCTTCGCCAGCCATTCCCTGTACGGATAGGCGGAGGCTAAGTCTTCTTTGAGCTCGCGGTCGTAATATACTTTGCCATCCCGGGTATCTATCAGCAGGAGCTTGCCCGGCTGGAGGCGTCCTTTTTCCTTTATTTGGGAAGCTTCGAAGGCGAGGACGCCGGCTTCGGAAGCAATCACCATCGTGTCATTATGCGTGATAAGGTAACGCGCCGGCCGGAGCCCGTTGCGGTCGAGCATACCGCCGGCATAGCGTCCGTCGGAAAAGAGGAGCGTCGCCGGCCCGTCCCACGGCTCCATCAAGATGCTGTGGTACTCATAGAAAGCTTTTAATTGCGGAGAAATGGGGTTCTTGTCGTTCCAGCTTTCGGGAATCAGCATCGCCAGGGCGTGCGGCAGGCTCATGCCCGACATGACGAGGTATTCCAGCACATTGTCCAGCGAAGCGCTGTCGCTCATTTCCGGTTGCAGGATAGGGAAGAGGTCGGCGGGCGTTCCCAGGGCGGGCGGGCGGAGCACGCTTTCGCGTGCTTCGAGCCAGTAGCGGTTTCCCCGGATGGTGTTGATCTCGCCATTGTGTCCGAGCAGGCGGAAGGGTTGCGCCAGATCCCACGTCGGGAAGGTGTTGGTGCTGAAGCGGGAGTGTACGAGCGCCAGTCCGCTGGTGTAATACGGATTGCTGAGATCGGGGAAGTATTCCCTCAGTTGGGTGGAGGACAACATACCCTTGTAGATGATCCGCTGGGAGGAGAGACTGACGATATAGAAGCTGCGTTTGTCTTTCAGCGGAGCGTTCAGCGCCTTTTTCTCCGCTTTCTTGCGAGCCAGGTAGAGTTTCCTTTCTATATCGGCGGAAGGCGTTGCTTCGACGACGAAGATTTGGCGGATATCCGGTTCGTTGGCTCGCGATATTTCGCCCAGAATGTCGCGGTTAACGGGGATATCGCGCGTGGCGAGCAATCGCAGCCCCTCCTGCGTAAGGGCTTCCTTGAGCAAGTTCATACAGGCTTCCGCCTGCTCTTGTTCTTTGGGCAGGAAGACCAGGCCTGTTCCGTACTTGCCTTTTTCGGGGACGGGGATACCTTGGAGCAGGATGAACTCGTGGGGGATCTGCGTCAGGATGCCTGCGCCGTCGCCGGTTTTGTTGTCGGCGCTTTCGGCTCCGCGGTGGAGCATGTTCTCCAGAACCTGGAGACCTTTCTCGACAATATCGTGGGACTTATCCCCGTGGATATTCACCAGCAGTCCCACGCCGCAGGCGTCGTGTTCGTATGCTGTATTGTACAACGATTGTTTCATAGACATTATATTATCGGATGAATAATAATTCCCGGTATTTGGGCAGGGTCCACATTTCGTCGTCGATGGTCCATTCAAGTTTGTCGATATGGTAGCGGATCACGTCTAAGTAGGGGACGATCTTTTCGCAATAGGCGAGGGCTTTTTCGCGTTCGTTTTCTATTTTGTTGGCTTCTTTGCGAGCTTCGACCATTTCGTCTACCTGTTGCTTGATGATGTTGAGGTGCCGGGTGACTTCGTCGATGAGTTCTTTGTCCTGAGCCGCCACTTCGCGGGCTTTGTCCGGGTCGAAGAGGGCGTTTGTTTTATAGACGTTGTCGAGCAACAGTCCTTTATAGCGGATACCTACGGGGATGATGTGGTTCATGGCCAGGTCGCCCAGGACGCGTGCTTCGATCTGGACCTTCTTGGTGTACTGTTCCCACTTCACTTCGTTGCGTGCGTGGAGTTCGACGGGACTGAGGACGTTGGTTTTCGTAAAGATGTCGATGCTCTGGGGGCTGACGTACGAGTCGTAGATGACGGGGACGCGCGTTTCGCAGTCTAAGCCTCTTTGGGCGGCGTCGGCTTTCCACTCGTCAGAATATCCGTTGCCGTCGAAGCGGATGGGGCGCGATTCGCGGATGTTTTTGCGGACGACTTCGAAGAGGGCTTCGTCTTTGCTTTTTCCTTGTGCGATGAGGCGGTCGGTTTCTTCTTTGAAGTCGATGAGCTGGGCGGCGACGGCTGTATTGAGGGCCAGCATGGCGGCGGCGCAGTTGGCCGACGAGCCGACGGCGCGGAACTCGAAGCGGTTGCCGGTGAAGGCAAAAGGCGAGGTACGGTTGCGGTCGGTATTGTCTACCAGGATTTCGGGGATGTAGTTCAGCGAGAGGCGGGCGCCTTTCTTGCCGGCCAGTTCGATGTCGTGGATACCGCTATTGCTTTCGAGTTCGTCGAGGAGGTCGGATATTTGCGTTCCCATGAAGACGGAGATAATGGCCGGGGGGGCTTCGTTAGCTCCGAGGCGGTGTGCGTTGGTGGCGGACGAGATGCTGGCCTTCAGGAGGGCGTTGTTCTTATAGACGGCCATCAGGACGTTGGAGACAAAGGTGATGAATTGGAAGTTTTCGGTAGCGTTCTTGCCCGGTCCGAGGAGGTTCACGCCGGTATCGGTGCCCAGCGACCAGTTGTTGTGTTTGCCCGATCCGTTGATGCCTTTGAAGGGTTTTTCGTGCAGGAGGACTTTGAAGTGATGGCGTTCGCCGACTTCTTTCATGACGGACATCAGCAGGAGGTTATGGTCGACGGCGAGGTTACACTCTTCGTAGATGGGGGCGAGTTCGAATTGGTTGGGCGCGACTTCGTTGTGGCGGGTTTTGACAGGGATGCTCAGCTTATAACATTCGTATTCGAGGTCTTTCATGAAGGCGGACACTCGTGAGGGGATGGCGCCGAAATAGTGGTCGTCCAATTGCTGATTTTTGGCGCTTTCGTGGCCCATGAGGGTGCGTCCGGTGAGCATCAGGTCGGGGCGGGCGAAGTAGAGGGATTCGTCGACGAGGAAATATTCCTGTTCCCATCCGAGGAAGGAATATACTTTGCGCACATTGTCGTCGAAATAGCGGCAGACGCCGGTGGCAGCTTTGTCGATGGCGTAGATAGATTTCAGCAGCGGGGTTTTGTAATCGAGCGCTTCGCCGGTATAGGAGATGAAGATGGTGGGGATGCAGAGCGTATTGTTGAGGATAAAGGCCGGCGAGGAAGGATCCCAGGCGGTGTATCCGCGCGCTTCGAAGGTATTGCGTATGCCGCCGGAGGGGAAGCTGGAGGCGTCGGGTTCTTGTTGTGCGAGGAGTTTGCCGGAGAAGTCTTCGATCATGCCGCCGGCGGGGTCGAACTCGACGAAGGCGTCGTGTTTCTCGGCCGTTCCGTCGGTCAGGGGATGGAACCAGTGGGTATAATGGGTGGCACCCATTTCCATGGCCCACATGCGCATGCCTGCGGCTACGTGGTCGGCTACTTTGCGTTCGAGGGCTTCGCCTTTGTCGATAGCGTTGAGTACTAATTTGAGTGTGTCTTTGGAGAGATACTTGCGCATGTTATTGCGGTCGAAGACGTATTTGCCGAAATATTCGGAGGTCTTGTTTGCCGGTGCGTTTGCTGCAACAGCTTTTCTGCCGAAGGCTTCTTTAACGGCATCAAATCTTAATATGGCCATAGTCGTTGTTGATGTTGATGTTTGTATTAATAATTAATGTGTATGCTGTTGTTTCTTGTATTCAATAGCTGTCCTTGTGTACATCTTTGATGGAGCGTCCGCTGGGTTCGTTCATGTGGGTGAAGGATTGATCCCAGGCGAGGGCTTCGGCGGTGGAGCAGGCTACACTGGGGATGGAGGGGACGCTCCGGGCGGCGCTTTCGCTGGGGAAGTGTTCTTCAAAGATGGAGCGGTAATAGTATTCTTCCTTGTTCTGGGGGGGATTGATGGGGAAGCGTTGGGCGGCGGCGGCCATTTGTTGGTCGCTGACCTGTTCGGAGGTGATTTGTTTGAGGGTGTCGATCCATCCGTATCCTACGCCGTCAGAGAATTGTTCTTTCTGCCGCCAGGCGATGTCTTCGGGGAGGATGGGGGCGAAGGCTTCGCGGAGGATTTTCTTTTCGATCACGCTGCCGGGCGCCATTTTGGCTTGGGGGTTGAGACGCATGGCGACGTCGAGAAATTCTTTGTCGAGGAACGGTACGCGTCCTTCGACACCCCAGGCGGCGAGGCTCTTGTTGGCGCGCAGGCAGTCGTAGAGGTAGAGTTTGGAGATTTTGCGGAGCGTTTCTTCGTGGAAGGCGCGGGCGTTGGGGGCTTTGTGGAAGTAGAGGTATCCGCCGAAGACTTCGTCGGCTCCTTCGCCGCTGAGCACCATTTTGATTCCCATGCTGCGGATGACGCGCGCCATGAGGTACATGGGGGTGGAGGCGCGTACGGTGGTGACGTCGTAGGTCTCGATATAGTAAATGACGTCGCGAAGGGCGTCTAATCCTTCCTGTATAGTATAATGTATCTCGTGGTGTACGGTTCCAATATGTCCGGCGGCCCGGCGGGCGGCTATGAGGTCGGGCGCTCCTTCGAGTCCGACGGAGAAGGAGTGGAGTTGGGGCCACCAGGCGTCGGCGATGCCTCCGCTTTCGATGCGTTTGGAGGCGTATTGTTTGGCTACAGCGGAAGTGATGGACGAGTCAAGCCCGCCGGAGAGGAGTACGCCGTAGGGGACGTCGCTCATGAGCTGTCGTTGTACGGCGGCTTCGAGGGCGTCGTGCACGTCGGCGACGAGGGCGGGATTGTCGGCGACGTTGTCGTACGATTCCCAGTCGCGCGCGTACCAGCGTGTCATGGCGCGGTCTTCACTGTAGTAATAATGTCCGGGGAGGAAGGGTTCGTATGCGGTGGCGAAGCCTTCGAGTCCTTTGAGTTCGGAGGAGACCAGGAGGTGTCCTTTGTCATCGTATCCGATGTAGAGTGGGATGACACCGATGGGGTCGCGTCCGATGAGGTAGGCGTCACGGTCTTCGTCGTAGAGGGCGAAGGCGAAGATGCCATTCAGGTCGTCGATGCAGCGAACGCCTTTTTCTCGATAGAGGGCGAGGATGACTTCGCAGTCGGATCCGGTTTGGAACTCGTATTTGCTTTTGAGTTGTTCGCGCAGGGTACGATGGTTGTAGATTTCGCCGTTGACGGTGAGGACAAGTTTACCGTCTTTGCTTTTGAGTGGTTGTCCTCCGGAGGCGGGGTCGACAATGGAAAGGCGTTCGTGCGCCAGGATGGCGGTTCGTCCGGAATAGATGCCGCTCCAGTCCGGTCCGCGGTGTCGGATGCGTTTGCTCATAATGAGCGCTTGTTTCCTTAGGGCGTCGTGTCCTTCCTTTATATTGAATATTGCTGTAATACCACACATAAGAGTTGAGTATTGTAAATGATTAATTTATTATTTTTTTCGCATAAAGACGGACAAAGGTATAGTAAACATTTCGATTTACGAGCATTCTTTCCAAAATATTCAATTTGACCTGTCACAAAGTCCCGCCTTTGCGGCGAGGGGGCGGTAGCAAGGTCAAAAGTCCCGGCGAATAGCTTACGATAGATCGTCCCTTTGGTATATCACACAGTCATATAAAAATATGGCTACTCTGGAAACGGTCTTTCTGGGTCGAACATAAATGTTCGATGACCAAAATCGGCTTTTTAGCATCGAATATAAATGTTTGATGCCAAAAAGTAGCTTTCTATGTGTCAGGAAGATTTGGTAATTAAAAAATAATATGTAGTTTTGTCGCCGGGAAAAATTCCCACACTAATTAAGTTAACATAACATCTGGTGCATGAAAAAACTTTTTATCATCTTAATGGCAATGACGATGCTCCCGACTATGCGGAGTGTTGTAGCTTGCACAACCATCATTATATCAGGAAAGGCAACAAAAGACGGACGCCCTTTGATGTGGAAAAATGCCGACACGGACAATCTGAATCACCGTCTCATTTACTCCGACCGTTCCGGCTACCCACTGATCGGAGTAGCACGGAGCTCTTCGCCCGACGAACATACGGCAAGTATATGGATAGGGACAAACTCCGAAGGCTTTTCGATCATGAACACCCTGTCGTACAACCTGACAAACGACCGCGATGCGTCCCGCAACGGTTCCCTGATGCGGCGCGCCCTGGAGAAATGCCGCAACGTGGCAGACTTTAAACATTTCCTGGATACCCTCTCGCGGCCCATGAAAGTGGAAGCCAATTTCGGCGTGATCGACGCCGAAGGCAATGCCGCCTATTTCGAGACCTACACCAACGGCTACCATATAGTCGACGTAAACGATCCCGCCATCGCGCCCCAAGGTTACTTAGTCTATACGAACTTCTCGTACAACGGTTTCTATGAAGCCGGCGAAGGCTATATACGCTACCTGAGCACCCAACGCCTAATCGCCCGGCAAGCGCCCGCGCGCGATTACTCCCCGCAATGGATATTCACCGACGTGGCGCGCTCGTATTACCATTCGCTCATGGACGTCGACTTCCGGAGCGAAGAAGCGTTGCGCCTGTTCAGCCATGGGTACATACCGGATTCAGATTTCATTCCCCGTAAGTCGACGGCCAGCTCGACCGTCGTGCAAGGTGTACGCAAAGGCGAACGCCCCGAGCTAACGACGATGTGGGTCATCCCCGGCTATCCACCCTGTTCCGTCGCCCTGCCCTCGTGGGTCAAAGCCGGGAACGACAACCCGCCCCTGCTGATGAAATACGACGACAAGAACACCTCCCGCCTCTGCGACTGGGCCCTGGCAGCCAAAGAAGAAGTATTCCCCGTCAAACGGGGCCACGGACAATCCTACTTAGACATGACAAAACTATATAATAAAGAAGGAACAGGCTATATACAAAAGCTCGCCCCGGTGGAAGCCCGCGTGTTTGGGATGATTACCCCACTCCTTGCCGCATGGCGCGAAGCCGGCTCGGTCGACCGGGAAGAACTGAAAGCCGCCGCGAAAGCCGTCAGCGATTACGTAGAACAATCCTTAGCCGAAGTAAGATGACGCTGTAAAAAAGTGAAAAAAACTCTCTAAACATATTCTGCTTATGAAACGTCTTCTATTAAGCGCCCTGCTATGGGCGCCGATGAACGTGTGTGTGTTCTCACAGCCCCATCCGGAGGCATACCCTCATGACATCCACTATTTCCTTCCCGGAGCCGGAGTGGCGGACGGGGCGTATGCGTTCGATCCGCAAGTCCCAGAGCCGAAGGCCTATCTGGGCTTCGAGATCGGACAGCGCCATGCCGACTGGCAACAGGTGGCAGGCTATATGCAAACCCTGGCAGCATCCTCCAACAGAGTGTCTACCAGGCAGTTCGGGCAGACCAATCAGTTCCGTCCCTTTATCCAGGTGCTCATTACCTCGGAGAAGAATCAGAAGAACCTGGAATCCATACGCGAGGAACACCTCCGCCTGGCGGATGCCGACTACAATGGAACGACGCATCCCGACCGGATGCCGGTTGTGGTCAACCTGATGTATTCCATGCACGGTAACGAGCCATCGGGTGTGAACTCCTCGCTCGTGCTCGCCTATTACTTAGCCGCCCTGGAGGGAGAAGAGATCGAAGCCCTGCTGGACAACGTAGTGGTGGCGCTTACTCCGGGATTGAACCCCGACGGCATCAACCGTTTCGCCTCCTGGGTCAATTCATCGCGCAGTTACCCCGATGCTGCCGATCTGTCGTCGCGCGAGTTTGCCGAGCCCTGGCCCAGCAGCCGCACCAACCATTACTGGGCCGATTGCAACCGCGACTGGCTGATGGCGCAGCATCCGGAAGGACAAAACGCCCTGAATATGTACTTCGAATGGATGCCCCACGTCGTTTGCGATTTCCACGAACAGGGCGGCGACCGCACCTATTACTTCAGCCCCGGCGATGCAAGGCGTACTCATCCGCTGACGCCGGCGCTCAACCAGGAACTGACCGCCCGCCTGACCTCCTATGCCGCCCGCTCGCTGGATCGGATCGGCACGCTGTACTACTCCAAGGAGCGCTACGACGATTATTATTATGGCAAAGGCGCCGCTTATGGCGACATCCACGGTTCGGTATGTATACTATTCGAACAATTAGCCGCACGCGGACATCTTCGCCCGACAATGAACTACGGCCTGATGTCGTTTGCCTCGACAATTCGCAATCAAGTCTTTTCCGGCCTCTCCATCCTACAGGGAGCCTGTGAGATGAAAGACGAGCTGCTGGCTTACCGCCGCGATTACTACCGGCAGTTGAAGAAAGAAGCCGCGAAAAGCCCCGTTCAGGGATACGTCTTCCATGCCCGCGGTTCGCAAGCCATCGCCTACCATTTCCTCGAAAATATGCAACACCACCGGATAGACGTCTACCGCCTGGCACAACGCCGGACAATCGAGGGCGTGACCTACGACCCGGCAGACGCCTACGTGATACCTGTTCACCAGAAACATGCCGCAATGGTACAGACGATTATGGAGAACGTGACGGACTATGCCGACAGCACCTTCTACGATATTTCCACCTGGACATTCCCGCACGCCTACAACCTCCGCTACGCGGCACTAAAAACGACGGACGGTCTCCTGGGCGAGAAAGTCGCAAAGCCGCTCTTCCCGCAGGGGAAGGTGATAGGCGGCCGCAGCTCGCTGGCGTATCTCTTTGATCATACGCAATACTATACGCCGAAGCTCATCAACGAACTGCTAAAGCGCGGATTGATCGTAAAGGTAAGCAGCAAGCCCATCACCTGTCCATTTCCCGATGGGCCGGTCTCATTCGGTTACGGGACGATCCTGGTACAGACGCAGAACCAGCCCATAGACAAAGACGAACTCTTCGACCTGATGAGCCGCTTAGCCGCCGAATGTGGCGTAGATGTTTTTGCAATGGAACAGGGGTTGATGACTGACTATGACTTGGGGACGCCCTGGTTCACGCCGCTCCGTCTTCCGCGGATAGCCATCCTCGCCGGCCCGGGCATGGGCGTACCCGAATCGGGCGAAGTCTGGATGCTGCTGAATCAACGCTTTCAGATCGCACCTACGCTGATCGACTATACAACCCTGCCGGGCGTGGATATGGACAAATACAACGTCCTTGTCATGGCCGGCGGTTCGCCCTCACGCGCCCTGTCGCAGACAGTGACCGACAACCTCAAGCGCTGGGTCGAGAAAGGCGGGACGCTGATCGCCACAGGCAGCGCCTACACTTGGACAAACAAAGTTAGCTTGACAGATCTCAAGACGTATCCCACGCCAAAGGACAATGCACCGGGTTTGACGGCTTACCGTTCGTATGCCTCCCGTTCGGGAGCGAATGCCGGCCATGGGGTAGAAGGCGTGATCCTGAATTGCCGGCTCGACCTTACGCATCCGCTGGGCTGGGGATACAGTCAGGAAGAGATAGCCGTTTTCCGTACCGGCGCGCTGGCGTTCCAGCCGGCGCCCAATCCCTACGCATCGCCGCTGTCTTATCTGGAGCAGCCTTATCTGTCGGGCTGCATCTCCGGTGCGAACCTGCAACGGATCGCCGGATCGCCGGCTGTCGTCACAGAGTCGTATGGTAAAGGACGCGTGATCGTCTTTGCAGACGATCCGAACTTCCGTATGTACTGGTACGGCATGAGTAAGGTGTTTATGAACGCTGTACTGTTCGGGCAATTATTATGATAAAGAATATATGTATAACTGTAAATCAAAATAATATGAGAATTATGAGAGTAAGAGTAGAATTTATGATTATGTGCTTACTGTGTGTGTCGCTCATCATGCACGCACAGACGAGGAAGATAACGGGCAGCGTCGTCTCGACGGACGATAACGAGCCGGTTATCGGGGCCTCTGTTTTAGTCAAAGGAACGTCGACCGGTACGGTGACGGACATCGACGGACAATTCACCCTGGATGTCCCCTCGGGTCAGGCGACGCTAGTTGTCTCCTATTTGGGCATGGAGACGAAGGAAGTGGCGGTCACACCAAACACGAGCCTCTACCGGATCCTGCTGGACAACGCATTGCGGGAGTTGGACGAGGTGCTGGTCGTAGCTTTCGGTACGGCCAATAAATCGACGTACACCGGTTCGGCGTCGCAGATTAACAGCAGCGCTATGGATCTGCGTCCGATAACGAGCATCACGCAAGCCCTTAGTGGTATGGCCGCCGGCGTGCAGGTGGGCAATAATACCGGACAGCCCGGCAGCGCTCCGACGTTGCGTATCCGTGGGATCAGTTCGATCAACGATGCGAACGATCCGCTCTATGTAGTCGACGGTTCGCCGTACGAGAATGCGCTTTCCAACATCAACCCCGACGACATTGAGTCGGTGACCATCCTCAAGGACGCCTCCTCGGCTGCCCTCTACGGATCGCGGGCCGCTGCCGGCGTCGTCATCATTACGACCAAGAAGGGCCGCAAAGGACAACCGTCTGTCAATGTAAAGTTTACACAGTCCTTCTCCAAGATCGGGATGGAGTTCTACGAGACCATTGGGCGCGACGACTTTTACCCGCTCAACTGGGAGAAGGTCAGGAACCAATACTACTATTCCCAGAAAGGAACAGACAAAGAAATACCGTTGGAGATAGCCAACCAGTTGGCATCGGGTATTATCACTTCCTACGGCGGATCCAATTACAAATCGGTGCACGGTCTGCTGGGCTACAACCCCTACAATGTGGCGGACAATCAGATCGTAGGAACAGACGGCAAACTGAATCCCCAAGCCCGCTTCCTGTGGGCCGACGACCTGGATTGGGTCAACAGTGTGCGGCAGTTGGGCCTGCGTTCCGAAGCGACGGTCAATTATTCGGGAGCAAACGACAATACCGACTACTTCGTTTCCGCCGCCTACCTGTCGGAAAGAGGCTATATGCTCAACTCGGACTTCAGCCGCATGACCGGACGCGCCAACGTGAATACGAGAGTGAACAAGTGGCTGAAGACCGGTCTCAACGTATCGGGCAATATCAGCGAGGGCGTCGTTCCCAATACGACGGAGAACCCCTACTACTACCCGCTCTACATGGGCCCGATCTATCCGCTTCACGTGCATAACCAGGAGACGGGTGAATACCTTCTCGACGAAGGAGGCAATAAGCTTTACGACTTCGGAGGAGGACTGTGGGACCAACCCATACGCCCGATCAACGGCCAACACAATGTGGCGGCTGAGCTGCCGGTCTATCAGGACAAATACCGACGTTCGCTGATGGGCGCCAAGACCTATGCCGAGATACAATTGACAAAAGACCTCAAGCTGACGGCCAATTATTCAATCGATCTGAACACCTATTACAGCAACAACTATACGCCCAAGATGGAAGGGATCGCCTCGCCCGGCCGCCTGACCAAGCAGACCTCGCAGCGAAAGACCTGGACGTTCAACCAACTGATCGCCTATCAGAAGACCTTCGGCGCACATCATGTTGACCTCCTGGCCGGGCATGAGGCCTTCAGCACGAGTCTCTACGATATGTCGGGTGATAAATCTTACCAGATGAGCGACGGAATTATCGAGCTGAACAATTTCTCCGAGATCAACGGACTATCCTCTTACACGAGCGACTATCGTACGGAGGGATACATCTTCCGCGGCAACTATGTGTACGACGACCGTTACATTGCCTCCTTCTCCTATCGCTACGACGGATCGTCCAAGTTCTATACCGACACCCGCTGGAGCGGATTCTGGTCGGCTGGTCTATCCTATCGCATTGACAGGGAGAAGTTTATGAAATCGTTCACGTTTATCGACCAACTGAAGCTGCGTTCGTCCTACGGACAGGTAGGCAACGACAGTGGCATCGGTTACTACGCCTGGCAATCGCTCTATTCGATGTATCCCAACGCCGGCGTCCCGGGATTTGCTATCTCCTCGCTGGGTAACCGCAATTTGCAATGGGAGACCAACACGAACTTTGACATCGGCATCGACTTCGCCTTCCTGAAACGCATCTCCGGCTCCGTCGAATATTTCGACAAGCAGTCCGACAATATGCTTTACAGCAAGCCGCTGAACCCATCGAGCGGATTTGCGAGCATCAAAGAGAACGCCTTCTCGATGTACAACCGGGGATTCGAAGTCGAACTGCGCGGCGATATACTTAAGAACCCTAAAGGGTTGAGCTGGACGCTCAGCATGAACGCCAGCCACTATCGCAATAAGGTGACCGATATGCCCGTCGAGCCTTACCGCAACGACAGCAAGCGTATCGAGGTTGGCCATTCGGTCTACGACTTCAGTCTGCGTCGCTTCATGGGCGTCCATCCCGAGACGGGGCTGTCGATGTATCTTCCCGAGGACGAAGAAGCCAAAGACGTATTCGATTATAACGGACAGAAGATGACCTACGAGATCAACAACGCCCGCTACGAGTATGTGGGCAGCGCCATACCGAAAGTCTACGGCGGTATTACCAGTACGCTGAGCTACAAAGACCTCGCACTCACCATCAACGCCTCTTACCAGGCAGGCGGCAAGACCTACGACAGCAATTACCGCACGCTGATGAGCTGGGACGGCACCTCCTACGGCCGCAATATGCACAAAGACATCCTCCGTCGCTGGCAGCAGCCTGGCGATGTCACCGACGTGCCCCGCCTGGACGGCTCCGACGCCATTGCAACCAATCAGGCCGGCACGTATTCCGACCGATGGTTGGTCAGTAGCGACTATTTCGAGCTGACGTCCGTCAACCTGAGCTATAATTGCCCCCTGAGCATCACCAAGGCCTTGGGCGTAAAGAAGCTGCTTGTATATGCCACCGGCGACCTGATGTACCGCTACACCAAACGGCAGGGTTTGAACGTGCGCTATAACTTCCATGGCACCGTCAGCAACGATTACCTACCGGCTACGACCTATACGCTTGGATTCAACTTAACATTCTAAAAACGAACGAACGATGAAAAACTATATAATATCGCTCTCCCTTCTCCTCAGCCTGGCGCTCTGTACGTCATGCGCATCCGGGTTCCTTGAAACCTATTCCACCCAGGGCGTGGACGAAGGCAATGTCTTCAAAACCACCGAAAGCGCCATGACTGCGCTCGAAGGCACGCACAAACTGATGTACTACAACGGCGATCAGTCGCAAAACTATATGGGCTACGAAACGATGCTCGTCATGGGCGACCTTATGGGTGAAGACCTCCTGTTCGGCGGCAGTACGTCGCTCTTTATGCAGTCCTACAACTGGACCGT
Organism: Tannerellaceae bacterium; assembly: GCA_031271045.1. Taxonomy (GTDB): domain Bacteria; phylum Bacteroidota; class Bacteroidia; order Bacteroidales; family Tannerellaceae; genus DFXE01. The sequence continues at coordinate 41,904 of JAISWO010000041.1, forward strand.
GCACCGCACCATCACCAGCGCCATGATGAACTATTGCTACAAGTTCCATTATAATATTGTAGCCAACGTCAATGTGATCATCGAGAACATCGACAATGCCGCCGGCTCGCAAGACGAGCGCGATTACATCAAAGGTCAGGCCCTTGGCCTTCGCGCGGCGATGTATTTCAACTTAGTGCGCATGTGGAGCAAACGCTACGAAGCGGGGCAGGCCAATACACAGTTGGGTGTCCCCTTGGTGCTCGACACCGAGACGTCGAAGACGCCTCAACCACGCGCCACGGTGGAAGACGTTTACCAAGCCATCAACGATGATCTCGACCAGGCCATCTCCCTGTTGGGGAGCGCTACCAAACGTTCCACCAAGATGCACCTGAACCAGAGCGTGGCGAACGGACTCAAATCGCGCGTCGCTCTCACACAGGGACAGTGGGAAGAAGCCGCTCGGTATGCCCGGGCAGCCCGTACGACCGATTACGCCCTTTCGCCGACGATCTTCACCGAGACGCCAAGCCGTTTCTGCGATCAGAGTAATACGGAGTGGATGTGGGGAACCAAGCGCATCAAGGCAGAAGACGAAGGCTTCTCGTCGCTTCAGGTATTCTTCGGCAATACCGACGCCGTCACCTCGCGCAACGGTCCGAAGTGCATCTACAACTCCCTTTACCACCGCATCAGTGACACCGACAAGCGCAAGGGCATGTTTGCCGCTACGGCTGCCATAGCCAACAGCGAGGCCTTCGTCCCTCCCAGCCCGACGACCAAGCTACCGGCTTACTATAACAACAAATACATGGTGCCCGACCACAGTTCGCCTCAGGTGGACTGCCCTTATATGCGCGTGTCCGAGATGTACCTTATCGAAGCCGAGGCAGCCGCCCGCCTGGGGCGCGACGCCGATGCGCAGCAAACACTTTACGAGCTGATCGTGACGCGCGATCCGCAGTATACGAAATCTGTGCAGACCGGTCCGGCGCTTCTTGACGAGATCCTTCTGCACCGCCGCATCGAGCTCTGGGGCGAAGGTTTCCGCTTCTTCGACCTCAAACGCATGGGTGATCCCCTTGTACGCGACAAGCCGGCCATCCTGCCCGACGGCAAGACGGAAAACTCGAACCACAATATCGCCTGGGCTACGGCGGCGACGATGCAGATCCCTGCCGACGACCCCCGCTGGCAGTTTCTCTTCTCCGACGACGAACTGAACAACAATCCGCATATCATCCAGAACGATTGAGCGGCATACGTCAAGGGGCCCCCGGATAATTCCGGAGGCCCCTTTTTCATAATATACACGTTCAAAAGTAGCTTTCAAGCTCTACAAAAAATTGTGGACGTTCAAAAGTAGATTTTCAAGCTCTACAAAAAATTGTGGACGTTCAAAAGCAGCTTTTCGGGCTCTACAAAAAATTGTGGACGTTCAAAAGTAGATTTTCAAGCTCTACAAAAAATTGTGGGCGTTCAAAAGTAGCTTTTCAAGCTCTACAAAAAATTGTGGACGTTCAAAAGACCATCTTTGTCTCTACAACATTTCGTATGAGTAAATAGCGAACTTTTTTGGGCGCTTGCCGGACTACGTCGGAGGTGTATCCCAGGAATAAGCCCCCTGAAGCGCTGAGTTTTCGCGTAATTTATGGATGTTGCCGGTAGACAATCACTCCCTCTCCTCCCGAAAGGTTGAGTGTGAAACTTTCGCCCAAAGCTTCGTTCAGCGTGCCTTGCCACCAGGAGTCGAGCGTACGCCGTGAAATAGGCCATCGCAAGCCTTCGGTATGCACGATTTCTACGCCCGGACGTGGCGTAAAGATAGAGATCTGCTGTCCCTTAACGCTCGTGAGCGAACCTCCGCGAGCCGGAAGGGGCGTGAAGAGTCCGTAATCGCTGAGCATTTCTACGCGGTGCAACAGCCGGGCATACTCCAGAAGGAGCGATATGTTTCCGATGGTATGATCTTCGCGAAGGCCGGTAGCGCCCAGTATCAAGGCCTCCGTCAGTCCCGAATCGCAAACAAAGTGTATGGCTTTGGTCAGATCGTTCGTATCCTGTTCTGCTTCCCCATGCAGACGGTCGGCATAATGTCGGCGCAAAACATCGGGAATACTGTCCAGGTCGCCGACAATAGCCGAAGGGACAACCCCCCTTTGGTGAAGCGATCGGACGGCCCCGTCGCAGGCAATGACCATCGAGGCTTCGTGCAATAAATCTAATGCCGCCGGCAGAAGGGGGAAACTCCCATTGGCAACGATGACACAATCATAAGGCGCTGTCAGCATCCGTTCTTCACTCCTTTCTTTTTCCATGTATAATATCCCACAAAAGCCAATACGGTGTAGCAAAAATAAAGAAACATGGTAGGGTATAATTTTAATGTGTAATACATACCGACCGACAATACGTCGGCCACGATCCAGAATATCCAATGTTCAATGATCCGTCGGGCAAGCATCCAGGTGGCTACGATTCCGATGGTGGTAACGATGGCGTCGGCTACCGGAACGGGAGAATCCGTATAATGTTTCAGTATATGATATACTAACAGGTTAATCAGCAGCAGCGCGACAAAGATTACCACCGCGAGTTTCCATCTGAGATGCCTGTATACAATCACATCCTGTGCCATACCGCCGTCTGTCCGCCGCTTCAGCAAGCCCCATTGGCAAAGGCCGTAGACGCTAATGATCACATTATAGAGATTCAGCCCCATCATGGCGTATACTTTCGAAACAAAAAACACATACACATACACCAGCGAGGAGAGAATCCCCACGATCCACATCGCGCGATGCTGCTTGATCTCCAGAAAGAGATAAATCAGGCCCGTTGCAACGCCGAAGTATTCCAGCAACCTATCGCCCATCAGGCAGAGAATAAGGATCCCAGGGAAATAAGCAACCCCAGGCAAGTGGCTATGAGAATGAGGAATACAAATACTTGCTTCTCTAACGAGAGCTTCCTCAGGATGGGTATCCGGCTGACCCATCCTGCAACGGTCTGCATTTGTTCGGGGTTTTCGTCTTCTTCGGGTATTTCATATCCTCCGGCTTTCATCACTTCCAGGGCGCGGGGTACATCGCTTTCCAGGATTTCCACTCGCGCGCCACCTACATCATAGCCCGCCATGACCAGGGTTGAGTATTCGTTCCGTAAATAACAATCTATTTCTTCTGATTGGAGTAAAGCCATCAATGTTCGTGCATCCGTCGGGTATTGGAACCGGGCTATTTCTACCATCTTATCTGTTGTATCCATCATTGTCGGGGGTTTTATAGTTTTGGCAAACGTACGAAAAAAGGTAGAAAAAAGAAAAGGTTGTCATCACGACAACCAATCTTCATTGCTAACCTTAAATCTAAATACCATGAAAAACACAGTGCAAAGATACTACATTTTATGTTATACAGCATGATTTTGAAATATAATTTCGTCCGATTAACAACATTTAAAGAAGTCGCGCCGAAATTTTACTGCCGGAAATAACGCTCCAACTGCTCAAACGTAGGGTCTTTCAAAAGCACAACCTTCTCTTTATCTAACAGATAAAGGGTCGGGATCGCTTTCAGGTCGTAGATTTCATCATCTTTCAGGCGATGGGTGGCATCGTATGAATGAATCCATTCCTCGGGTAGGTGGAGGAGGTGATTTCTCCAGGCGCTGATATCTTCATCTGGGTAAATGGCCAATATGCGGATCTTAGCTTCCCTGATCAGGTGTTGAATCGCAGGCGAGGCTTGCAGTTGGCCGGACACTTCCTGGCAATTGTAACAGTCGGGATTGTAAAAGAACAAAAGTGTGTACTCGGACCGGATGGAGTATAGCGTCGCTTTTTGCCCACCCGCCAGGGTGTAGGTAAAGTCGGCCGCTTTTTCACCCGGGCGGTTTCGTTTGGCTAATTCCAACAGATAAGCCGGGCGGGTCTTTTCTTCCACCACAGGAGAAGCCAGCATCGCTTCCAGGACAGGGATATAAAATTCATCATTGCGCATGGGCGAGTTCGGGTCGTAGAGGTATTTCTCGTACAAGTCTACAAGGTAGAGATACATTTTTCTTTCCATCTCGGCCTTCTTCAGCATACTTCTGACAGATTCCGACACGACCGGGACAGACGTATAGGGCATGATGTCGACGTAATCGACAAAAGCCTGCTCCGTAATTTCCGGCAAATGAATATAGGCTGTATCGGCAAAGTCGAAGTTATCCCAGTAATGTTTCATTAAATACTCTGCCCGTTCGTCAGGGCTTGTCAGCACAGAGGGAATCGTTATCATCTGGAAAGACGACACTGTTTCGCTTTCCGCAACAGGGATCGCTTGATTCTTTGGGGTCTTCTGCCCATTGCAGTCCACAAACAACATCCACAACATAGAAAGGAGGTACAAGTATTTCATATTTTCATTCGTAAATATTTATTAGCGAGACTATCTGTAAATCAGCCTCATTGTTATTAATTTGTTTGATTGACACAACGAAAGAATAGCGAGCCCTGGGATGGTGTTCGCAACTATTGG
>JAISWO010000043.1 GCA_031271045.1 Tannerellaceae bacterium
CCAATAGTTGCGAACACCATCACAGTGCTCGCTATTCTTTCGTTGTGTCAATCAAACAAATTAATAACAATGAGGCTGATTTACAAATAGTCTCGCTAATAAATATTTACAAATGAAAATTGCTTTCTCTTATCTACTCTTGCTCCTCCTTGTTGCGGTGGCCTGCCGCGAGGAAGTTGCCCCGTCGGAATCAAAGGATGAATGGCCGACCCTGTTTCCTGATTATACTGACGTCACGATCCCGGCCTCTATTGCTCCGCTGAACTTCCGGGTTGAGGGCGTTTATGATGCGGTGGACGTTGTCGTCGAAGGATCCCGCCAAGGGCGGATTCACTTGCAGCGCAAGCGGGCGACGATGGCTATTCCACCGGATCGCTGGAACCGGCTGCTGGAGGAGAATAAGGGAAGCGACCTGAATGTGACGGTTGCAGTCAAACAAGCCGGACGCTGGATCCGCTACCGCTCGTTCCCTATCCACGTCAGCGATGCCCCGATTGACTACGGGCTGGCTTACCGCCTCATCCCTCCCGGCTATGAGGTCTATGGCAAGATGGGCATCTATCAGCGGCAGTTGTCGGATTTCAGCCAAAACGCCCTGATCGAGAACACCCTCCTGCCGGGCAACTGCGTCAACTGTCATTCCTTCCGCATGGGCGACCCCGGGCTGATGAGCCTGCATATCCGCGGCGCTTACGGCGCTACGCTGCTCCTGTCGGAAGGCCAACTCCATCTGTACAATACGAAAACCGACCGCACCATCTCCAACTGCGTCTACCCTTATTGGCATCCGTCGGGCCGCTATATCGCCTATTCGGTGAACGAAACGCGGCAAGTCTTCCATGAACACAAAGACAAGCGCGTCGAAGTCGTTGACGCCCGCTCGGACATTATGGTCTACAACCTGGAGAGCAACGAACTCTTCACCTGCCCCCAACTGACGTCGGCGGATGCCTTCGAGACCTTCCCCGCCTTCTCGCCCGACGGACGTACGCTCTACTTCTGCTCAGCTGAAGCCCGTCCCGTTCCCAATGAATACAACCAGATAAGGTACAACTTGTGCCGCATTGCCTTCGATCCCGAAAGCGGCACCTTCGGATCAGACGTCGACACCTTGGTCGCCACCTCCGGCATGGAACGGAGCGTCTCCTTCCCCCGCCCTTCCTACGATGGGAAGTACCTGATGTATACGCTGGCCGATTACGGCAACTTCTCCATCTGGCACAAAGAAGCCGATCTGTGGCTCTTAGACCTGGCGACGGGCCATAGCCGCGAATTGGACGAAGTAAACAGCTCCGATGTGGAAAGCTATCATAGCTGGAGCAGCAACTCGCGCTGGTTTGTCTTCAGCAGCCGGAGGATGGACGGTCTCTATACCCGTCCCTACATAGCCTCCATAGATGAGGCCGGGCGCGTCGGCAAGCCCTTCCTGCTTCCGCAGAAAGACCCTGCTTACTATGAGTCCTCGCTGTATTCGTTCAATATTCCCGAATTTGTTGCGGGGCCTGTCCACCTAAATGTCCGTGAAATAGAAAAGAAAGCCCTTTCGGGCGAAAGGCGCGCGTTTCAGATGCGGTCCAATACTCGCTCAACCAGTCCGGCGAGCGATTCTTTGTAAGATGTATTCATGTCTTTGTCAACCCGTCCGGCAATGATGCAACAGACCGTCACAGCCCGGTGCCCCATCAGAGTGGACAGTCCGGCGAGTGAGGAACTCTCCATCTCGTAGTTGGTGATCTTGTACCCCCGGTATTCGAAGTTTTCAATCTTTTGATTCAACAGAGGGTCGGCCGGCGCCAGACGCAGCTCGCGTCCCTGCGGTCCGTAAAATCCATTGGCGGCTATCGTGACTCCGCGTACGATGTCGTCCTGCGCAATCTGCTCCATCAGCGAAGCATCCGCATCGACGACATAAGGGCAGACGCCGGCGAGCTTCCATTGCAGTTGCGTGATCAGTTCGTTTTCAAACAGGCGGTCGCGCACTTCTTCGTTATGAGCATAGAAATAGATCACGCCGTCGAAACCGATCGACTTTCCGGTAGCCACATAAGCGCCGACGGGGACGAATGGCTGCAAGCCTCCGGACGTCCCGATGCGTACCAGGGTCAGTTGCCGGAGTTGGGGCTTCACGGTGCGGGAGGCGAAGTCAATATTGGCCAGGGCGTCGAGTTCGGTCAATACGATGTCGATATTATCCGTACCGATGCCGTGGGATACGACACTCAGCCGTTTTCCCTGATAGGATCCTGTGATGGTATGAAACTCGCGGCTTGAGACTTCACATTCTTTTGTGTCAAAATAAGAGGCAATGGCCGTCACCCGTTCGGGATCGCCTACCAGGATGATTTTGTCTGCCAGATGCTCCGGTTTTAAATGAAGATGGAAAATGCTTCCATCTTCATTTATAATCAGCTCCGAAGGAGGGATTCTTCTCATACGGCGCTGCGGATTAGTCCTTGATGGGTTTGGAGGGACCTGCGCTCGGCTTGGCGATGTTTTCGCGCATGGAGGTATCTGCTTCGATGTTTTTCATCTTATAATAGTCCATGATGCCTAAGTTCCCCGAACGGAAAGCGTCGGCCATGGCTTTGGGTACTTCGGCTTCGGCTTCGATCACCTTGGCGCGCGCTTCCTGAGCTTTGGCTTTCATTTCCTGTTCCAACGCTACGGCCATGGCGCGGCGTTCTTCGGCTTTGGCTTGGGCGATGTTCTTATCGGCTTGCGCCTGGTCCATCTGCAAAGCGGCGCCTATATTCTTACCTATGTCAATGTCGGCAATGTCTATCGACAGGATCTCGAAAGCGGTTCCTGCATCCAGACCTTTGCGCAACACCAGCTTGGAGATAGAGTCCGGATTCTCCAGCACTGACTTGTGATTCTCCGACGAACCGATCGAGGAGACGATTCCTTCTCCGACGCGCGCCAGGATGGTTTCTTCCCCGGCTCCTCCTACCAGTTGTTTGATATTGGCCCTGACCGTTACCCGCGCTTTGGCGATTAGCTGGATGCCGTCTTTGGCTACGGCCGTCACCGGAGGGGTGTCGATTACTTTGGGATTTACCGACATCTGAACGGCCAGGAACACATCGCGCCCGGCCAGGTCGATCGCCGTTGCCATCTGGAACGATAAGTCTATGTTCGCCTTCGAAGCCGATACGAGCGCATGTACTACTCTCTCCACATGTCCGCCGGCCAGATAATGCGCCTCCAGTTCGTCGCGGGTAAGTGTCTTCAGCCCGGCTTTGTGAGCTTCTATCATAGCGCGGGTAATCACGCCGGGAGGCACCTTTCGGATACGCATCAGAAACAGTTGTATCAACGATATACTTACGCCCGACACCTTGGCCGAAATCCAAAGCAGGAACGGCACGTAATAAAAGAATATGATCAGCAGCACAATCGCCGCTCCCAAAAGAATAACAGGTAAAAAAGTAAGTTCCATACAATATAGTATTTAGGAGTGAATAATGTTTTCGTCTTTCTTTGTCACCAACACATTATAGCCGTCTACGCGGAGGACTCTGATGGGCGTGTTTTCATCAATAAATTCGCCGGTCGATTTAGCTTCCACCGTAAGACCGTGAATACTGGCTTTCCCGATAGGCGCCAGGCGCGACAGTGTGAGACCTTCGTCGCCGGGATGAATATCCAGTTCGCGGGTGGAGGTTACTTTTGAATCAATATCCGTATGAAGCGCCACCTTATTAAATGATTTCGATCGCAGCAGCCAGGCAAACGCGCCCCCGAAAGTGATGGCAGATACAATCAATGTGATGTGTCCGGCTGTCGTACCGATCGTATAGGCATAAATCACCCCGCCGATCGCGAACAGGGTGCCTCCTATCCCTGCAAAGGTAATACCCGGCAAGAGAAATATCTCCAGCAGAATCAGCGCAATGGCGATTCCCATCAAAAAAGCAATGATAACAATGTCTAATATCATAATAGTTACAAGTTAGAATCAATTACGAGTTATGGGTTATATCAGCTTGGTTAGTGATTGTACGAATCTTGCGAATCTTGGTTTGTGGCTCGCAACTTATAGTTAATTTCCGCATTACGCGCTCTCTTTTCCAGGGAGAGGGGTTGCAGGAGCAGTGTGTAGAGTTGTTCTTCGGCCTGGAGTATGGTTGGTTTCAACTGTTCTTTCCGGGCTCGGTTGCCTTGTGCGTATGCGGTGCGTAATTCGTCCAGTCGGTTGCCGAGGTCTTCTATTTGTTTGCCTAAGCTGATTCGTTTTTCATAGAAATCGCGGGCTTCGGGGCTTTTGAAATCTTCCCATGCGTAATATATAGTGTTGTTGTTGATGACAAATTCGAAATCTTTGCGTATTTCCTTTTTCTCCGAAGGTATGGCGGCATGTGCCAGCAGGATCAGTTCCGTATAGTTGCTTCCCGGTTTCCATGTGTCGGCGATGGAAGTGATGAGCGCTCTTGCTCGTTTCATTTCCATATCATTCCCTTCGATACGGCTTCGTTGTTCGTCGGGAATGAAGAGGTAGACGCATACTTTGTCTTCCGGCTGATTCCGGTCGGAGGCGAACCATCCCAGTCCTTTTGTTTCATCCATCACCATCATGTAATCGTTGGCAAAGGAGTTATAAGGCATTCCCAATTGTTCGGGGGCGAGGTAGGTGTCCGAGTGAGTGTTGTAGCGGGTGACAAACAAATCGTATCCTCCGATAGAGCCGTTCCCTTCTGAAGCGAAGTAAATCGTAATACCATCCGTCAGGAGAAAGGGATAATTATTATTGTCACCTGTACTGTTGATGTTGGCTGGCAGTTTTTTTTCATCTCCCCATTTGTCCAACAAACGGATCTGGGTAAACAGATCGTACCGGCGCTGTTCGCCTGTGGGGTAGGCATAGAATATTTTATCGCCGATACCGTTGGTGTAAACGGCCGACTCAACGGGTTCGTTGGTGCGGAAAAAATCTTTGTAGGAGGTCAGGCTTCCGGATTCTTCGCTCAATGTATAAGCCGACAGGAAATTGTTTTTATCTACGACTATACTGTCTATAATCTGAATATTTTCTACTCTTTCTATCATGCGTTGCGCTTTCTCGGCCAGTTCCAGTCTTTTCTTGTAAGGTTCTATGTCTTCGTCTTTTTTGGAAAGGATATCGACGTATTCGGCATACATGGTGGCGCTTTCGCTAAAGCGGTAGGCCTTGAGGTAGAGTTCTCCCAGATAGCGGTAGGCTTCCTGTACGCGGCGGCTTGCTGCAATCTTTAGATAGACTTCTGCTGTTTCCGCATCGTCCGTTTCAAAACAACAGACGCCGTACCAATGATTATATGAAGCGTTGTTGGGCGATTGTTTTACTAACTTTTCAAACACCGGTTTGGCCTCCGTATACTTACCTGCCGTATAGAGCCGTTTGGCTTGCTCCAAGCTCTGCGCAAACAAGCTGCTGCAACAAAAGAAGCCGATCCCTGTCAGGCAAATTATTCTTTTAATAGACTGTATCATAGTTTCAATTTACGCTATATAGTTCCAAAGGTAATACTATTTTTCAGTTGATCGCAAATAATCGGAAAATAACAACTTTTGACGCGGTTCTCCGGATTAAATACCCTTGAGAAGGAGCCCAATAAAAAGTTTTTGTATATTCGCAGCAATTTCTGCGGAAGAAGTATTGGAAGCAGGAAGGACATAACTGATTACGAAAGCGTTTTTAAGATATTACTTGTCTAAGAAAATCCCCAATTTTCAGACGGAACAGGTGATAGCAACAAACGCTTCGCGTCTGCGTATATGACTATCCATATTGATAGAATATATAGGGCGTGGGGCTGTTGCTTATTTGTTCCGTGGGTATGGGGATACCTCTTAGACAGATAAGATATTAGAACAGTTCCCACGCTTTCTGTTTTTAATCAATCAGTATACGAATCGCTTAACGAAGGGAGCAGGGAGGCACAAAACCACATTTATATATGAAACAGAAAGTCCGTTGTGTTTTAGATCTTATTTTGTTCGGGATAACTATTGTCTTGTCATTTCTGTGTTTGTTGGCAACAGGCTTAGCGTTCACGGAATATATTCTGGGGCAAAGCTCTTAATGTTAAACTATGTTAGAACTATTGGAGGGATTGTATGGATAATTACCTTTGCGGTGTGTTGCATCACTAATACACTAACAGAATGATAGAGCTAATTAATTTAAATTTGGGGTACCGGACACGTAAGCCGGTGCTAAGGGAGATAAACCTGGAGATTCGACCGGGTATTATCTATGGTTTGCTGGGAAAGAACGGCGAGGGCAAGACTACGTTGCTGAATATTATCAGTGGACAACTGTTTCCGGATGAAGGTAGTTGCCGGACGCTTGATCATGTGCCGGGTCGGCGCGAGGCATTATTCCTGCAAAAGGTATTTTTGCTGCCGGAAGAGGTTCAGCTGCCGGATGTAACGGCTTTGGCCTATATCCGTATGTATGCGCCGTTTTATCCGTCGTTCAGCGACGGGATACTGAAGGACTGTGTGGAATCTTTTGGGATAGATCTTTCGGCTTCTCTGCGAAGGATGTCGCTGGGACAAAAGAAGAAGGTGGCTATTGCCTTAGCTTTGTCGGTGCGCACGCCGCTTTTGCTGATGGACGAGCCGACCAATGGATTGGACATACCGTCGAAGAGTACGTTCCGGAAATTGCTTGCTTCTTCTTTGGGAGAGGAGCGGACGGTTATTATTTCTACTCACCAGGTGCGTGATCTGGAAAGTTTGATCGACGCTGCGATTATTCTGGATGATAAGGAAATTATATTCAACAGGACATTGGAGGAGATTTCCGGTAAATTGGATTTCCGGCTTGTATCTGAAGACGAAGAAGCCTTCTATCGGGAGGCTTCGCCGGCCGGTATGGCCGGTGTTACGGTCAACCGGACGGATGTTCGCAGTACGGTTTCGCTGGAACTGCTCTTCAATGCAGCTATATGTGCGAAGAATGAGATGAAACAGATGTTTAACGATTAAAGACGAGTCAAGATGAATACGAATTATGATTTAAAGCGCATCGCACTGTTGCTGCGCGCCGACTGGATGGAATACAGGAAAGGTTATCTGCTCAGTATGGGAGTTTTATTCCTTGTTTGGATGTTGGGTCTGTTTTTTGAGTACAGAGGAGGACATTTGATTCCGGTGGGAGGCGGCTTCTGGAGCATCGGTATGATGATTGTCTTTATCTTGTTCTGCCAACATGCGGGACGTAAGATGCACCGGTCGAAAGGGATCTATCTGTTGCTTCCGGCAAGCAAGGAGGAGAAATATACAGCCTTGTTGCTGGAAGCCTTAGCCTATTTTGTGGGTTTCCAGATCCTGTTCTGGGGAGGAATTCTGATATGGAAGCCGTTTATGCCGGTCCATTTCTATCCGGCAGGGAACGCCAACGGGTCGGAAGCCGGGACTATCTTTCTTTCTGCGCTCTTATTCCTGTCGTATATGAGTTTCCGCAAACATGCTTTCCTGATTGTTGTCGGTGGAATGACGGCGTTTGCTTTTGTTTTCGTCTTTGCCGTCCTGGTTCTCTCGGAGTTGATACATTTAACGGATGCAATTTATTATATGTCGTATCTGCCGGACACTCTTCTATTCCTGGGCGACTGTTATACGCCGGTTATGGTGATTTCAGCGCTCGTGACGATGTATGTAGCTTATCTTAAACTAAAGGAGAAGGAAGAGCGATGAACTATTCAGGCAGTCCGTTTATATTTATGCAAATAGCCGACCAGATATGCGAACGGGTGCTGAATGGTCAGTACCGGTCTGATGTTCGTATCCCTTCCGTGCGGGAATTATCCACGGAAATGGAGGTTAATCCCAATACGGTGATGCGATCATTTGAACGTTTGCAGCAGCATGGGATTATTTACAATAAGCGAGGGATCGGCTATTTTATCTCTTCCGAAGCCAGGGAGAAAGTACAGGATCTGCGACGTTTTCATTTTATCGAGGAAACGCTTCCTTCCGTCTTCCGGGAGATGGCTTTGCTGAGCATCGGCATTGATGAATTAACAAAGGCTTATAATGCCTATTTACTTACCAATAAAAAAGAATCTTTATGAAACGAAGTACAATTATCTTCAGTAGCTTGCTTGTTGTTCTTTTTGTGTCTCCATTTGTAGTGCTGGCTTGTTTTTATTTTTTCTTTTCGGAGCCTGCTGCTGTTGTGGCGAAGCCTTTCCGGACGCTCCGGATCGAAAATCCGTCCTTGGAGATGAAAGATGTTCACTGCATCATGGAATCGACCGACGACCGCTCGCTTAGCGCTTTTGCCAAGAAGGGCCATCATGTCTTATATTATAAAGGAAAGGAGACTTACCTCCCAACTATATGGGAAGAGGAGGATGATTTAATGGTCGGCTCTGCTGTTGATGCGGAAAAGGATGATCATTTGCAACTCTTTGTGCATACCAACAAGCTGGATACGATCTTTCTGAACGATTGGATCATCTTTCTGAACGGTGAAATGATCTACGAGGAATAAACAGGGGATTTTCTGTTCTGTAAACCGGACGGCCGGCTCGCTTGATTGCGTAGCCGGCCGTTTGTTTTGTAGCCTCCGGAGGTTGGAGGGGTAGGGGATCAGAGGTATCTGTATCCGGTTTTAGTCCGGATGGAGTTTTCGTTCCGCAGAGGAATCAGGGTGAAGCCCCATTGATACTCCTGGTTGGAAGGAAGGTTGTAGCCGGCTTCCGGACGGGCTCCCCAGCTGTTGTATCCGGCTACGCCCTGCTGTCGCATGTCGATGCAGACTTCTACATAGTTGCGGGGCGAGATGTCGTTGATGTGGTGCATCCGGCGAAGGGTGTTGCGGGCCGTTTCTTCGTTGTGGTTGGCGATTTCTTCGGGGGTAAAGTTCGACCACTGGTAAGGGTGGGGGAGGGCTTCTTCGGAATCGAAATCTTCAACGGAATTTCTGAGGGCGTTAAAGCCCATCAGCTCGTCGGCCTCGATCAGCAGGCCGGGGGTCTGCTCTGCGGTCAGGGCTATCCAGCGCGTATCGGTATGGTGTCCGTTTTCTTGCGGACGGACGTAGGGATAATAGAGGTCGGAGGCTTTACTTTGGTATTGTCCGACGATGGTTCCGGCATTGCGGTCCACGTAATTCTCTTCCGGCCCACGCCCAAAGTAGGTGACACGATCCATCGAGGCAGGCAAGCGGAAACGCATACCGATGCGGGGGACGGTCAGGGCAGGGTTGGCTTTATCCATCGCAGTGGGGGCGAAATGGAAGGAAGTTTTGACAACGCCATCGGGATAGATCTTGTAAATTACCGTACAGGTATTGCCGGCAGGCAGAAGATAGCCGACGGTCAGGAGAGCGTTCCCGTCGACAAGCTGAAGGCCGGCTTCGGCAACCTGAAAGTCGCGGCTGCTTTGCTTCCATATCTGAAGGCGTTTGGGAGATCCGTTACCGTAATCGTTATCGTTCGGGGCGCGCCAGAAGTTGGGACGAAGTCCGAAGCCTTCGTTGAAGTATTCGATGCCGTCGACCTTGTAGGAAACGACAATGCCGGCTTTGCGATCGAAGGCGAAGTGTACTTTGGACGAGGTGACGGTCAGAAGATCCGGATCGGAGGCGACGGTCAACTGAGGGGCGCGAGCGGGGACGAAAGTTTTCTTTGGCGCAACGAGAGGGATCTGGAATTGATCGCGGGCGATCTCGTATCCGGCCGGAAGTGTCGTTCCGGCTTGCCGGGTGGTGACGTTGAAATTGACAAAGTACTCGACGCCGGGCTGGGCTTTGAGCTTGGCAACGGCAGGGAGGGTGATTACTTCCGAAGTCTGAGGGTCCAAACGGAGATTGATCCGGTCGCTTTGGAGAATTTTCCCGTTCGCAAGCAGGGTGTAACGGACGGAATAGGCATCGCTGTGGGTGAAATAGAAACGGTTCGTGACGCGGAACTGACCTTTGGCAGCATCAACGGCTTCGAAGCCGAAATCCTGGTAAGCGTACTTGACTTCCGCCATGGCGGGATGAGGATTCCGGTCGGGGTTCACTAAACCATTGCAAAGGAAGTTACCGTCGCTGGGAGCGTTCTGTCCGTAATCGCCACCGTAAGCCCAGTAAGGGCGACCGCTGGAGTCGGTTTCGAGGATTCCCTGGTCCACCCAGTCCCAGATGTAACCACCCTGGAGGTTGGGATAGGCGTAGATGGCTTTCCACTGATCCCAGAGGTTACCGTTGGAGTTACCCATGGCATGGGAGTATTCGGAGGGGACAACGGGCCGGTCGCTGCCGGCGGCGCCGATGTCGGCAAGCCACTTGGCGCTGGGATATTGCGGAACATACATGTCGGTATTCCATTCCCACTGTGCACGTTCGTAATTGACGGGACGATTCATGAGGTCTTTGTCTTTTTCTTTGAGCCATAAATAAGCCTGGTAGAAGTTGTAACCGTTGCCGGCCTCATTGCCCAAGGACCAAAAGGTGACGGAGGGATAATTTTTGTTTCTTTCGAACATATTTTGGATCCGGTCCAGGTGGACGCCGAGCCATTGCGGATTATTTCCCAAAGTGCCCCCTTTGGAAAGGTTATAGTACATACCGTGGGACTCAATATTGGCTTCGTCGTAGACATAAAGGCCGTACTGATCGCAAAGTTCGTAGAAACGGCGATCTTGCGGATAGTGACAAAGGCGGACGGTATTAATATTGTGGCGTTTCATCAGCTCAAAATCCTTACGCATCAGTTCTTCGCTGACGTAGTGCCCGGTCTGAGGGTCATGTTCGTGGATATTGACGCCTTTCAGCTTAAGCGGTTGTCCGTTGATGAAGAGCAAGGTATAAGGTTTCCCGCCGGGAGCCGTGAGGGCGGTTTCTTTTATCTCGATGCGTCGGAAACCTACGCGAAAGGGGATGACTTCCAGCGTACGGTCGCCGTCTTTGACGGTCATCAACAGTTGATAAAGGTTCGGGGACTCGGACGACCAGGTGCTGACCTCGTCAATTGTTGCTGCGAAATGGACGGTTTGCCCGGCGGAAGGAGGAACGGTGGCAGTCTGCTGTCCGGCGGCCACGGAGCGTCCCTGGGCATCGAGCAGTTCGTAGTCGACGGCGACGGTTTTATTGTCAAACGTATGATTCTTCAAGTCGATGTCCAGTTGGAAGCAACCGTCGCGGTAACTGTCGTCGAGGGTGGAGACGATGCGGAAGTCGGCGACGGCCATTTTAGGCTGCGCATAGAGGAAGACGTCGCGTTCGATGCCACTGATGCGCCAGAAATCCTGACATTCGAGGTAGGAACCCGTACTCCACCGGAATATTTTCAGGGCGAGCTCATTTTTGCCCGGTTTCAAATAAGGATTCAGGAGGAACTCCGCAGGATTTTTGGAATCCTCGCTATAACCAACCTCCTGTCCGTTCAGATAAACGTAAACGCCCGACTTGGCGCCGGCAATGTGCAGGTAAATATTGCGATCGTTCCAGCCCTCGGGCACTTCTATCTGACGACGATAGACACCGACAGGATTCGCTTCGGGAAGCGAGGGAGGTTGCGGATTGCGAGGCTTAAATTCATAGCCGTGGTTGGTGTAAATAGCGACGCCGTGGCCTTGCACCTCCCAATTGCCGGGGACATTAATGTCGTGCCAGTCGTCGGTCGAGACGGAGGGCGAGACAATATCGCCGGGAAGCTGTTTGTAAGCATCGACGAAGTAGAATTTCCAGACGCCGTTCAGGGAGGCGTAGAAAGGACTCTGTTCGTAAGCTGCGGTGAGAGCCGTTTGCCGGTCGGGGTAAGTCATGAAAGCCGAACGAGGCTGTTCTTTGTTGACGGCGACGACCTCAATCTGTTGCCAGTACGGTTTCTGTGGGTTCTCTGTGGCGGCATTTAATGCGAAAGCCGGTAACAAAGCCGCGAAGAGGCTCGCCGGCGCGAGGCGTTTAAATAGATTTTTCATGCGATAAGATATTAAATTAATTAGTAAAGAAATTTATTGCGACAAAAATAAACAATAAATCAAGAATACCGAATCAGGACGGCGAAATAAGACTCATTTCCTTTCCCTCATCAAGGGACAACGCAATTGTATACATTACTGAAGGGCCCTTTCTTTCCCCGTTTGTTTTCCCACCGGAGGACGAGGCGAACCTTCCGTCCGGCATCGCCGGCAGGAAAGATCAGGACGGCAGGCGAGGCCGTATTGAAGAAGGAATGAGTGAATTGTTCCGGATCGGAGGCCTCGGCCTCGGCATAATCCCAGAGAATTTCCACCCCATGCTGTCCGGCCGGCTTGGCGCGTCCACCCCGGAGGTTAAAAGGATAGTAATTAATGTGGATGCAGTGACCCACCCTGGCCAAGACCTTAAAAACCGGCGGCTCCATCGCGACGGGCGTCGGGGGGCACTTATGAACCGGGCGGGCGGAGTAACCCATAGCCAGGAGGTATTCGTCCGTGACGAGAGGGTTACTAACCATCAGGTGATGGAACTTACGATAATGCGGGATGAACTCCTTCATAGCCGTCCTCATCGCCTGACTGATGCGCGCATTCCGTTCCTCCTTCACCCTCCATCGCTCATAAGCGGCGAGCAAAGGCGGAATAACGACACTCTCGTAGTCGTCGAACCAGATGCCCAGAGGCGTTCCCCCGGCCAAGCCAATTTCCTGCCGGTGATTTACGACCCAATCCATAGCCTTCAAAACCTGTTGCACGATGTCGTCAATACCAACCGGCAACCATGAATTTCTTTTCATACTTCTTTCATTTTTATTTATCCTGATACACTCTTTTCCTATCCTTCTTTGTTCCAGAAACTTGATGGACCCTTCCTCTTGGGACATGCAGCGATACTCCTGGGACATGCAGCGACTTTCAAGCCATATGCAGTGACTTTTGAGCGATATGCAGTGACTTTTGAGCAGTATGCAGCGACTTTGAGGCAATATGCAGCGACATTGGAGCTTACTTGTCGGTTCTTTCTGCCAACTTGTTAGTTCTTTGAGCTCACTTGTCGGTTCTTTCTGCCAATTTGTTAGTTCTTTTAGCTCACTTGTCTGTTCTTTTTGCAAAATGCAACGAAGTTTAGTTGAGATTGTTTGAGCCGGTCGAGAAATATTTTGATGCAAATATAGGAATACAGAGAATAAAGTGCCGGATTTTTAAAGAAAGAAGAAGATTCTTCCAATTTGGCAACAAAAAAAGCGGACAAAGAGGGCGCCCTTCGGTGTGGAGCCCTCAATGCCGCTAAAATCGTTTGCCAACTTGCCTGGATTTCCGGATTTCCGGTTTTCAGCGGAAGAAATAACCTAATGAAAAGGTGAGGTTGTTTTGAAAAACAGAAGGTTCACCTTCCGTTTTCCTTGTTTGGCGGTATAAATGCCCGGACTGGGCGTTTATGGAGAAGAAAACGCTTTTGTATTCGACGCTTATACCGGAGTTGAAGACCAGGTCAAAGGGGCGTGTCTTCTTTTCGGTTATGAAGACCGGCTCATCTTCCATTTTCCGGGTCGAGATTCTGTCCCAGAGCCGGTAATCAAACGCCGGACCGGCGTATACAAACATGGTGACGTCGGAGAGAGGAATCCGGAAGGCCACATTCAACGAAGGTTGCAAGGAATAGTTGCGCAAGCGGTGCTTCAACAGAAACCAGCCCTCGAGCGGCTCCGAAAGGAAGGAGCCTCCTTCGTACACAAAGGCTACTTCAGGGCGAAGCGAGAAACGTTCAGACAAAGGTACTTCCGCCATAATGCCCGCACTATAGCCCAGACATGCGCCGGACCAATAATCCAAGTCTATCTTCTGAACCAAGGAAGAATAGGCTATTCCTGACCGCACGCCCCAGTATACTTTGGCTGTCGACGGCATGGAACAGACCAGTATCAGTCCCGCCAGCCATCCGGTCTTGCGAATGTTTCTGTTTATCTTCATCATATTTTTATGTATATCTGTTTCTTGTATAACCAATAATAACCCGGTATCCAATTGAGGACGACGAAAAGGACAGCCCAGGCCAACGAACCGCCGAAAGGGCCCAATGCCGGAGCCAGCACCGATCCGTAGACAAAAGCATGAAGGCCGGAGATGCTGCAAAGGGAAGCCAAAAGGGAAGCCTGGACGTATAAATAAAGAGGATTGATGCCGAACGTTTCAAAAAACAACAGACGGCGTTTCCCGCCCTTCCGGTCCACCGTCCGGATCAAAAGCGACAGTAACAGAGAGGCCAGCCCGCAAGTAGTCAGCACAAAGGTGCTGCTCCAAAGCTTCTTGTTGATCGGACAGCCGTACTGGAGCAGACATCCGGCAAACAAAAGGACCGTCCCCAGGGTAAACAAACCGATAAGTATACGTTCATTGTTCCTTTTCCCTTCCTGAATCAGTTTGCCGGCATAGAATCCGAACAATACGTGCGCAACGCTGCCTACGACGCTGAGCAGTCCTTCCGGATCGAAAGCAATCCGCGTTCCGTCGGCCAAGGTATCCCGGTACATATGCGATTCTCCGAGCAAAGCCCGGTCGACAACGGCGATCAGATTGTCTGCCGACAAGGCGACGCTTCCTGTAAAAGCCAGCAAGGCGGCATAAGCAAGCAGTATGCCGGCGGCAGTATGCAACAAATACTTATGATTGACGGCCAGGCCGATCAACGAAGCAATACCGTAAGCCAACGCTAATCGCTGAAGTACGCCGAGGATACGCAACTGCTCAAAGGCTCCGAATCCGTGACGGAGCAGATGACCGAACAAATTCAGCCCTGCGCCGATCAGGAAAATCACTAATGTACGTTTCCCTATCTTCAAGACGCTGCTTGGAGAAAACGAGAACTGATATTTCCGCAGGGAAAAGAACATGGATACGCCCATGATGAACATGAAGAAAGGAAAGACCAGGTCGGTTGGCGTCAATCCGTCCCACCGGGCATGCCGCAAGGGTGCGTAAACATATTGCCATGAGCCTGGATTATTAACCATAATCATGCCGGCGATCGTAAGGCCCCGCATTACGTCGAGTGAAAGAAGTCTACCGTTTTGTACTGTCTGTGTCATATCCTGTTCCTGTTTGCTCGCGAAGTTATGCTTTTTCTCAGAAATCCCAACGAAGGAGGAGGGAAATGTCGGATTTTGGTTCTTTTCCTTTTGCTTAAACGAGTAGCAAGGCATTTGCAAAATAAGCCTGGTATTTCTTATCATAATAACGATACAAAAGCAGGAAGGAGAAGTAAGACGCCGGCGTCAATTGCAAGGCATGAAGCGTCGCCGGGGCTTTATTGGCAGAGATAGCCCATAAACCGGGAACCGGAAGCAGAAGGAGTGTCAAACCCAACAGAAGTTTCAGCGTCATTCGAACTGTCTTGATGATTAAAAGTTCGTAAAAGTAAATATTCCATTTAATATAATGCACATTAATGCGTTTCTTTGCATCATGATTCGATCAAAAGCTTATTATATAATTCTTATCCTCACAGGGCTTCTGTGCTGCATGGAAAGCCGGGGGCAAATCTTGAAAGAAAAAGACGTGCCGCCCCATTTCTTCCGTGCTATTATTGACAAAGAGGGGGATACAATCGCTACAATGCAACTCAGGGAAGTCATCATCTACCCCGAACTGCGCTTTAAAAACAGAAGGGAAAAACAAAACTACGACAAGCTTGTCCGGGATGTAAAACGTACGCTCCCCTACGCCAAAATGGTCTTTTATACCCTGATCGAAACCTACGAGTATATGGAAACCCTCCCCGACGACAAAGCCAGGGAACAACATCTCAAACGTATGGAAAAAGATCTCTTCCAGCAGTATAAGCCCGAACTCAAAAGACTCACCCTTTCGCAAGGCAAACTGCTCATCAAACTCATCGACCGCGAATGTAACCAATCCAGTTACAATCTGCTGAGAGCCTACTTGGGCGGCTTCAGGGCCGGCTTCTGGAATATCTTTGCCAGTGTGCTCGGCGCAAGCCTCAAATCCGAATACGACCCCAAAGGGAAAGACGCCCTGACAGAACGCGTCGTCATGATGGTGGAACGGGGGCTAATCTGATAACTTTGTAAACAAATCCCAAAGCACAATCCCTGCCGAAACGGATACATTGAGCGAATGTTTCGTCCCATATTGAGGAATCTCAATACAAATGTCGCAGCCATCTACCACCGCCTGGCTGACGCCTTTCACCTCGTTACCGAAAATAACGGCATACTTCTTCCCTTTCTCCAGCCGTAGCGCATCCAGCATCACGCTGCCTTCGGCCTGCTCCACGGCGCAAAGGATATAACCCTCCCGTTTCAACGTCTCGACGGCCTCCACGGTATGAGCAAAATACGTCCACTCCACCGTATCTTCCGCTCCCAAAGCCGTCTTATGAATCTCTGCCTGGGGCGGGCGGGCCGTAATGCCGCAAAGGTAGATCGCCTCCACCCGGAAAGCGTCCGAGGTGCGAAAGACAGACCCCACATTGTGCAAACTCCGCACATCATCCAGCACCACCACCAAAGGCAGCTTCCGGCTTTCCTTGTACGCCTCCGCGCTGAGGCGGTTCAATTCCGTTATCTTTAATTTACGCATAATCTTTTCCTTTTGTCCCGCACATTTCTTTCCCTACTTCCTGTAATCCCGCGGCAATATCCCTGTCTGACGTTTGAAATAGGTGTTGAAAAACGACGGATTGCAAAAATTCAACTCATCGCTGATCTGCCGGATGTTCATATTCGTGTTACGGAGCAGCGATTTAGCTTCCATAATCACACGATCGTTTATCCAACTGAGCGCCGACTTGCCGGTCGAACCCTTGATCAAGGCCGAGAAATACGCCGGCGTCAAACAGAGCTTGGTGGCATAAAAACTCACCTCGCGCGATTCTTTGTAGTGCTCCATGATCAGGTGGTAAAACAAGTCGAACAGCTTGTTGTCCTTGGCTTTCTGAATGACAAATTCCTGCCGCATGTGATTCAGGCTGCTGATGTAGTAGAAAAAAGTCTGCGACAGCAAACGCACCATTTCCACGCGGTACTGGATAGACGTTTGCCGCGCCGTCCTTTTCAGTACCTGATAATAATCAAGTAAATGCCTCACCTCCTGATCGTCTAAGTGCAACGCATGCTTCACTCTGAAATAACGGAATATGGGAATTATCTCTTTCATGTTCATTTCGATGCTTTCGGCAAAACGCCGCGACATGACGAAAATGTACGCCGAAAAATCATCGCTCCGGTACATGTATTGCAGGATTTGACCGGGCAAGATGACCACAAAATCGTTGACCCCATAACGGTATGGCTTCCAATCAATGCTACCTGTCGCATACCCTTTCAGGCAAATGGCTACAACAGCTATATCAAGTCTCGTGGGCTCATCAAAAAACGGCGCCTTATGGATGTCGTCAATTATGATATAGTCCTTATCAATACTTACAACTGCCTGTGTCTCCTGCACAGCGTCCTGAGCGATTTCGCTCTCCTTTTTTAGTTCTTTCATATTCATTTGTGTGTTTTAGGTTACAAAGATAGCGCTGTTTTGTAAACGAAAATCAAGACAAAGAAAAACCTACTTCCTGTACTCCCGAGGCAACATTCCTGTCAGGCGTTTGAAATATTTGCTGAAAAACGACGGGTTCGGAAAATTCAACTCCTCGCTGATCTGCCGGATGCTCATATCCGTAGTCCGGAGCAGCGATTTGGCCTCCATTATCACATGATCGTTTATCCAACCGAACGCCGACTTGCCGGTCATCTTCCTGATCACGTCAGAAAGGTGCCCCGGCGTCAGGCAGAGCTTGGCGGCATAAAAACTCACCTCGCGCGATTCTTTGTAATGCTCCATGATCAGGTGGTAAAACGAGTCGAACAGTTTGTTGCTCTTGGCCTTCCGAACGGTGTATTCCTGCCGCAGCCGGTTCAGGTTGCTGATGCCGTAGAAAAAAGCCTGCGACAGCAAACGCACCATTTCTATGCGGTACGGATTAGACGTTTGCCGCGCCGTCCTTTTCAGTACGTGATAATAATCAAGCAAATACTCCATCTCCGTATCATTCAGGCGCAACGTAAAGTTCTCTCTGAAATAACGGAAAACGGGAATCACTTCTTTCATGTTCAACTCAATGTTTTCGGTAAAACGCCGCGACATGACAATAAAGTACGCCAAAAAATCATCGCTCCGGTACGTATATTGCAGGATTTGACCGGGCAGGATAACCACAAAATCGTTGGCCGCATGACAGCATGGCTTCAAATCGACGCTGCCTGTCGCATACCCCTTCAGGCAAATGGTTGCCACAGCCACATCAAGCCTCGTGGGCTCATTAAAAAACGGAACCTCACTGATGTCGTCAATCAGTATAAAGTCCTCATCAATACGAGTAATCGCCAACGACTCCCGCACAGCGCCCCAATTTGTTCCGTTCTTCCTTTCGATCTCATTCCTATTCATTCCTGGCTTTTTTAGACTACAAAGATAACGCTGTTTCGTAAACGAAAGTCCAAACAAAGAAAAACGCCCCCTTCCCCCTCCTTTCTCCCTCCTCCATCCCTTCAGCAAAGCCCAATACTGACGTCAGTACGTCCAATACTGACGTCAGTACGCTCAATATTGACGTCAGTACGCCCAATACTGACGTCAGTACGCTCAATACTGACATCAGTGCGTTCAATACTGACGTCAGTACGCCCAATACTGACGTCAGTGCGTTCAATACTGACGTCAGTGCGCTCAATACTGACATCAGTACGCTTAATACTGACGTCAGTGCGTTCAATACTGACGTCAGTGCGTTCAATACTGACGTCAGTACGCTCAATACTGACGTCAGTACGCGCCGCCTGAAAGACCAACCAAATGCAACACAAAGTTCTACCCTTATGAAAGGGGCATTGTCGACAATAAAAATCACTACAATTAGCGATTGACAAGCCCGCATCTTTGCCATTCCTTTGGCGTAGTTAATCATCAAACAAAATAACAAAAATGAAAGTACTCTCCCTTAGCGCCTTGGCGCTTACCCTTACGCTCACGGCACATGCCGCCCAAGCCCGTCCCAATATTCCGGACGACACGATCCCCTCCTATCGCATCAACGAAGTAGTGATCACTTCCTCTACCAAAGAAACAAACAACCTGCGCACCCTGCCCGGAAGCCTCAGCTTGTTCTCGACACAAACCGTTCGCGCTGCGCAGATCGACGCCCTGAAAGACCTATCCTCGCTCGTTCCCAACCTCTATATCCCCGACTACGGCGCGCGACTGACCTCGGCCATCTACCTGCGCGGCGTCGGCGCCCGGAGCAGCGGACAGTCCGTCGGCCTCTATGTCGACAACGTCCCCTTCCCCGATAAAAGCGCCTACGACTTCGAACTTGCCGACATACAGCGCATCGAAGTCCTCCGCGGACCTCAAGGGACGCTCTACGGACGCAACGCCATGGCCGGCATCGTCAACATCTACACCCTCTCGCCCTTCGACGCCACCGGAACCCGCATCGCCCTCTCGGCCGGCAACTACGGACAGCTCAAAGCACGCGCCTCCCACTACGCCCGCTTAGGCAACGCCTTCGGCCTCTCCGCCGGCGCCTGGTACGGCCGGCACGATGGATTCTTCACCAACCAACAAACCGGCGACAAAGCCGACGCCGAATCCTCCGCCGGCGGACGTCTCAAACTCGAATGGCGCCCCGACGCTCCCCTCTCGGCCGCCTACACCCTCTCCTACGACCACGTCGACCAGGGCGCCTTCCCCTACGGACTCTATCACAACGAAACCGGACAGATCGACCCCGTACGCATCGGAGACCCCTCGTCTTACCGACGCGACGTCCTCACCCACAGCCTCGCGCTCCAATACCGCGCCCCCCGCTTCGTCCTCGCCAGCGTCACCGGCTACCAATACCTCGACGACAATATGCAGATGGACCAGGACTTCTCGCCCAAAACCCTCTTCACCCTCCAACAGCAACAGAAACAAAATGCCCTCAACGAAGAGCTTACCATCCGTAGCCTCGGCAATGCCAACTATCAATGGAGCTTCGGCCTCTACGGATTCCTGAACGACTTCCACACCGAAAGCCCCGTCCTCTTCCGCCCCGACGGCGTCAAGGACATCCTCCAGAAAGTCTTCGACGACCTCCGTACCGAAAATCCCCGGATGCCCGCCCTCCAGATCATGGACGACGAACTCAGCATACCCGGCTCCTTCGACACCCCCTCGCGCGGCGGCGCCCTCTTCCACCAATCTACTTATAATAACATACTCCTGCCCGGCCTCTCCCTCACCGCCGGACTACGCCTTGATTACGAAAAACAACGCCTTGTCTACCGCTCCTCCGCCATGATGCGCTTAGGGATCGTCCGGGGCGGTCAGCTCGTCGAAATCCCCGGCATCCAGCCCAGCGTCATCGACGTCGCCACCTCCCAATCCTTCAGCCAGCTCCTGCCCAAGCTCTCGCTACGCTACGCCTGCTCCCCGCAAACCTTCGCCTACCTCTCCGCAGCCAAAGGATACAAAGCGGGAGGCTACAACATACAAATGTCGGCCGACTTGATGCAGAGCCAAATGCAATACGACCTGATGACCCAGTTCGCCCCCGCCATGGCTGTTGAACCCGAAACCGTCGAAACCGCCATCGCCTACCGCCCCGAGTATAGCTGGAACTACGAACTCGGCCTCCGGAGCGAACTCCCCAGCCAACAGCTTGCCGGCGAACTGACCTTCTTCCTGACCGACATCAACGACATACAGATCACCCGCTTCGTCGACAGCGGTAGCGGTCGTATCCTCGCCAATGCCGGACATGCCCGCAGCTTTGGCGCCGAACTCACCCTCCGCGCCCGTCTCTGCGCCCAACTAACGGCCGATCTCAACTACGGCTACACCCATGCCGGCGACATCCCCTATATCCCCGCCCATACCCTCAATGCCGGCCTCCAATACATCCGCCTCTACCGCCACGCATGGGTTGACCAGTTCAGCGCATCCGCCCAGCTCAACGCCACCGGCCCTATCCGCTGGACCGAACAGAACGGCGCCACGCAGCCCTTCTACGCCCTCCTCAACGCCAAAGCAGGCGTCCGCAAAGGAATCGTCCGCTTCGACCTCTGGGCGCGCAACCTGACGAACACATCCTATTCAGCCTTCTATTTCGAATCCCTCGGCCAGCCCTACGTTCAGAAGGGCAAACCCCTGCGTGTTGGCATAGAAGTATCGCTTGCCTTCTGACAAGGCACATGACCTGGGAAAATTACCGGAACAATGATTTTTTTTCGTGAATTATTTGCAGGAATAAAAAACCTCCTTACCTTTGTCGACGCGAAGTAAGGAATGCGAAAATAGCTCAGTTGGTAGAGCATAACCTTGCCAAGGTTAGGGTCGCGGGTTCGAGTCCCGTTTTTCGCTCGAGTCCCTAAAGACAGTTCAGAAAAAAAGAGACAATGCCTTTCAAACAACTAAGTTTGAAAGGCATTTTTTTATATTTCAAACTTGTCTTACCCTAGAAAAAGTTGACTCCTAAAAGAGTTAACGATGCACTTACGTACAAAGAAACAAAAGCAGTATTTTAAAGAAGTAATTAAGTTACATTATGAGCATGGGTATGCCGGGGAGCGTATATCGCGGATTTTACCGGTAAGTGATGCTACGGTATCGAGATGGCTTGCTATCTTTGCTTCGGAAAACGGTGGTAAATCTGTTCCAATGAAAAAGAAAAAGGCACAAACTCAGCCGGATGCAGTAGACAGTCCGGTCAATGATGTCAAAGCCCTTCATGCGGAGATTGGCCGTTTGCAGGCTCAGCTTAAGCATGAAAAGCTCCGCGCGGATGCGTATGATGAGCTGATCAATGTAGCGGAGTCCATGTTTAAGATTCCGATAAGAAAAAAAGCTGGCGCCAAGCGGTAATGAACCTGCATGTGAAGGCTGTACGGGATTATCCCGTTGTGGGTCTTTGCCGGCTGTTTGGCGTAACAAAGCAGGCCTATTATAAGTATGACGAGAACGCGGTTCTTGTCAAAGTAGCCCAGGAAGCGTTTGTGCTTCAATATATTCATGAGATACGCAAGAAGGATCCGGGCATAGGTGGGATGAAACTTTGGCACATGTACCGGAAGACGTTTGGCTGTAACCATCCGGTAGGCCGCGACCGCTTCGAGGATATAGTAGACCGGTATGGTCTGAAGGTTAGGGCCCGGGTGAGGAAGCCCGGGACTACCGACTCCACGCACAGTCTGCCGGTCTACCCGAACATCATAAAGGACTTTATTCCTGATGCCCCCAATCAGTTATGGGTAAGCGATATCACCTATATCACGGTATGGCTGGATGAATACAATTACGTCTTTTGCTATCTGTCGCTGATCCTGGACGCATACACCGAGGAGATCATTGGTTGGAGTGTTGGGCCTACCCTTGAAGCCACTTATCCAATGGAAGCGCTCAGGAAGGCATTAAAACGTATCGCGGGAAAGGAGGACCTTCATCTGATCCATCACTCAGACCGTGGCTGCCAGTATGCAAGTAAGGAGTATGTATCTGTTTTAAAGCGGCATGGAATACGCATCAGTATGACTGAAAGCGGTGATCCGAAGGAAAATGCCCAGGCGGAGCGCATCAACGGTACGATGAAGAATGAACTGCTCAAAGACATTGTTTTCCGCAGCATTAAAGAGGTGAAAGCAGCTGTAAGTGTGGTGGTAGACTTCTACAACAACGAGCGACCGCATATGAGCATAGACATGATGACCCCCTCCGAGGCCGCTTATTACTCGGGGGAAATAAAAAAGAGATGGACCAGATACAGGCATATCGCTATAAAAAGTCGACCGGAGGGTTTGGATATCGCTGGGAATGGTTTACCTTTGGCCGACTGTCAGGGGGCTCCTTCCGGGCTACGCCCTCCAGTCAACTCCTGACAGCGATAAGACTCATAGAGTAAACAAATAGTAGGCTTAACAATTTAAAGTAAACAAATATCAGGTATAAGTATTAATCCGAGTCAACTCTTCTACGAGATAAGACTGACATACAGTCAACCTAAATCAGGAAATGACAAGTTGCTGAAAAATCCGGCTTGAGTGTTTTTACCATAAGTTCTTTCGAGAACGGTTCATCCACCGGAATTACATTGGCTTCGTTCATCAAGCTGCTACGGGCAATTGACTGTCTCGACGAGATAGAGAAACTATTGCCGGAACTACCGGAAAGCCCTCGAACATTATTTAAGAAACAAAGCAAAAAGTAAGCAATGGAAACAAACGTTGTAAAAGTAGTGTTGTGGGGAATGGACGCAGGCTATCTTTCATGGGAAGCCGGGCAATGGGGGCTTTAGAATATGAGCCTGCTCAAAAGTTGGGCGATAACTCTGCTTTTTCGGTTGATGTTCAAAGATTATATGAGTTTGCCAAACAAGTATTGAACGAGCGGGAAGCAACTGTCTTAAATCAGGAGAACTCCATTCTGTGGCAGGATTTGGTAAAGGTCAGTTCTTCTCCCGGAGGTAAACGCCCGAAAGCTATTATTGCTCTGAACAAAGCCACAGGCGAGGTGATTTCCGGTCAAGGATTAATTTCTGAAGGTTTTCAGCATTATATTCTCAAATATGATGACAATTCAGCCTATCCTTTTGCAAAGTTGGAATATGTTTATTATCAAATGGCTTTGGACGCCGGAATTGACATGATGCCTTCGGAACTAAGGACATACGAAGGCATAACTCATTTTCTGACTCAACGCTTCGACCGTAATGGAAATGAAAAGGTACATGTACAAACATTAGCTGCGATGTCTCCGGCAAGTGATAGCTATGAAGATATTTTTGCAGTCATTCGCCGGCTTAATCTGCCTTTTGAAGACAGCAAACAACAATATCTGCGAATGGTATTCAATGTAATCGCCCGAAATGTGGATGACCATTCCAAAAACGTTTCGTTCTGCATGAACCGCGAAGGTGTTTGGCGATTATCACCGGCATACGATTTAACGTATAGTGTAGATTTGACAGCTCCTGCTTATTCCAACAGACATTCATTAACCGTGAATGGAAAGAACGAGGATATAACCCGTGAAGATTTGGAAATTGTCGGGCAGAATAACGATATTCAGGATTACAAAACCTTGATTGATACGGTCGCTAATGCGACTGACAAATTCGAGGCTTATGCAAAAAAACTTGGAGTAGACGAAACGTTAATCGAGAATATTAAAACTGATTTCGTAAAGGTGTAATTTTATGAAGCACACAAATTTTGCAGATAAAACTACCATATACTCTAAGCTATTAGAGCCGGTATTAGCAAAACGTATGTGGGACAATGTTTTTTATGCCTAATTACCAACGTAGAGGATGTTGCGGTTAAGCCTGACGTTATAGGGCTTCAACCGCTCCTTACCGGGGCCGCTTACCGGATTGCCGGCGCCCGACATCAAGTCGTATTGCGTCCCGCACTTCGGACAGGTGGCATAGAGGAGGGATTCGTCCGTCACGTCAACCGTTATTGAACGGCTCGCCTCATGCGGGCAGGCGGCGTCGAAGGCGTAATAAGTGTCCGCCCCATGATATACCAGCACGCCCCCAAAGCCGGTCTTCTCGCTGGCCTGATTGATGTTCAGGGACGTATAGATCTTAAACGAAGGGATGGGAAGCAAGTCCCTGTCTTCAAAGTCCAAGTCCAGCTCCAGATAAACCGGATAGTTGGGAATACTCGATACATACGCTTTTTCGCAGGCCGTCAGCGCCAGCGCCAACATACAGAGGAGGAGGCGTTTCATGGGATGCTCTCCGTCAGTTTGCGTTCGGCCTCCATCGCCTTTTCAAACGAGAAGCCGGCGATTACCTGCTGCATCAGGGCGGCAATGGCGTCGTTGCACAAATTACCGATGCTGCCTTCGTGCGTATGCCGGACGTTCTTGTCGGGGACGAAACGGCCGGCTTCAATTGCGATCCCTACCTGCTTATAGGCATCCCGGAAGGGAACGCCGGAAAGCGTCAGCCGGTTGACTTCCTCGACGCTGAACATCGGGGCGTATTTGTCGTCGTCCACGATCGTCTCGTTCACCTCGACTTCTTCCAGCATCAGGGTCACCATGCGGAGGCAGTCGTCCAATTCGTCGAAGGCCGGCAGGAAGACTTCTTTGATGATCTGCATATCGCGGAAGTATCCGGAAGGGAGGTTATTGGCGATCAACGTAATTTGCTGCGGCAGTCCTTGTATCTTGTTGCATTTGGCGCGAGTGAGTTCGAATACATCCGGGTTCTTCTTGTGAGGCATGATACTGGAGCCGGTCGTAAAGTGGTCGGGCAGCTTGATGAAGCCGAAGTTCTGACTGTTGAACAGGCAGGCGTCGGCTGCCAGCCTGGAAAGCGTGGCGGCAATTCCCGCCAGGGCAAAGGCCGTTGTGCGTTCCATTTTACCTCTTCCCATCTGGGCGTAGACGACATTGTAATTCATGGAGTCGAAGCCCAGCAGTTCGGTTGTCAGCCGGCGATTCAAAGGGAAAGACGATCCGTATCCGGCGGCCGATCCCAAGGGATTGCGGTTACATATTTTGTAAGCTGCCTGCACCAGCATCAGGTCGTCGACAAGGCTTTCGGCATAGGCGCCAAACCAGAGGCCGAAGGAGGAGGGCATTGCTACCTGCAAGTGGGTATATCCGGGCAGGAGTACGTCTTTATGGCGGTTGCTCCGGCTGATGAGCACGTCGAAGAGGGTGGATACGGATTGTACGATCTGCCGTATCCGGTCGCGGGTGAAGAGTTTCAGATCTAAGAGCGCCTGATCGTTGCGCGAGCGTCCGCTATGGATTTTTTTGCCCGTATCGCCCAGTTTGCGAGTCAGCATCCATTCTACCTGCGAATGGACGTCTTCCATGCCCTCATCTATTACGAAGCGTCCGGCGACGGCCAGGTCATAGATCTGTTTCAATTCGCGGAGCAAGGATTCAAGTTCCCGGCGGGTCAGCAGACCGGCGGCTTCCAGCATGGTGATATGGGCCATTGATCCCAGTACGTCGTACTTGGCCAGGTAGAGATCCATTTCCCGGTCCCGTCCTACGGTAAAGTCTTCGATGCGGCGGTCGAGGAGGACGTTTTTCTCCCAGAGTTTTTGCGTCATTCTATCATTACATTAATAGGGCAAGGAGACTAATATGTCGGATATTTTGTCCAAAGCGTCTTGCAGGGGTTTCGACACCATGGGTTTGAGGAAGGGATTCAGCTCGGTGCGGATGGTCAGGCGAAGGTGCGTATTGTTTTCGGCCACCTGTTTGAGTTGTATCCACATATCGAGTGAAACGGGCGAAATGTCGGCGGTCAATTTGATCATCTTATTCGGTTCGCGTTCAACGATACGGAAGCTTATCTTACCTGTCCGTTCGAGGACGAAGCTACAGGAGTCGCTGTCGAAAGAGACGTCTCTCACATTGTTTGGCGGGATGCGGTCTTTGAGCCGTTCGAGGTTGGACAGGTCGGACAACATGCCGAAAATCCGGTCGTCGTTGCAGGGTATTGTTTTTGTGTCGCTTACAAATTCTGTCATGGGAGTAAAAATGGTTGGTTATATGTTAGGATACCAGTTAGCCGGGTCTTTCCGCCATTCTTGCAGGGTGGCTATTTCCGAGGGGTTGATGTAGTTCGTTCGTACGGCTTCATCTATGACGGCGTCGTAATTGCTCAGGGTGATGATTTTCACTTTTGCTTCCTTGAATTTCTTTTCGGCAATGGGGAAACCATGCGTGAATATGGCGACCATTCCGATGACTTCGCATCCGAAATTGCGTACGGCTTCAACGGCTTTCAGGCTGCTGCCTCCGGTCGAGACAAGATCTTCGAGCACAACCACCTTCGAGCCGGGCTTGAGTTCTCCTTCTATCAGATTTTCCAGTCCGTGATCTTTTGGCGTGGCGCGGATATAAACAAAAGGTAATCCTAATAAATCGGCCACCAGCGCGCCTTGTGCGATGGCGCCTGTTGCAACGCCGGCGATGGCGTCTGCGTCTTCGTAGCTTTCGCTAATGACGCGCGCCAGTTCCAGCTTGATAAAACTCCGGATGGCGGGATAGGAAAGTATTTTCCTGTTGTCGCAATAAATGGGCGACTTCCATCCCGAAGCCCAGGTAAACGGGTTGGCCGGTTGTAACTTAACCGCTTTTACTTTTAAAAGTTTTTCAGCTATTAATCTTTCCAGTGTCTTCATATTGAATAATAATAACAGTTTATCTTTATCATCAGTGGCAAAAGTAAATAAAAAATGCGACTGGGATTGTATGGCGTATTCAAAAATAGACCGGAGGTAACAAAATTTTGTAGCCCGTAACGCTAAAAAAACGCGCGACTCGTAACATGTCAAAAAAATCCCTTTCCTTTGAGGAAAAAAAACAGTATGACAAATTTCAGTATTGCCGGGAAAGTGGCCGTGATAAGCGGAGCCGGCGGAGTTCTGGGCGGAAGTATTGCACGTAGTTTTGTGCAGGCGGGAGCCAAAGTCGTAGCTATTGATATCCGGAAAGAGCCGCTCGATGCAAGGGTGGACGAACTGATTGCCCTGGGTGGCGAAGCTATCGGTATTGTGGCGAATGTGCTTGAGATGGAAAGCCTCGAAAGGGTGGCAGAGAAGGTCGTTTCACAATGGGGAGAGATCGATATCCTGCTCAATATCGCCGGAGGAAATCTTCCGGGCGCAACCTTGGAGCCCGACCAGCCTTTCTTCGATATGCAAATAAGCGATTGGGAGAAAGTCACCCACCTGAACCTGAACGGGACGGTCTATCCCTCGATGGTGTTCGGCAAGGTGATGGCAAGGCAAGGGAAAGGATGTATCATTAATGTATCGTCGATGACGGCGTATTCGGCCGTTACGCGCGTGCCGGGCTATTCGGTGGCTAAAAGCGGGATCAGTAATTTCACACAATGGCTGGCAACCGAGATGGCGCTCAAATACGGCGACGGTATCCGCGTCAATGCCATCGCGCCGGGTTTCTTTATCGGCGACCAGAATCGCGCCGTGCTCCTCAACCCGGACGGGAGCCTGACCGAGCGCAGCCGGAAGATATTGGCCAAAACGCCGATGAAACGCTTCGGCGATATTACGGAGCTGAACGGCGCCGTACAGTTCCTGTGCAGCGAGGCAGCCAGTTTCGTCACCGGCGCAGTCCTGCCCGTCGACGGCGGCTTCTTGGCTTTCAGCGGCGTATAACGCCGGCCTTCCCTCCGGGGGAAGCGCCATGAGAAAAGCAAGAGAGGCTGTATCCGGTATTGGATACAGCCTCTTTCCATTGCTTGAAATTGTCTTTTCGCAGCCTTTTTACCGACGGATCAGAACAGGACGCCTAAGCAGAGCGACATGTTGAGGATCGGAAGGGATTTACTGAGCTTCTCATCCTGGGTCTCCTTTTCTTCGTAGTCTATTTCGTATTTGTATTTGTACGAGCCCAAGTTGTTGTAGCGCAAACCGACGCTGTATTTATCGTTGATGAAGAGACCGCCTTCCAGGGCGTAGGCAAGACCAACGGCGGGAGTAAATTTGTAGCTATAATCCTGGTAATAGTCGCTGTCGGAATATTTCAGGCTGGTCGGCAGCGAGAGGTTGCCGCCGACGGCTACTTCGCCGTAGAACTTAAGCGTTTCCTGAAGGGGAAAGGCATAGTTCAGACCGAAGGTCACCGGGAAATTGAAATACATCGGGAAGGTCGTATCGTCGAAATCGCTGTCTTCGAGGTCATCTTTAGCGTCGGAATTCAATCCGTTGTAGAAAGCTTCAATGCCGAAGACCCACGTCAGATTCTCGACTGCCAGCGGGCTGTAATGTTTATAGCCGAGCGTAAAGCCCATCGCGGCCATCCCTTTGCCTTTGAAGAGGATGTCGGATCCGTAATCGCCGTCGGCAAATTTGCCCGAAGGAAAAGCCAGGCCGGCATGAAACTGCGAAAATTGCGCCACGGCCATCGTCGAAAGGCCAACAAAAAGGGCGAGAGTAAGGATTATCTTTTTCATCTTGCGTATGAATTTGGAGGTTAATTTAATATTGTTTCAACAGGTTTTTAATCTTCTCCGCAGCGGCGGCTCGCATGGAGGAAGCGTTGCCGGCGCGCGTCGAGTTAGAGGAATAGATCCACCGGAGGTCGCTTTGTTTCTTGGTGGTGAAGGTACCCTCTTCCAGGTCTTCGTCGTCGGAGATGACATAGAGTATAGTCCAGCCCTTTTTGGCCGAAATGTAGATGTCGAAATACTCATCGGACTCATCTATCTCCAGGTCTTCGTCGACATAGATGTAAAAGGCCATCGTGAAGGTATCACCATCATCCGAAAGCTTGGCGTGCAGGAATTCCCCGATTTCGTCGTCGTCGTCGTCATAAGCATAGAAGCCGTCGAGCATACAGCCTTCAACTCCGACGCCGTCGAGTATTTCTTCGTAATAACTCGACTTCGGTACAGGCAGGGTGACAGTGAAGCCATCATTCTTATAGGCCCCCTCAGCCAGGTCGTCGCCATCGAGTATGGCCTTGACGGTTTTGATACTCGAACTTCCGCCTTCGACGTCTTCGGCTGTCACGGCGTAACCATCCGGCTCTTTGTCATCCTTGGGGCAGGATGTAAAAAATACGCTCAACAGCGCCACGGCCGCCAATGTCATCGTGCTTCTTACGAAGCTGTTTCTGTGTTTTAATGTCAATTTTTTCATTCGATTTTTTATTTTGTTTGATTTTTCCGAGACAAAAGTACAAACTATTCACATAACAACATCCCCCCTAAGGGGGAGAACATCCCCTTCCCTCATTTTTTTTTCTAAGAGGCCGGCAGGGGTACACCGGAGCTTCGGCAAGCTTACCCAAGGCCTCCCGTCCCCACACAGGCCCTCCGGGAAGCTTCCTCCCCCTTCCGTATCCCCTTTCCGGAGAGTCGCCTCCTTACACCGGCCTTTCGCTTCCTTAAAGGCGCCTTCCGGGGAGTTCCCCGCGATTTCCGGGGAGTTCCCCGCGACTTCCGGGGAGTTCCCCGCGCCCTCCGGGGAGTTCTCCGCGTCTTCCGGGGAGTTCCCCGCGTCTTCCGGGGAGTTCTCCGCAACTTCCGGGGAGTTCCCCGCGCCTTCCGGGGAGTTCCCCGCGTCTTCCGGGGAGTTCCCCGCGCCTTCCGGGGA
Source organism: Tannerellaceae bacterium (assembly GCA_031271045.1). Classification (GTDB taxonomy): domain Bacteria; phylum Bacteroidota; class Bacteroidia; order Bacteroidales; family Tannerellaceae; genus DFXE01. The sequence goes on from JAISWO010000043.1 coordinate 30,045, forward strand.
GTTCCCCGCGCCTTCCGGGGAGTTCCCCGCAACTCCCGTTTCCGTACACGCGACCCCCGGAAACCCTCGCCGAATCCCCGGAAGCCTTCGCCGAATCCCCGGAAAGGAATCCTCATCAAAAATATACCCAAACCCCATGAAAAAAAACCTATCTTTGCGCAAACAATGAAATAACATGCATATTAATACACTACCATGAAATCAGAAAAAGACATTTCCCGCCGCCTGTTCCTTAAACAGGCAATGGCCGTCTCGGCCGTCACCGTAATCCCCGCCTTCGCCACGCCGCTCAAGGCGAGCACCCTGCCCGGAATGCTGCACGTAAGCGCAAATGAGAAAGTAAACCTCGCCCTTGTCGGTATCGGCAACCGGGGGAACGAAATTGCCAAAGAACTGTACAAAACCGGCCTCTGCAACATCGTCGCCCTCTGCGATACCGATATGGAAGCGGCACATACGCAGGAAATCATCCGTATGTTCCCCAATGTACCCCGCTTCCGCGACTTCCGCCGGATGTTCGACGCCATGGCCCCGCAGATCGACGCCATCACCGCCGCCGTGCCCGACCACTCCCACTTCCCCGTCACCATGGAAGCCATGGCCCGCGGCAAACACGTATACGTAGAAAAACCCATGGCCCGCACTTTCAACGAAGTCGAACTGATGATGCAGGGAGCCGAAAAATACGGCGTCGTCACGCAAATGGGCAACCAGGGACATTCCGAAGGCAACTACTTCCAGTTCAAAGCCTGGCAGGAAGCCGGAATCATCCGCGACGTCACCGCCGTCACGGCCCACATGAACAACTCCCGCCGCTGGCATGAATGGGATCCGAAGATTACCCGCTTCCCCGCTGCCGAACCCCTGCCGCCGACGCTCGACTGGGATACCTGGCTGGGCGTTGTCGGCCATCACGATTACCACCACGACTTCATCAACGGACAATGGCGCTGCTGGTACGACTTCGGTATGGGAGCCCTGGGCGACTGGGGTGCGCATATCCTGGATACGATCCACCAATTCCTCGACCTGGGCCTCCCGTACGAAATAAACCCCACCTACCTCAAAGACCATAACCCGTTCTTCTACCCGATGTCGAGTACCATCCTTTTCCGATTCCCGGAAAGAGGCCAGATGCCGCCCGTCGACATTACCTGGTACGACGGCCTGGACAACATACCCCCCGTCCCCGAAGGATACGGCGTGTCGGAAATAGACCCCAACATACCCTCCGTTGCCGGCGGCAAGATCCAACCCCTGAAACTCAACCCCGGCAAAGAGATATACACCAAGACCCTTACCTTCAAAGGCGGATCGCACGGCAGTACGCTCTCGATCATCCCCGGAGACAGGGCCAGGGAAATGGCGCCCCGCCTGCCCGAAGTCCCCGCCAGCCCGTCGAATCACTATGCCAACTTCCTGCTTAGCTGTCAGGGCAAAGAAACCCCCCGTTCGCCCTTCTCCATTGCCGGCCCCCTGAGCCAGGTCTTTTGTCTGGGCGTACTGAGCCAGTTGCTGGGCGAAAAGCTGCTGTTTGACCGCGCAACCAAACGCATTACCAACAATGCCTTAGCCAACCAAATGCTATACGGCAACCTTCCGCGCAAAGGCTGGGAGTCCTACTACAAAATCTAACACCCTGCCCCGCCCCTGCATACCGCGGACTTTACCCTGCCAGGCCGTAAAGTCCGCGTCTTTTTTATCCTGTATAAACCAAATTCCGGAAATTTGCGTAAGTTTGCAAGGAAAATTCAAAAAACACAGCAATAGCAACAATAACAGCATAATCACTCTATATGACATCTGAAGATTTTACATCAGAAGAATACAACGAAAAAGAAGACGAGGCACAGGAAAAACACTCGGACTACAAAGCCCCCGGAAAAGACGGACATATCACCTACCACCTCTCCGGCATGTATAAGAACTGGTTCCTCGACTACGCCTCCTACGTCATCCTCGAACGCGCCGTCCCCCATATCAACGACGGACTCAAACCCGTGCAACGCCGCATCCTGCACTCGATGAAACGCCTCGACGACGGACGCTACAACAAAGTAGCCAATATCGTAGGACACACCATGCAATTCCATCCCCACGGCGACGCCTCCATCGGCGACGCCCTGGTGCAGCTCGGACAAAAAGACCTCCTGATCGACTGCCAGGGCAACTGGGGTAACATCCTGACCGGCGACGGAGCCGCCGCTCCCCGCTACATCGAAGCCAGACTCTCCAAATTCGCCCTCGATACCATCTTCAACCCCAAAACAACCCAATGGCAACCCTCGTACGACGGACGTAACAAAGAACCCATCACCCTGCCCGTCAAATACCCCCTGCTGCTGGCGCAAGGCGTGGAAGGCATCGCCGTCGGACTCTCGTCCAAAATACTCCCGCACAACTTCAACGAACTCATCGACGCCTCCATCGCCTACCTCAAAGGAGAACCCTTTGCACTCTACCCCGACTTCCAGACAGGAGGATACATCGACGTCAGTAAATACAACGACGGCGAACGAGGCGGCGCCGTGAAAGTACGCGCCAAAATCAGCAAAGCCGACGCCAAAACACTTATCATCAGCGAAGTCCCCTACGGAAAAACAACCACCTCGCTGATCGAATCCATCCTCAAAGCAAACGATAAGGGAAAAATCAAGATAAAAAAAGTAGACGATAACACAGCCAAAGACGTAGAAATACTGATACACCTTATGCCCGGCTCCTCGCCCGATAAAACAATCGACGCCCTCTACGCCTTCTCCGACTGCGAAACCAGCATATCGCCCAACTGTTGCATCATCCGCGACAATAAACCCCACTTCCTTGCCATTAGCGACGTATTGCGCCACTCGACCGACAATACCCTCGCGCTCTTGCGCACCGAACTGGAAATCCAGAAAGCCGAACAGGAAGAAGCCCTCTTCTTCGCCTCCCTGGAAAAAATCTTCATCGAAGAACGCATCTACAAAGACCCCGAATTTGAAAACGCCAAAAACATAGACCAAGCCCTCGAACACGTCGACCACCGCTTCGAACCCTTCAAAGCCACTTTCATCCGCGACATAACGCGCGACGACCTGATGAAACTGCTCGAAATAAAAATGGGCCGCATCCTCAAATTCAACTCCGATAAGAGCAACGCCCTGATCGCCCAGATAAAAAATGACATCCAACAAATAGACCACCACCTGAACAACATCGTCGCCTATACAATCGACTGGTTCGCCAACCTGAAAGAAAAATACGGCGCCAACTATCCGCGGCAAACCGAAATACGCGACTTCGACACCATCGAAGCCGCAAAAGTGGTCGAAGCCAACGAAAAACTATACATCAACCGCGCCGAAGGCTTCATCGGCATGTCGCTGAAAAAAGATGAATTTGTCTGTAACTGCTCCGATATAGACGACATCATCATCTTCTATCGCAACGGCATCTGCAAAATCGTAAGAGTAGCCGATAAAATGTTCGTAGGAAAAGACATCATCTACATCAATGTCTTCGCCCGGAACGATAACCGGACGATATATAACGTAATCTACCGGGACGGGAAAATGGGCGTCAACTTCATCAAACGATTCAACATCACCGGCATCAACCGCGACAAAGAATACGTACTGACCAAAGGAACAGAAGGCTCGCGCATCCTCTACTTCAGCGTCAACCCCAACGGCGAAGCCGAAACCGTGAAAGTCATCCTCAAACCCAAACCCCGCCAAAAACTCCTCGTCTTCGAAAAAGACTTCAGCGAAGTAGGCATCAAAGCCCGCAACGCCATCGGAAATATCCTGACCAAAGCCGAAATACACAAAATAAGCCTCAAACAAAAAGGCGTCTCTACCATCGGCGGCCGGCTGGTATGGTTCGACTGGAAAGTACTCCGCCTCAATTACGAAGGACGAGGCGATGAACTGGGAGAATTTCAAAACGACGACCAGGTCCTCATCGTCCTGCGTAACGGCGATTTCTATACCACCAACTTCGACCTGAGCAATCATTACGAAGATAATATACTGACCATCGAAAAATATAACCCCAAAAAAATATGGACCGCCGTTTTCCATGACGCCGACCAAGGGTACCGCTACATCAAACGTTTCCAGATGGAAGCAATCAATAATCGCAAACAGAATTTTGCGAGCGAAAACCCCGACAGCCGCCTTTTCCTGCTCACCGATGAAGCCTATCCGCGTATAGAAGTCGTCTTCGGAGGAAAAGACAGCAACAGGGAACCGTTAATCATCGACGCAGAAAGTTTCATTGGCGCAAGAAGCTTCAAAACAAAAGGCAAACGTATCTCCCTGTACGAAATACAAACCATAAACGAACTGGAGCCCATCCGCTTCCCCGAACCCGCCGTGCCGGAACCGGAACCGGAACCGGAAAAAGCGCAGGAAGAACCCGAACAAAGAAAAAGCAATTCGGACATCATAGACGAAATAACCGGACAAATGAAACTGTTTGACGAGTAATGTAATATTATGAAAAAGATTATCGGATACGTATGGATGTGCTTGGTCTCTTTCCCCCTTTACGCGCAATTTAACAACGAAGAAAATCCGCGGGGAATGAATGAAGGCACCTTGGCAGGATTCGGCACATCAATAGTAAAAGATACCTATCTTTCACCCTTTACCTATACCGGTTGGGGAGCACGTATTTTCAACGAACGCATGACGCTGCTCCGCAACCCGCTTTTTTCCCGGCAACAAATCATCAGTGTCGACATCTCGTCTACCCGCAATCCGGCAGAGAACGTCAGCGATTTCGGAGCTTTTGTCGATTATACCTTTGCGTATCACCGCCGGATCCCGGCCGGAACGAACCTGCGACTGATGCCCGGAGCTTTTGCCCATCTGATGGGAGGCTTCATTTATAATACACGCAACGGCAACAATCCGCTATCTGCCAAAGCAGACATTGACCTGGGCTTGTCTGCCATCGCTCTTTATACCTTCAACATCCGTACATCTTCCATCATATTGCGCTACCAGGTGGAATTTCCCCTCGGAGGCATCTTCTTCTCACCCCCATACAAAAGTTCTTATTATGAAATATTCAACGAAGGTAATACCTCCAACATCATTGCCCTGAATTCTTTTCACAATAAGGCCGCCCTGAGAAACTACCTGACAATAGATATCCCTGTTCATCGCTCTACGCTACGCTTGGGCTACCTGAACTGTCTATACTATTCAAACACGAACTATCTTGAAACAAGAATCCTTTCCAATACCTTTATGCTTGGTTGGGTCAAACAATTTGTACTGAAATGAAACACATTCTTATCTACCCTTTCTGCCTGATAGCAGCCATCCTTTTCCACGGATGCGAGATGCTGGATGAGTTCAACGAATCCCCGCTTTACAACTTTGAAGCCTGCTGGAAAATACTGGACGAAAATTACTGTTTCTTCGAATATAAACAGATAGACTGGGATGCCGTACATGATAAATACGTCTACCAGATTAACGAATCAACCAATGAGCAGGAATTGTTTCAGCTTCTGTCCTCCATGACGCAAGAGTTACAAGACGGGCACGTGAATGTAATATCCAAATATTTCTACTCCACTTACGACGGCTGGTTCCAGAATCACCCGTCCAATTTCAACTGGGGCGTCATGCAAAATTATTACTGGAGCGGAGAATATGCCGGCGACTACAATGAAATACGCTATTGCCGCTTAGGCGATAATGAACAAGTAGGCTATATCTATTACGGCAGCTTCAGCGAAAGTATCCTGGAATCGGAATTAAACAAGATGTTCGATACCTTCAAAGAATGTAAAGGATTGATTATTGATGTAAGGGATAATGGCGGCGGCTCGTTGACCAATTCCGATCGCTTCGCCTCACGCTTCTTCGATAAAAAAACGTTATGCGGATACATCCAGCATAAAACAGGAAAAGGACATCAGGACTTTTCCAATCCCTATCCTCTATATCTGGAACCATCGCACGGAGATTTATGGCTCAAACCCGTCATCATATTAACAAACCGGAGATGTTTCAGCGCAACGAATAATTTCGTCAGTAAGATGAAGGTCTTATCCAATGTGCAGACCTTAGGCGGCAGTACGGGAGGAGGGAGCGGCTTCCCCTTTACGTCCGAATTGCCCAACGGCTGGCGCATCCGTTTCTCCACCAGTCCGATATTGGACGTCAACAAACAACATACCGAATTTGGCATCGAACCGGATATACCCGTAACCCTATCTTCCGACGATACCGAAAAAGGAAGAGACACTTTGATCGAAACAGCTATTCAGATCCTGCTATCCGCAGATTCCTCCACATTATGATATTTGTCAGATTCGGCCTCCATGCTTTTAAAAAATTTGTTTAACACCAACAAAAATGGAACAAACAAAAAAATTATTAGAACTAATCAGCATTATCAGCAAGAAAAATACTGAAATGCTGGACGTCACAGGTGTACGATTCAATATATTCCGAGTTTGTGGCGTAAATCGTGATGAAAATAAACATTCCAACATTCTTGCCGAATTTCTTAATCCTGCCGGCAGTCACGGTTTGAACTCAAAATTACTTGAGTG
>JAISWO010000015.1 GCA_031271045.1 Tannerellaceae bacterium
GTCCTGAAGGATGAGTTCCTTTTGGGAATAGCCTGCCGTAACATCCACCGTGATGAGGTCGTCTGTCGATCGTTGTTTTTCTGTACATCCTATCATTACAGACAGGATCGTTGCTGAAAAAGTTATGAATATTCTACTCATTTTTTTATGTTAAAAAAATTATTGCCGCTTATTTTACATGGCAAAGATACAAAACACACAATATATCCGTTTCGCAATCTTTTTTTTCCTTTTCTGCGACAAATTGGGCGGGGAAGGGTTCCTTTTGGAGGATTCCGGGGGGAGACGGGCATGTAGGGGCGCACCTGCGTGTGCGCCCGCATTGTGTTTTGTCGGAAATGCAGGGGGCGCACACATATTATATCAGGGCGCACACGTATTATATCAGGGCGCACACATATTATATCAGGGCGCACACGCAGGTGCGCCCCTACGGGGGTGATGGGGGAAGGGTATGTGTTGGGGGTATCCGATTATAATGAAATGTGGTTTACGTAGCGCCGAAATTTGTTTTCGTAGCCCCAAAATTAGATTACGGTGTTACGTAATTTATTTGCGTAGCGCCAAAATTTATTTTTGTAATACCGGAATTAAATTTCGTAATCCCGGAATTTATTTCCGTAGTACCGGAATCGAATTTCGTGACGCCGGAATTTGTTTTCGTAAGCCCGGAAATTATTTTCGTAGCTCCGGATTTTGTTGTTATAAAAAGATGTTGTATCTTGCGCGCAAATTTGGGAGGATATTATATGGATCAACGAATGAATGATTGGCTGCCCAGTAATCATCTGGAGTTATATAAAAAAGTGACGGGGTATACGGTGCCGTACTTAGATGCACATCTTGAGGAATTTGGAATGAAGCCCGGCACGCCCTTGGGAGACTGGTATGCGGGGACTTTTAAGGTGGAAATATACGCACCTTATGTCGAAGCTTTTGAGAATTGGAGCAATTCGGCGCAGCGAACGCCGATATCCGCAGTCGCCTTGCGGGATGCGGAACGAATCCTGATCCCTGCTTATCGCAACCTCTACCGGATGCTCAAGAACAATCCCTTAGTGGAAAACGCAGACCTCGCTCACATGGGCTATCCTGCCCGGACAAACGGGAGCCGCAGCCCCGCACCGGTGGCTATCCACCCGCCCAATTTCCGGATTGCACCCCTCACGGCGCACCGCCTGGCCATCCATTACTACCGTACCGATGTGAAAAAACGAGCCCGGCCCAAAGGTCAGCGCGGCGTAGAGATCCGGTGGGATTTTTATGACGGCACCGGCGACGCTACCGCCGACATGAACCCGGAGACGATGATCCATTCCAGAAGCGCCACCACCTCGCCGGCCCTCTTCGCCTTCGACCCCAAAGAGGCCGGGCGGCACGTCTGCTTCGCCCTCCGATGGGAAAATACCCGCGGCGAAAAAGGCCCGTGGAGCGTCATCCATGATATACACATCTGCTGAAAATAATTACTCACCTATACAAAACAGATCATGAAAAACAAATGGATGGCCGGCCTCTTGCTCTGCATCGGAAGCGTCGGCATGATGCAAGCCCAGGAGAAAAACACGCCGGCATGGGCCGTAGAAACGCCGGCTCAGAAACAGGAACGCATGGCCTGGTGGACAAACGACCGCTTCGGAATGTTTATCCACTGGGGCATCTATGCCATGCCCGCCCGACACGAATGGGTGAAACGCAATGAGAAGATCGCCGACGAAGTCTATCAGAACTATTTCGACCGCTTCGACCCCGACCTCTACAATCCCCGCCAATGGGCCGCCCAAGCTCGCGCCGCAGGAATGAAATACGTCGTCGTAACCACCAAACATCACGATGGATTCTGCCTCTGGGACTCGGACGTAACCGATTATAAGGCCACCAATACGCCCTGCGGGAAAGACCTCATCGCCCCCTTCGTCGAAGCCTTCCGCGCCGAAGGCATCCGCATCGGCTTCTACTATTCGCTCATCGACTGGCATCACCCCGATTTCCCCATCGACCGCATGCACCCGCAATGGAAAGGCGCCGAAGCCGCCCGTACCGCCAACCAGGGCCGCAGCATGGAACGCTACCGCGCCTATATGAAAGCCCAACTGACCGAACTCCTCACCCGCTTCGGCCGCATCGACGAACTTTTCCTCGACTTCTCCTACCCCGGCGAGAACGGTAAAGGACACGAAGATTGGCAGTCGGAAGAACTCCTCCGCCTGATCCGCTCGTTGCAACCTCATATCATCGTCGACAACCGCCTCGACCTCGACCATACCGACTGGGGATGGGATTTCGTCACTCCGGAACAATTCATGCCCCAGCAATGGCCCACGGTGCGTGGGAAAAAGGTTTATTGGGAAACTTGCCAGACTTTCTCCGGCTCCTGGGGTTACTACCGCGACGAATATTCCTGGAAAAGCGTCCATCAACTGGTCGTCATGCTCATCGAAACCGTCAGCAAAGGAGGTAACCTCCTGCTCAACGTCGGCCCAACGGCCCGCGGACGCTTCGACGACCGGGCGACGGAACGCCTCGAAGGACTGGCCCGCTGGATGCAATTCCACGACCGTTCGATCTACGGTTGCACCGCAGCGCCGGAAGGCTTCGTCGCCCCCCGCAACTGCCTCCTGACTTATAATCCGGAAAAGAAACGCCTGTATGTCCACGTCCTGGAGTGGCCCTTCAAATCCCTTCACCTGCCGGGCTACAAGGGTAAATTCAAGTACGCTCAACTCCTCAACGACGCTTCGGAAATCAAATTTACGGTCAACACAACGCCCGGCAGTCATACAACGGAAAATTCCGGCGCCGACGATGTCATCCTCGACCTTCCCGTCAGTCGCCCCGACGCCGAAATTCCTGTAATAGAACTCTTCCTCGAATAGCCTGAACCTTCAGACCGATCGCGCAATAAAGCCCCCCACGGCAGAGGTCCTGTAAGCCTCCTGCCCGGCGGGGGCTATGTCTTCGGTCACGATACCTGTCGCGATCGCCTCGGCTACGGCCCGACGGATGGCTGCGCCCTCCTCAGGCAGGTTGAAAGCATACTCAAACATCAGGGCGGCGCTCAGGATCGTAGCCATCGGATTGGCAATATCCTGCCCCGCCGCCTGCGGATAAGAGCCGTGGATAGGCTCGAAGACCGACGTATGTACGCCGATCGACGCCGACGGCAGCATCCCCAGCGAACCGCTGATGACGGAAGCCTCGTCGGTAAGGATATCGCCAAACATATTCTCCGTCACCATCACGTCGAAGCTCTTGGGCGATTGCACCAGACGCATGGCGGCATTATCGACAAACATATATTCTGTTTCCACACCGGGATATTCCGGCGCTATTTCCTGCGCTACCTGTCGCCAGAGGCGCGAGGTAGCCAGCACGTTGGCCTTGTCTACAACCGTCAGTTTCCTGCGTCGCTTCAAGGCATAGCCGTAGGCAAGACGAACGATGCGTTCGATCTCATCGCGCGTATAGACGCACGTATCGTAGGCCGTCCGACCATCTTCGCTACGCCCTTGCGGACGCCCGAAGTAGAGGCCACCCGTCAGCTCGCGGATACACAGAAAGTCGGCCCCTTCGACCAGCTCGGCGCGCAAGGGCGACTGATGGATGAGCGACGGAAAGGTAACGACCGGCCGGATATTGGCATACAGTCCCAGTTGCTTGCGCATAGCCAGAAGCCCCTGTTCGGGACGTACGCTCGCCGAAGGGTCGTTATCGTACTTAGGATGCCCAATAGCTCCGAAGAAGACGGCGTCGCTTTCCATACAAAGGCGATGCGTCTCGTCGGGGTAAGGATTACCGGTGGCGTCGATAGCAGCCGCCCCGACTAAGCCTTCCTTTGCATGCAGTTCGTGGCCAAATACGGCGCATACGGCGCGTACGACCTTCATACCCTGTTCGATGATTTCCGGGCCGATTCCGTCGCCCGGCAGTACGGCAATGTTCAGTTTCATCCTTCGCGATTAAAATAAATATACTGCGGTTCGGTCGGGATGTAGTCCTCTTCGTCCCAGAGGGAGCTGGTGATCATCAGGTCGGCGCTGTAACGGTTGCAGGCAATCGGGACATTGTGCACCCGGCATTGGCGGAGTAGCATCTGAATGTCGGCCTCATGCGGCTGCGGGTTCAGGTCGTCGATCAGGAAGATAGCCAGATTGATTTGTTTGCGTACCACCATAGCGGCTATCTCGGCATCTCCCCCCAGCGGTCCGGAGTGCATGCAGGTTATTTCGGCATGGATGCCTTTATCTTCAAAAGCCTTGGAGATGAGTCCCCCGGTCGTACCGGTGCATACTAAATGATGCTGCGCGAGGAAGCGGTCGTTGTGCAAAGCCCATTCTACCATATCGGCTTTTCGTCTGTCGTGCGCCACGAGGGCGATTGTTAATTTCTTGTCCATTTGTTTATCCTTCTATTTTGTTTAACATTTTGATAGTTGCTTGTATGGCGGCTTCGGTCTGGTCGCCGTCGAGGCCGCGTGTTTTGAAATCTTTGCCTGCGAAGTTCCAACTGATGATGGTTTGTACGAAGGCGTCGGTACGTCCTCCCGGCGGGATGGAGACGGAGTAGTTCGTCAGCATCGGGAAAGGGCGCCCCAGCTCGGTATAGATCATCCGGAGGGCGCGTACGAAGGCGTCGTACTGTCCGTCGCCGGTGGCCGATTGCTCGTAAGTCTGTCCGTCGATCTCTATCTTGAGCGTAGCCACCGGCCGTAATCCCTGCGCCAGCGACAGGGCGTAGTTCAATATCCGGATCTTAGGCTCGGCGGTCGTATCCCGGTTGAGTACGTCGCTGATGATATAGGGCAAGTCTTCCTGGGTAACCATTTCTTTCTTGTCGCCCAGTTCAATGATGCGTTCGGTTACCTTCTGCATAGTTTCTTCGTCCATACCGATGCCCAGGGCTTCCAGGTTTTTGCGGATACTGGCTTTGCCGGAGGTTTTGCCCAGGGCGTATTCCCTGACGCGCCCGAAACGTTCGGGCAGGAGGTCGTTGTAATAGAGGTTGCTCTTGCTGTCGCCGTCGGCATGAATACCGGCGCATTGGGTAAAGACCGACTCGCCGACGACCGGCTGATTTGGGGCGATATGAATACCGGAATAAGTTTCTACCAGCCGGCTGACCCGGTTGATCTTCTCTTCCCGGAGGCGGGTATCTTCGCCCAACTGATCTTTGATGACGGCCAGCACGCTGCCCAAGGGCGCGTTACCGGCCCGCTCACCCAGTCCGTTGATGGTGGTGTGGATGCCTTTCACGCCGGCACGTACGGCCGAGAAGACGTTGGCAACAGCCAGGTCATAGTCGTTATGAGCATGGAAGTCGAACGTCAGAGCAGGATAGTGGCCGATCATCTGCTTGCAGTATTCGTAGGTATTGAGTGGATTGAGGATACCCAGGGTATCGGGCAGCATATAGCGGCGGATGGGCAGGTCCTTCAGTCCGTCTACCAGGCGGAAGACGTATTCCGGCGAGTGTATAATGCCGTTCGACCAGTCTTCCAGGTAGATGTTCACACCGATCTCCATCTTTTCCGCCAGGCGGACGCTTTCGCGGATATCTTCGATATGTTGGTCGGGCGTCTTGCGGAGTTGTTCGGTCACATGTTTGTGCGAGCCTTTGCACAGGAGGTTGACCGTACGGCATCCGGCTTGCTCTATCCATCGGAGCGACGTACCGCCGTCGAGAAATCCCAGGACTTCCAGCTTGTGAAGGTTGCCCGTACGCTCGGCCCAGGAGGCAACGCGCCTGACGCCATCAAACTCGCCGTCCGACACACGCGCCGAGGCTATCTCGATACGGTCGACTCCCAATTCGTTGAGCAATATCTGCGCGATACTGAGCTTCTCATGGGCGGCAAAAGCGACGCCCGATGTCTGTTCTCCATCCCGGAGGGTGGTATCCATTATTTCGATCATCTTCTTTTTTATGTTACGAGTTACACATTGTATGATTATTCGTTATTAGTTACGAGCGTGTCGCTATTTACGTGTAACTCGTAACTAAACCCTCATATTTCTCTATTTTTTCTTTGTTGGCTAAGAGGTAGTCGATGTCGTCGAGGCCGTTTACCAGGCAGTCCTTTTTGTAGGCATTGATATCGAAATGTTCGCTGCGGCCGGTGGCGCGATTGGTGATGATCTGGGCGGGGAGGTCGATGGTGAGCGTCGTTGCAGCGTTTGCTTCGATGGAGACAAACAGTTCGCTCAGGAAGTCCGGCGAGACAACGACCGGCAGCAGCCCGTTATTCATTGAGTTATTCTTGAAGATGTCGGCAAAAAAGCTACTGACGACGGCCCGGAAGCCGTAGCCCGTGATCGCCCAGGCGGCATGTTCGCGACTGCTGCCGCTGCCGAAGTTCTTCCCCGCCACCAGGATGTCTCCCTTGTAGGCAGGTTGATTCAGGACGAAGCCGGGATTGGGGCGGCCGGATTTGTCGTAGCGCCAGTCGCGGAAGAGGTTGTCGCCAAAGCCCTCGCGTGTGGTAGCTTTCAGGAAGCGTGCCGGGATGATTTGATCGGTATCCACGTTCTCCAGCGGGAGCGGCACGCAGGTGGACGTCAGTATGGTGAATGTATTACGCATAATTTATTCCGGATTACAGGGTTCTTGGATCGGTGATCTTACCTGTGACGGCGGCAGCGGCAGCTACCAGCGGTCCGGCAAGGATGGTACGTGCGCCGGGGCCTTGGCGCCCTTCAAAATTACGGTTGGATGTCGAGACGGCATATTTGCCGGCAGGCACCTTATCGTCGTTCATTGCCAAGCAGGCCGAGCAGCCGGGCTGACGCAGTTCAAAACCGGCTTCCGTCAGGATGGCGTCGATACCTTCGGCACGTATCTGCTGCTCCACTTGCCGGCTCCCGGGCACTAACCAGGCTGTGAGGCCGGGAGCTTTCCGGTATCCTTTCACTGCGGAGGCGAAGGCTCGGAAATCTTCTATCCGTCCGTTGGTGCAACTACCGAGGAAAACATAATCGACCGGTTTGCCCAGCATCGGATCGCCCGGATGGAAGCCCATATAATCGAGTGCCTTGAGGAAAGAGATGCGGCCGGCCTCGTCGATATTGTCGAGCGAAGGGATCTGTTCCCGTATGCCTATTCCCATGCCGGGATTGGTGCCGTATGTTACCATCGGTTCGATGTCTTCGGCGCGGAAGCGCACTTCTTTGTCGAACGTAGCGTCGTCGTCGCTGTAAAGGTTTTGCCAGGCAGCCAGGGCTTTCTCCCATCCGGTTCCCTGGGGAGCGAACTCCCGGCCTTTCAGGTAATCGAAGGTGACCTGGTCGGGAGCGATCATACCTCCGCGGGCACCCATCTCGATAGAGAGGTTGCAGATGGTCAGGCGTTCTTCCATCGTTGTACGGCGGATGGCCTCGCCGGCGTATTCGACGAAATAACCGGTCGCCCCACTGGTCGTCATCCGGGAGATGATATAGAGGGCGACGTCTTTGGCCGTTACGCCGGCGCGCAGTTGTCCGTCGAGGGTGATGCGCATGGTGCGGGGCTTGCGCTGCATGATGCATTGGGTGGCGAGGGTCATTTCTACTTCGCTGGTTCCGATGCCGAAGGCGATAGCGCCCAGCGCGCCGTGCGTAGAGGTATGCGAATCGCCGCAGACGATGGTCATGCCGGGGAGCGTCAGTCCGTTCTCAGGGCCTACGACGTGGACGATCCCGTTTTTGGGATGCTGCAAGCCATAGTATGCGAGGCCGAAATCGGCGGCGTTCTTTTCCAGCGTGTCCACCTGTTTCCTGGAGACGGGATCTTCGATCGGTTTATCCTGGTTCAGCGTGGGGACGTTGTGATCGGGGAGGCAGGTGATTTGTTTGGGGCGGAAGGGAGTCAGTCCCCGTTCGCGCAATCCGGCGAAGGCTTGCGGACTGGTTACTTCGTGGCAGTAGAGCCGGTCGATGTAGAGTTGAGTCGTTCCGTCGGGCAGCGTGTCCACGATGTGTCGCTCCCAGATCTTTTCGAATAATGTCTGCTTCATATTAGTTATATGGTATCTTATTAATGGCATCAATGTAAGCTTTGACCGAAGCGGCGATAATATCGGTATGGGCGGCGAAGCCATAATAGATATTGCCATCGTATTCCACTTGTATATGCACCTTGCCTATGTCGTCTCTTCCCTTATTGAGGGCCTGAATCAGAAACTCCTGTATTGTTACGGTGCGCTGGGTGAGGGATTCGACGGCTTTGATGGCAGCGTCTACCGGGCCGTTGCCCGAGGCGGCAGCTTCGAGTTTTACGCCGGCAATACTGAGGCAGATGCTGGCTACGGGCTTCAGGCCTATGCCCGAAGAGACTTGCAAATATTCCAGTTTGATGCGTTGCGTGGTGGTTCGGTCTTTGCCTACGAGCATCAGGACGTCGTCGTCGTTGATGTCTCTCTTATTGTCGGCTAATTTCAGGAAGTCTTCGTAGACTTTTTCCAATTCATCTTGCTCCAGATTGACGTCCAACAGTTGGAGACGGTGTTTCAGGGCAGCCCGGCCGCTACGGGCGGTGAGCAGGATGGCATTGTCGTCGATGCCGACGTCTTTGGGGTCGATGATTTCATAGCTTTCGCGGTGTTTGAGCACGCCGTCCTGGTGGATACCGGAGGAGTGGGCGAAGGCGTTTCGTCCTACGATGGCCTTGTTGGGCTGTATGGGCATATGCATCAGACTGGATACCATGCGGCTGATACCGTATATATTTTGGCTGTTGATGTTTGTTTCGATTTCTGTCTCGCGGTGGCTTTTGAAAATCATGGCCACTTCTTCGAGCGAAGTATTCCCGGCGCGTTCGCCTATGCCGTTGATGGTTACTTCGACTTGCCTGGCTCCGTTGAGTACGCCCTGGATCGTATTGGCGGTGGCCATACCCAGGTCGTTATGGCAATGGGTGGAGAGGATGGCTTTGTCTATGCAGGTTACGTGCTCCATGAGATAGCGTATCTTCGCTCCGTACTCATCGGGCAGGCAGTATCCTGTGGTGTCGGGGATATTGACAACGGTGGCGCCGGCATGGATGACGGCTTCGACGACACGGGCCAGGTATTCGTTGTCGGTACGTCCGGCGTCTTCGGCATAGAACTCGACGTCTTCTACATAGCGTTTGGCGTACTTCACACAGGCGACGGCTCGTTCGAGTATTTCTTCCCGGGTGGAGTTGAACTTATACCGGATGTGATAGTCCGACGTTCCGATGCCGGTATGGATGCGTTTTCGCCTGGCGTACTGCAAGGCTTGGGCGGCTGCGTCGATGTCTTTTTCTACGGCGCGGGTGAGGGCGCAGATGGTGGGCCAGGTGACGGCCTTGGATATTGCGACTACGCTTTGGAAGTCGCCCGGCGAGGAGATGGGGAAGCCGGCTTCGATGACATCGACACCCAGGGTTTCGAGGGCCTTGGCGACTTCAATCTTTTCGGTACTGTTCAGTTGACATCCCGGCACCTGTTCACCGTCGCGCAGGGTGGTGTCAAAAATAAATAATCTGTTTGCCATATCTTTTTGTATTTAATTATCCATCAAAAAAGCCCCTCTCATCCGGAAGTGAGAAGGGCTTTTGTTCGTTTTGGTCCTTTGTATTACGCTCAACTGACGCACGCCTCACTTCCATTCTGCTTCTGAAGTAGAATAATAATGCTTAGGGAGAGGAGGAGATTGTTTGCTGTATTGCGTGTCATATCGTTATAATTATTATTGGCGGCAAAGATACATTCATTTTTATAACATCCAAACAGGGTAAGTTGTTTTTTCATCACAATACTGTTACGAACAAAGTTTATCTTTGTCTCCGGAATAAAACTACTTGCGATCCATATTGTTTAATCTAAATATCTTATCAACATGACACGACTTGTAACTCTCTACACCCTCCAGTGGGGTGACTTATCTCTGGAAACAATCTGCGCAAAGGCCCTTGGCTTTGGCTACGACGGGCTGGAACTCGGCCTTCCCAACCATGTAGACGTCCGGCAAACGGACGCCGCCTACTACCGCGGCATTACAGACCTTCTCGGCACGCACGGCCTGAAGGTCCGGACAATCTCCACACACCTGATTGGTCAGGCCGTCTGCGACCCGATCGACTTCCGGCATCGCTCGATCCTGCCCGATTACATCTGGGGCGACGGCGATCCCGAAGGAGTCCGCCAGCGGGCCTCCGAAGAACTGATTCGCACCGCCCATGCCGCTCGCGCGCTGGGCGTCGATACGGTAGTAGGCTTCTGCGGAAGCCCCATCTGGCAGTACCTCTACTCTTTCCCGCCCGTTCCCGCATCGCTGATAGAGGACGGCTATGGCGAGTTTGCCCGCCGGTTCACTCCGATCTTAGACGAATACCAGCGTCTGGGCGTCCGTTTCGCCCTCGAAGTACATCCGACGGAGATTGCCTTCGACACCGTCACGGCCCGCCGCGCCCTCGAGGCCGTAGGCTCGCATCCGGCCTTCGGCTTCAACTACGATCCCAGCCATCTCGGTTACCAGGGCGTCGATTACGTCGACTTTCTCTACCAATTTCCCGACCGCATTTTCCATGTCCACATGAAGGATGTCTATTGGAGCGACGCCCCGAAGGCGGCCGGCGTCTTCGGCGGCTATGTCCCCTTCGGCGATCCGCGGCGTTATTGGAATTTCCGCAGCCTGGGGCGTGGCAAGATTCGCTTTGAAGAGATCATCCGCGCCTTGAACGACATCGGCTATCAAGGCCCCTTGTCGGTCGAATGGGAAGACAGTGCGATGGATCGCGAGCACGGCGCCCGCGAGTCGTGCGCATATGTCCGTCGGATCGACTTCCAAGCCTCTGCCCACGCCTTTGATGCCGTCTTTGAAAGGAAGTAAGCCTCTCCCCTACCCTGTTCCGGGAACAGCAAGCTTCCCTCCATACGTCTCCGGCATTTTCCTGTCATAACCCCATCAAGCCCGCTGCCTGATGGGGTTTTTCATAAGGATATACCGAAAGGCTTATAGAGCAAATTACCCTTCCGGAATTTGTGGCAAATAAGACATAATGCTACGCTAACCTTGCCAATCTTGTGGCAAATAAGAAGAAATAATACGATAGCATTGCAAGTCTAATGGCAAATAAAACACATCTATACATAAGCCTTGCCAATCTTATGGCAAATAAAGTGTCGTATTACCTTATATTTGCCACAAGATTGGCAAAGAATAAAAAAGTAAACGATAGATTTGCCGGATTATTTGAAAAGAAAACGTACCTTTGTGAGCAATATGAAAATTAATAAGTTTAACTACACTTACCTAAGGAACGAGACGCATGTTGAGTTTCACGCGACAATCAGTCTTCTGATCGAGAAAGTAACTGCCATTGCGCTGAATATCGTTGCCGAATACGCCGCGTATAAGGCTGCTTACGACCGGGAAACCGGACTGCTCGACCTGATCCGCACAAGCCGCTATACCCGCGAGATAAAAGAACAGGATCGAAAACGCAACGGCATCTATCGCGGATTCCTCCTCGCCGTTCGCTCGGCAATGGAACACTTCGACCCCGCCAAACGACAGGCCGCCAAGCATATCTACTTCGTCCTGCGCGCATACGGCAACATCTGCCGCAAGCCGCTCGACGCAAAAACAGCCGCCATCGACGACCTCCTGCGCGAATTGAACGGCCACCCCGCCGTCGGGATCCTTGGCATTGGGGAATGGCTGACGGAATTGCAGGCCGTCAACCAACATTTCCGCAACTTGATGGAAGCCCGTTACCACGAAACCTCCAGGCGCCCGACAGAGCAGATGAGAGCGACGCGCAAAGAAGTCGATAAACTCTATATGCAGATGATACGGCGCCTCGAAGCCCTGCTGATCGTCCAGGGAGACAGCGTCAGCGCCGGCTTTGTGAACGAATTAAACGTCGTTGTCGGCCGTTACAAAAACATCATCGCCCAGCAAGCCGGAGCCCGCCAGGCGAAATGAGACAAAAAAGGCTGCGCCCCGTCCGGCACAGCCTCCGCATTTACGATTACTATACGTAGCTCGATTCATCCCAGCCGAGCTTCACCAACTGGATCTTCGACGGGTCGGACGTCCCCAGGTGATAGCGCGTATCGGCCAGGGCAATGTGTTTTGCCGGAGGATTCAAGGGGCGATCTTCGCCGAAGTAATCCCTCCGTTTGCCCTCGATGATGCGCAATCCCACCGAATCGACCGCCACCGGATCGAAGCCAACGGCCAAGCCGCTGTATTTCCAGGTAAACTCCTCCGTAACGGTGTTCGCCGCCAGATGATGGAACTGGGGAGCGAGGAGGGCCAGGATATGCAGGCGGGTTTTCCCCTTTACCGCAGGCAGTTCCTGCAAGGTTGCCAGCGGAGCGCAGGAGTCATCATGATAGTCCGAAGGCTTTTCGGCAAACATGATGTAGTTCTTCAGCAGTGAACCGACGCCCGACCAGGCATGCGTCCGCATCGGACGGACATTGATCAGGGCCGTTGCACGCCGGAAGACAGGATTCGTTTTCACACCCCGGTCGTCGACGCTTACGTTCTCCTCGCCGACACCTGTGGCCAGGACGCGGGCCTTGATCAGTGCGTTCAATTCCGGCGGGGTCGGAAAGGAGTTCCACTCGTTCGTCTTGATACCCACAATGTCATTAGGGTGGATAATCGACGCCCAGGCAGCCTTGGCATCAGCCTGCCCGGTCAGCGTACGGACGGCCTCGTCCAACATGGCGGCACAGACCTCCGGGTCGGGCGAGGCGCCGTTAGCAAACAACTTTTGGTTGCGTATCAATACGACCTTGCTGGTCGCATCTTTCTGCTGGGCCCATGCCGTAACCGGGCGGCTCAGCAAGAGCGAACTGCCGACCGCCAGGGCAGCCGTCCGCTTCAGTAACTCACGACGGGTAATTGATTCCATAAACATCAGATGTTTTAATTACTTATAAATAGATTGATAAAGATTCTCGACTTGCTCTCTGGTCTGACCGTTGAAGATCGCCGCCAGCTTGTTGCCCTGTACCCCAAGGGTAAACCAACTGCCGTCTTCGAGGCGGATGGATGCAGTGTCGGCCGACAGTTCGGGCGCAAGCCCTTTGCGCATCTCTTCGCCTGCCTTCAGGGCCTCTTCCGGGTTAGGATACTGCACCAACAGGAGGTAGCAACGCGCATCCGCCTCGCCGTATTTAGCCAACAGCGCATCCGTCTGGTCGCTGATACCGGCAATGTTGTAATCAGCAATAAACAAATAGGCATTGAGCCAGATGTAATGGTGGAAATAAAGGTATCCACCGGGCACCAGGCCTTCCTTGGGGAGTTCGGCAACAAGGGCCGGAATCTCGCCTTCACCGGGGATAGCTTCCTCCGCCAATGCCGCCAGATGCAGGAGGGCATCCCGGCTTTCCGGCGTCGCTTTCTGGGCGGTAATGATCACAAAATAGCGGTCTTTCCAGAACAAGATAAAGTCATCATAACGTTGCGACCCCTGTCCGTAGTCGTATTCCTCGCGGTCTCGACTTTGGGTATAGACTCCAAAAGCATTTTTCGACGAGGTCATCTCGTAGATCTCGACCGTCACCTGGGGCAGACCGTCGCCATTGTATTTGCATCCCGTCATCCCCTTAAGTCCGTAAGAGAGATAGAGCTCTGCCCCTCCATTGATATAATCATACAAGGCCTCTCCTTCGAAGTCAAGCCATTGATCAGCCCGGTAGGACTGGTATTGTTCCGGAAAGTATTTCATCAGATTTATTTTTTGAGCATGAATAAACGCCAATGGCCCGGAGCCACAGAGTAAAAAGAAAAACAGATAAACATTCCGCATGGTATTACTATAAGGGTTTTACTACTAACTTGAACGCAAATATAAAACATTTCTGTTATTTTTGTTGTTTATTTACTACAAACCGTAAAAAAGAACACTATGACATTAAAAAAAGGCGATCCAATCCCTGAAATATTAGGGGTAAATCAAAACGGAAAAGAGATTAAGGCAAGTGACTTCAAGGGTAAAAAGCTAGTTTTATACTTCTATCCCAAAGACAACACATCCGGATGTACGGCCGAAGCCTGCAGCTTCCGAGATAACTATGCCAGCTTGCGGGAAGCAGGCTACGAAGTCGTCGGCATCAGCGTAGACAATGCAACATCTCATCAGGAATTCATTGAGAAGCAGCAACTGCCCTTCGATCTGATTGCCGACACCGGACAGTCGCTCGTTATGACATTCGGCGTATGGGGCGAGAAAAGCATGTATGGAAGGAAGTATATGGGCATCTTCCGCACCACCTTCCTTATCAATGAAGAAGGTATCATCGAACACATCTTCCTTCCCCAAGAAATCAAAACCGGCACCCATGCCGAACAAATCCTGTCCCTATAAACAAAAAGAGGCGCCCCATAACAATGGGACGCCTCTCTGATCAGTTCTCTTGTCAGTTATTACAACTGCGGACCGGCGGCAATCAAGGCCTTAGCGTCTTCGTTATCGCAATACTGTTCAAAGTTTTTGATATACTTAGCGCCCAAAGATTTGGCTTTGGTTTCCCATTCAGCCACGTTGGCATAGGTGGTACGCGGGTCGAGTATATCGGAAACGCCGGGCAGCGCCTTGGGAATCGTCAGATTCAGCACCGGGACATGCACCCTTTCGGCCTTTTCGATGGATCCGTCGATGATGGCGTCGATAATGGCGCGGGTATCTTTCAGCGAAATACGCTTGCCTGTCCCGTTCCAGCCGGTATTGACTAAATAAGCCTTTGCTCCGTGTTCCTTCATCTTCCCTCCCAGCGTCTTGGCATACATAGTAGGATGCAAGGTAAGGAAAGCTTCGCCAAAAGCAGGCGAGAAGGAAGGCAGCGGTTCGGTGATTCCCCGTTCCGTTCCGGCCAGTTTGGACGTATAGCCGCAAAGGAAGTGATACTGCGCCTGAGCGTCATCAAGGATAGATACCGGAGGCAATACGCCGAAGGCATCTGCCGAGAGATAGACAATCTTGCTGGCATGACCGGCTTTCGAAGGCAGCACAATCTTATTGATGTTATAGATCGGATAAGAAACACGCGTATTTTCCGTGATAGAGCCATCGGCATAATCCGGCGTCCCGTCGTCTTTCACTACGACGTTTTCCAGCAGGGCGTCCCGTTTGATAGCACGCCAGATATCCGGTTCGTTCTCTTCGCTGAGGTTGATTACCTTCGCATAGCATCCCCCTTCGTAGTTGAACACACCGTTATTATCCCATCCATGTTCGTCGTCGCCGATAAGGAAGCGTTTAGGATCTGCTGAAAGGGTCGTCTTGCCTGTTCCGGAAAGTCCGAAGAAGATAGCCACATCGCCCTTGTCGCCCACATTGGCCGAACAGTGCATAGATGCCATTCCTTTAAGCGGCAGGTAATAGTTCATCATTGAGAACATCCCCTTCTTCATTTCTCCGCCGTACCATGTACCGCCGATGATCTGCTGTTTTTCCGTCAGGTTGAAGAGTACGAATACTTCCGAATTGAGTTTTTGTTCTTTCCAGTTCGGGTTTGTCACCTTAGAGGAGTTGAACACGGTGAAATCCGGTTCTCCATAATGTTCGAGTTCATACAACGAGGGACGGATAAACATATTCGTTACGAAAGGAGCCTGCCAGGCCACTTCCACAATGAACCGCACTTTCATGCGCGTATCAACATTGGTGCCGCAGAACGTATCCACAACGTAAAGTTTCTTAGCAGAGTTCAGTTGTTTCAGAGACAGGGCCTTCAAATCGTCCCACACCTCGGTGGTAACCGGCTTGTTGATATTCCCATCCCACCAGATCGTATTTTCCGTAACAGCATCTTTCACAATGTAACGGTCTTTGGGGGAACGTCCTGTAAAAACACCTGTTTTTACCGACACAGCGCCTGTTGTAGTAAGCTCGCCTTTTTCAAATCCCTGGTTTGCGGGATCCATTTCAGCTTGAAAAAGCTGTTCGTAAGTAGGATTATGCACCACTTCAATGTTGCCATTAATTCCATACTTACTCAAATCTAAATTTGCCATTTTAATCTCCAATAATTAATAATGATTGATTTATAATAATTCACTAACACTCTTGAGTATCCTTTCTTTGTTTAAGGATTGCCTTTGTAAAATGCGCCACAAAAGTAGTACTTATTTTTGTTATTCGCCTTTCATTAAAGAAATCTTTCATTAAACAGCCCCCTGCTTGTATTCTAATTCTTCTTCATTGTGTAATCCGTCACACCCAAAGACTGGTAGGCTTGCAACAAGGCTTTGTCATCATCAGATATCACAAGCAGTTTGTCTTTTTCCTTCAGAATAGTATTACCTTTCGGTATAAAATAATGATTGTCGCGCATGACCATAACGACTAAGGTATGATCGGGCAGCGTAAAATCCATCAGCTTATTGCCATGTATCAAGACCTCCGGAGTAAGATCAATCTCGCTCATCGCACTTTTGATGCCATCGGGCAGTTCAATGCCAAAGACGTCTTTACGTTCAGGCTTTTCTACCAGTTTCAACCAGTTGGCTACCGAAACCACCGTTGTCCCCTGTATAAGCAAAGACAGAATGGTAATGAAAAACACGACATTGAAAATAAGTTCCGCATGTGTCAGGTTCGCCGTCAGCGGATAAAGAGCAAAGATAATAGGAACTGCTCCACGCAAGCCTACCCACGAGATATAGAGTTTACCCTTAAATGAGAACTTTCGGAATGGAATCAAACTGATAAACACACTGAGCGGACGGGCAACAAGGATAATAAAAACACCGATACTTACGGCAAGACCTGCTACCGGCAACAATTCATGGGGGTTCACCAGCAGGCCCAGCATAAGGAACATCACGATTTGAAACAACCACGTAAACCCGTCGAAAAACATACCCGTTCGCTTTTTATGAACGATTTTCGAATTTCCAACTATCAGTCCGGCCACATAAACGGCCAGGTAGCCATTTCCTTTACAAAGTGTCGTTGCCGCAAAAATAAAGATGGCGCCTGCCAGTAAAAGAATTGGGTAATAAGACTCGTTATGAAGATGGATCTTATTAATCAGCGACACCAGCATTTTCCCCAGCAGATAGCCGGCAAGAATGCCCACCGACAACCCGATAGCCAACGATAGGATAGCATGAGTAACGCTCATATTCCCCTCCTGTATATACACAATGAGCATAATGGTAAGCATATAAGCCATCGGATCGTTGCTCCCGCTCTCCAGTTCGAGCGCCGAATGAAGACGCTCCTTCAGATGGACCTTCCTGCCACGCAGAATGGCAAAGACAGATGCCGAATCGGTAGATGACATTACCGCCGTAAGCAAGAACGCTTCGGCAAAGCTCAGGATTTCTTTCCCTGTCACCCAATAAAAAAGATAATACGTGAAAACACCTCCCAGAATGGCCGTAAGCAAAACGCCCAGTGTCGCAAGAATAAGCCCTTGCGCCATGACAGGACGTACCTCGGAAAACTTCGTATCCATCCCCCCGGAAAATAGGATAATCGTGAGCGCCAGCATACCAATAAACTGTGCGATATCTGGATTACTGAATTGTATTCCCAGGCCATCACTGCCAAACAGCATGCCGACCCCCAGGAAGATAAGCAACGAAGGTAAGCCGAAACGAAAACCGGCCTTACCTGCAAATATGCTAAAAAAAAGGATCACAGAGGCAATTAGCAACACGACCTCCGAATGTTGAATCAATACATGCAGACTCTCTACCATAAAGCGTTTATAATGTTATTGTATTCGTTTTTACCATTTCTTTCAGTTGTTCCATGAATCCATAATCGGTCACATCTATCTTACAGGGAACCAAAGAGGCGTATCCGTTATCAAGCGCCAGTATATCATTTTCAGGGAGATCCGGCACAATGTTATACAGCGAACCGGTAAGCCAATATACAGGCTCTTTATCTGCATTTTCCGAACGCATATATTCATTGATAAAACGCCCTTCCGCCTGACAGCATACCTGCATTCCTCTTACCTGCCGGATGTTGGGCACGTTTAAGTTAAGGTAAGTACCCTTGGGAAGGCCGTCTTTCAGCACACTGACCGCTAACCTGTGCCCCAGAAGGCAACAAGCATCAAAGGTGGAATCTTCCGTATAATCAGTTAGGGAAACACCTATGGAAGGAATACCTTGAATACATCCTTCGATTGCAGCGCCCAATGTCCCGGAATAATGCACGCATATCGACATATTCCCTCCATGGTTGATCCCCGACATCAGCAAGTCGGGTTTTCTGCCCAATATATCATTCACAGCCAGTTTCACACAATCAACCGGCGTACCGGTACACATATAAACAGTAAGTCCGTTTTTCCTTTCCAGTAGTGAATACGTAAGCGGGACCCGTGAAGTTATCGCACCCGACATTCCCGATCGAGGCCCATCGGGTGCAAAGATCACCAACTCTCCCAGGTTTTCTAAACAGGCAGCTAATTCATGTATCCCTCTGGCATTTACGCCATCATCATTCGTAACCAAAATAAGTGGTTTACCCTTCATCATACGTTCATTTATAATTTGAATGGGTAAAGATAGCAAGGATTTTGGACTTTCTTGCTAAAAAATCTTTTCCGACCGGAAAACTACAAGGAAAAAGGCCGGAAACCGATGATTTCGCGCACCTCTCGGATGGTTTGGGCAGCACTTTCTGTGGCTTTCTCTGCGCCCAGGCGAGCTATCTTATCCAGATAAGACGTATCAGCTTCTATCTCCAGTATTCGTTCACGGATGGGGGCACAGAAAGATAAAATGTCTTCTGCCAGTTGTTTTTTCAAATCACCATACCGGATCTCACATGTATTGTATTTTTCGTTAAAATAATCATACGTATCCTGGGCAGAAACAATTTCCATCATAATAAAGAGGTTAGCAATAGGCTCGGGCTTCTCGCTGTAGGGGGTGGTAGGGCCTGAGTCGGTTACCGCTTTCATCACTTTCTTCCGGATAGTCTTTTCGTCATCTGCCAGATAGATCGCATTCCCTTCGCTTTTGCCCATTTTGCCGGAGCCATCCAGTCCTGGTACTTTCAGTGCTTTATCTGAAAAATGGAAAGACTCCGGTTCATAAAAATAATCCACATTATATATTGTATTAAAACGCCTGGCAAATTTACGCGCCATCTCCATGTTCTGTTCTTGATCTTTACCTACAGGCACTTTGTTGGCTTTATGAATAAGAATATCCGCCGCCATCAGAGAGGGATAGGTCAAAAGTCCAGCATTAATATTATCTGGTTGTTTACGCACTTTTTCTTTAAAGGAAGTCACCCGTTCCAATTCACCCAGATAAGCATTCATATTGAGATAAAGATAGAGTTCGAGTACTTCTTTCACATCACTTTGCACGTAGATAGTCGCCTTTTCGGGATCGATTCCACAAGCCAAATATTCTGCCAGGATGGTTTTGACACTTTGGCTGATATTTCCCGGACGCGGATGAGTAGTAAGCGAATGCCAGTCGGCAATGAAAAAGAAGCACTTATATGCATCTTGCAAATTCACAAAACTCCGTACTGCACCAAAATAATTTCCTAAATGCAAATGACCTGTAGGCCGGATTCCGCTTAATACTGTTTCCATATTGTTCTGATATTTATTTCCGCGCAAAGTTATATTTCTAATTCGCTCCCTATCTTCATACACATAAAAAAACTTATCATGAAAAACAATGCTACTTCATGACAAACTTATAAACCGTAAACAGTCCGGAACGAAAATAAGGATTCTATTAATAAAATAGAACCCTCCAATGAGAGAGAATTTAGACTTACTTAGGCAAGTGCATTGACATGCTTAGCTAATTTGGACTTCAAATTAGCGGCTTTGTTCTTATGGATAATATTCCGCTTTGCTAACTTATCCAATAAAGAACACACTTTTGGATACAAAGTCTGCGCTTCGCTCTTTTCTCCAGTTGCACGCAGATTCTTTACGGCATTTCTTGCCGTTTTTGCATAATATCTATTGTGCAGACGCTTTACATTAGTCTGTCGGATTCTTTTAAGCGCTGATTTATGATTTGCCATCTTTAGCTATCTTTTTTAATTAAAATTCGTAGCCCATAGGGGAATCGAACCCCTCTTTCAAGAATGAAAATCTTGCGTCCTAACCGATAGACGAATGGGCCAACAATAAGTCAAAAACACTCACTTTTGACGTTGTGAAAAAACTTTTCTCAAACGCGAGTGCAAAGATAAATCATTTCTGGAAACCACCAAAACTTTTTCAGAAAAAAACGAACATCCTTACCTAAATTCTTCTTGACTGAAACAATCCAGGCGCCTTAACGTCGTGTAGTTCTTTTAAGTTCTCCCATTTCAATCGCTTTTTTCACTAATTCGGTAGGGTTGTTTGCATCAATCTTTTGATTGAGGCTTTTATGGTAGCTTTTAATAGTCTGGATACTCAGCCCAAGGCGGTCGGCTATCTCCTGATTGGTGTATCCATCCGCTATGCCTTCGAGGACTTGCCGCTCACGCATAGTAAGCCAGACAGGCCGTTCTTCTATTTTTCTTACTCTCTTTTCGATTTCGAAACTCACAAATGCCTGACCGCCCATTACCGTTTCAAGCCCCATGATCAACTCTTCTGCCAGATCGGCTTTCAACAGATAACCGGCAGCGCCGTTGAGCATTGCACGCCGAATGGCTGAATATTCTTCATGTGAAGTAAGTATCACCACCTTAAGGGTGGGATAGCGGGACAATATTTCGGCACAAAAATCAATCCCGTCGCCGTCGGGCAATTCCAAGTCAAGCAACAGAACATCAGGCTGTCCAAAAGCCAAAGCCTTCCTACATTCGGCAAGCGAGTAGGAAACACCCGACACCATGGCTATATCCGATTCTTTAATCAGAAGAGAGATTCCTCCTACTACCAGTTTATGATCATCTGTAATGTGCACACGTATCACGACTGTATTCTTTTTATAATGGAATAGATTTCATGTCTCACAAAGTTTTGACACAAATATATCTGTATGTTTTTCTACACAATACCCCCCATATAGGGTGTGCAGAAAATTATTCTTCCGGGTTGTTATTCCATTATAACAAGTCTTTTCCTTTTTCGGTAGTGAAGTATTTTTGCAGTGGACTGGAAGGCTTAGTAGGAATGCGCATAGCTAAAAGACCTTCTTCGAGTAGAGGACGGATGATATTTTTCCGAAAACGGGTACGATTAGATTGTTTAACTATCCGCATCATATCTTGTATGGGAAGAGGTTTCACACAGGCTTTCAGGACGCTCTCGGCCTTGTCTACATACGAGATGTCAATGGCAGGACAAGCATCCGACAAGCGAGAGTCATAAACCGCCCATTCTTTCCTTACCGGAAGAGAGGAATGAGACGGATGGGATCTTTCAAGGAAAAAGGTCGCAGAGGAGGTCAACAGGCTCAGATCGTCGAGCCCTTCTTCATTTCCATAAGAGATAGAAAAGACGAATCGTTCGGCATTTTGTATTTCCACTCCTACTTCATAGCTTTTATCATAAAAAGGAGCATATTTAAAGATATTCTGTTTCCCCGATCCGGGTTTTTCAATCCATCCCATCTCTTGAAAAACCTTAGTGATAAGTGGGTTGATACGCTGTACGTCGAATGAATCAAACGTTTTCTTCGTTTCCGGAAAAGTACGCATCCCATTTTCCGTGATCAGCTTATCCGAGAAGACAAGTAGCCGGCAAGGATATTTATGGGTATATTCTCTATGTATAAGGAGATTGGTGACGATTTCGCGGAATAGTTTTTCCCGGATATTAACCGACAGTCCGCCTTTGTTTAATACTCTTTTGGGCAGGTTGCGCTGAACAAATTTCATTAGGCGGAGGTACGAATCAATCAGATTGGAGAAAATAATATCTCTGTCATCATAGCGACTTTCCGGATAATCGAGAGCAGGGGAGGAAAATTCGTCGTAACGTATATTCCGGTAAATGGCATCCGTACGATAAGTAACCGGGTTATAGTTTTGAATAGTTTCTTCCTTTCCAAACAAAAGGACGGTTGCCAAGACAAAGCCTTCTTTTTTGCTTACCGGGTCTTTGCCCCAGAAGCCGTTCATGTGCAAAAATTCTTCGTTGGTTAAGCTCAGCCAGGGATGAGCAGGATTGGAGTCGGCAAGGTGCTTACGCATAGTACGAAAGGCCATTTCATCCAATTCCGACATTCTCAGGAAAGGACAAACAATATTCTCGGAAGACTCATTGTTCTTTCTTAAGAAGACACTACCTACAAGATTGTAATTATAAGTAATGTCGCAGACTTCGCGACCTATCCTGTCGTAGACTTTATTTTTGTAGCGACATACTTCCTTGCTTTTCGGGATAGCTACATAAAGTAATTTTCTCTGGTTGATCTCAATTACTTCAGGTGCTAAGTCCAATGAGGGAGAAAAATCTTCTTCCATTGCATTGGCAAACTTTTTGAGCATACTATCAACGAATAATTCTGACACTCCTACAATTTCCCCATAATCGTGCACCCCTACAATTAAAGATCCACCTTCTTTGTTCAGAAAAGAACAAATAGATTGAAATACGGAATCAATCAATTCCGTAGTACATTTGCTGAAATCAACAAAAGGGCTTTCCCCTTTATTAATAATCTGTTTTAATTCCCTGACATCCATACCAGTCAATATCTTATTTTTTGCAAAATCAACCCCTTATTTATAGGGTATATTTTATGCTAAAAGATTAGCGCTTAAAGATACAAAGTTTTTCTAATAGACGCACAGGAAATCAAAAAACGGGAGGATATTCAACAAAAAACGGAGATATGCTTATTTCCTTTTGCGCCAAGGTTTTTCTTTGTTTCTTTCGCTTGCATCGAAACGATCATAGAAACGCGGGGTTTTATTTCGTTCGCGATTGTTTTTGCGGCTTCCTCCTTCTCCTTTTTTGCCTTGTGCTGGTTCCACCGAGATGCGACGTCCATCTACTTCAAAACCATTCATCCGGTTCATCACACGCTGGGATTCTTTCTCTTCCACTTCAAAGAAGGAGAAACTGTCTCTCAGATCAATCTTTCCGATACGAACCTTACCCGGTACACATTTGTTGACCATCTCTATCAACTGATTCGGAAACAAGCCGTCCGATTTTCCAAAGTTGATGAAAAAACGCACAAAACCCTGCTCTGCCACATGACGTCCGTTGCGATCTATCGATGTTTTCTTCCCTTTTTCCGAATGTTCTTCTACCGATTGTATTTCCCCGGCTTCTTTATAATAATCAATCATTCGATTAAATTCGAGAGATACCACCCGTTTGATAATGTCTTCCTTGTCTAACCATTCTAATTTGCGGAAAATGGGAGGCATCAGGGAGGCAATTTCTTCTTCATTCACTTCTACTTTTTCGATCTGGTCGATGAGGTTGAACATCTGTTTTTCGCAGATTGCTTTTCCTTCGGGTATTTCAGCTTTCTCAAACGTTTTGTTGATGGAGCGTTCGATCTCCCGGATCTTTCCTTTTTCTTTCACATGGCAGATAGAGATGGAGATGCCGGTCTTTCCGGCGCGTCCGGTACGCCCGCTACGGTGGGTGTACGACTCGGAGTCATCGGGCAAGCCATAGTTAATCACATGCGTCAGGTCGTCCACATCCAATCCGCGGGCTGCCACATCGGTAGCCACCAGCAGTTGGATATTCTTGATGCGAAATTTCTGCATGACATAATCCCGTTGTGTCTGGCTAAGTTCTCCATGCAAGGAATCTGCATTATAGCCATCCTGGATGAGTTTGTCGGCAATTTCTTGCGTTTCTTTGCGGGTGCGGCAAAAGACAATACCATATATATTGGGATAATAATCGGCAATACGTTTCAACACGAGGTATTTGTCTTGCGCCCTTACCATATAATATATGTGGCGGATGTTTTTGTTTCCTTCGTTTTTCTTCCCGATAATGATTTCTTTCGGTTCGCGCATGTATTTACGTGTAATCATGGCAATTTCCTGCGGCATGGTTGCCGAGAAAAGCAGCATATTGCGCGAAAGCGGCACTTCGGCCAGGATAGCGTTGATGCTGTCCGAAAAGCCCATATTGAGCATTTCATCCGCTTCGTCCAGAATGACATTTCTAATTAAACTTAAATTTACCGTTTTACGGTTCATCAGATCCAGCAGGCGTCCCGGCGTAGCGACGACTACATGCACGCCTCGTTTGAGGGTTTTAATCTGACTTTCAATGCTTGAACCTCCATATACGGGTAATATTTTCAATTGCTCCATATATTTGGAGTAATCGTTCAGATCGTCAGCAATCTGTAAACAGAGTTCACGTGTAGGACACAAGATGAGTGTTTGAGGTTGGGTGACAGATATGTCAGTTTTTTGCAAGATTGGTAAGCCGAATGCGGCTGTTTTCCCTGTTCCTGTTTGCGCCAGGGCTATTACGTCGTTGTCTTCGCCCAGTAAAAAAGGAATCACTTCCTCTTGTACCGGCATGGGTGATTCGAAACCCATTTCGCGGATTGCCTTAATGATAGGTGCAACAACACCTAATTCTTCAAATGTTTTCAATGTAATTTGTATGTGTAAAATATTTCAGAGGCGCAAAGGTAGGTAAATTATTTGGGATCAAGTCAAAAAAGCAACATCTCTTTTAGCTTTTCTTTTTGTTTGTCTGTCAATTGTAGTTCTTCGCTCAGATATTTGTCCATAGAGCCGTATTCTTTTTTTATTTTCCGGAGGGCCAGGTTGAGGAAGGTTTCATTGGCCGAAAGGATCACGGTCAAAGCTTCCTGGGCGTCCGAATCTAATTCTTGCACCAGGTTGGCGTAGCGTGTAAGGTTAAGATAATCGTTTGTGACCACATAATCGCTGAGGATGGTTTCTTCCGGCATATCCAAAGCTGCCAGCAAAAGGGCGGCAAGGAAACCGGCCCGGTCTTTTCCCAGCGAACAGTTAAACAGGATCGGATAATTGTCTTCATCCAGAAAGAGGTTGAGCGCCTGGGCAAATTCTTTGCGATTTTCCGTAACGTACCGCAAGTACAAATCCTGCATAAACAGCGAACCATCGCCTTTGCGCACTTTGCCTTTCCTGATCTGACCGACGATATCGCTCATATCGGAGTCTATGGGGATATGCACAATCTTTGCCTTGGAATAGCCTATGGGTGAACGCATCACTTCGGGCATTGAACGCAAGTCAATAATCGTTTTAATCTTCAGCTTGTTCAGTCTCAGGGTATCCCATGCGCTTATCCGGCCTATTTCACCCGATCGGTAGACTTTGCCCCAACGCATGAACTTGCCCTGTGAAGAGAGATAGCCTCCTATATCGCGGAGGTTCTGCACGCTGTCCATCATCACCAAGCGCGAGGCGGTGGTTTGCTCGTACGTGTTATCAAACAAGAGGCGGAAATATTTCCGTGAGATATTATCGTTTGTGATATAAGTCATGACGCCGTTGTGGATAGGGGTATAACCGGCAGGCGAGGCTTGGCTCATATCGGGGTTATCGGAGACATAGAGTTTCATCTCTCCGTCCAGTTCCGGATGAGTCTCCCATTTGATGATGTAATTGCCTATGCCGTCGCGTTGACAAAGCGAGTAGATTTCGGGCATTTGAGATGCACATCCTGTTGTCAGGAAAAGAATACCTGTCGATATAATCCATGCCTTTGTTGCCATATTGTTCGATATTTAAGCCTGACGTCCGTAAGCGGCGGCAAATTCTTTGGAGATATAGTTATTGTTGCTCAAGCAGGATTCGGCGGCCAGGTCGAGTCCGCAATAGATGATTGCTTCCCATTTCTCCTTGCCGGCGACGGGCAGAGTGTTGTGTCCTATTTCGTATTTCAGCAATCCGTAAAGGACTCCCGCATTGAAGTTGTCGCCTGCGCCGATGGTACTTACGGGAGTCAGGGGAGGCGTTTCAAAACGGGCGGACAGGGTTTCCGTAAAAAGGACGACATCGCCGGCTCCTTGCGTGCCGATGAAGCGTGGACAATAAAACCGGATATGCTCTTTGTAAATATGCTCCATGTCGCGAATACCGAAGAGGTTGAAAAAGTCTTCGTCCGATCCTCGTATGATATCGGCGTATTCAAAGTTTTCGATAATCGTGGGCCGCAGCTTAACGACTTCGTGCATGTGCGCGCTACGGAAGTTAAGGTCGTAATAGATGATGGCCTTTCGTTCGCGGGCATACTTCAGGAGTTCCAGGATACGTTCTCGCAGCGCCGGGTTGAGGGCATAGTAAGAGCCTAATATAAAGATGTCGTCTTCTTTGATCGGAGGCAGGGCGACTTCTAAGCGTTGGGCGGGATAGTCTTTGTAAAAAACATAATCGGCATCATTGCTTTCATTCAGGAAGGCTAAGGAGATCGGGCTTTTTCCATCGGGAAAACAATCTACGTAGTCGGTAGATATATGATTATCCTCCATAAAGTGGCGGATGATCTGCCCGACCTTGTCGTTGCCCAGTTCGCTGATGAAAACTACCGGGACGCCGAGCCTTCCCAGCGAGACAAAGCCGTTGAACACAGAACCGCCCGGCAAGGCTATTTGCGGCTGATTGTTTTTGAACAAGATGTCCAGGATGGTTTCTCCTACTCCGATCACTTTTCTCATACGTTTCTCTCTCCTTTATTCTTTTACGCTCTGGGCCCGGCTTTTGGAGCCTAAGTAGCCTCCGTGGTGGCGTTTGGCGTAGTCTTTACAGTTGAATTGTATGCGTTTCATTGTATTGACGACTAAGATGTCGCCGATGACGGTCATGACGGTGGTCGAGGTGGTCGGCGTCAGGCCCAGGGCACAGACTTCTTTGGGGGCGCCGGTCAGCAGGCATACGGTGGCTTGTTGGGCCATTTCGCTGTCGGGGTTACCGGTTATGACGATGAACCTCATTTCCGGCGCCAAGCCTCGCGTCAGGTCGATGAGTTCGAGCAATTCGCGTGTCTTGCCCGAATTGGAGACTAAGAGCATGATGTCATTTGTGCGCACGATTCCCAGGTCGCCGTGCTGGGCTTCGCTGGGATGCAGGAAGAAGGCCGGCGTCCCGGTCGAGCTGAATGTGGTCGCCATATTCATGGCGATCTGTCCGGCCTTGCCCATGCCGCTGGTGATTAATTTCCCGGCCTTTTGGTGGACGTATTCGACGATTAATTCCACGGCTCTTTCGTATTCGTGCGTGACCGGGATATTCATCACGGCTTCTGCTTCCTGGCTGAGTATTTGTTTTATTTCATCAATCATGGCCATCATCCTTGCATCTACATCCCATCTGCGGTTCAAAGGTAATCGCAGACGGCCTTGAAGTAACCGATTGACTCGGCGATTCCGAGGAAGGGGTCTTTCATGTCTTTTTCGTACTCGAGGCTGCACGAGCCGGTGTAGTTTACTTCGCGCAGCGCTTGGACGAAGGCGGGGAAGTCGATCTTTCCACGTCCTATTTCAATGCCGACGCCGGCTTTGGAGGAGTCGGTGACATCTTTAATATGTACGTCGAAGACGCGCGTATGGTACTTCTTCAGGTCGGCGACCGGGTCGCATCCGTTGCGCAGGTCGTGCCCAATGTCCAGACACATGCCGATGCGGGGGTCCAGGTCTTTGGTATGGTTCCAGACGTCGGTGGCGTCGGGGTAGGTTACGATGTCCGGGCCGTGGAGGTGGATGGCGAAAAGGAAGTCGTATTCCTTCACTTTGGCGTCGACGTAGGGCAGGAGGTCGTAGTTAGGGACGCCGACGATGAGTTTGACGCCTACTTTGCGGGCATAGGCGAAGGCGCGGTCGATATCGGCTTTGCTTCGCATATAGATTGGGCCGACGGCATAGCCGGTGACGCCGTAGGAGGCGCATTGTTCATGGAAGGCCCGGATTTGTTCTTCGTTGCTGTCGAGGGGCAGGTGAAAATCTTTGATGCAAAGATATTTTACGTCTAAGCGCTGCAAGGTTTTCAGGGTTGTTTCCAGGTCAAAGTTGACGAAGGTATAGCCGGCCATACCGAGGAGGAAGGGGTTGGTTTTCTTCGGCGCTTTCGGGGTAACGGGGTCGGGGCGGGAGGCTTTCAACAGGGATGTTGAGCCCAGGAGGAGGGCGCCGGCCAGTCCTTGTTTAAAGAATTTTCTTCTGTTTGATTTCATATTCCTGTTGGGGTTATATATGTTATTTTGTGTTGTGCAAACTTACGATATGTTGTTAGAAACGGGATGCGCAGCATGTTAATTATTCGTAATGTATCACATTCTTTCGGGCGCTTCGATGCCCAGGAGGGAGAGGGCGGAGCGGATGATGTGCGCGACGCTGGCGGAGAGGAGGAGTCGGAAATGTTGGAGGCCGGGGTCTTCTTCGCGCAGGATGGAGAAGTCGTGATAGAATTGGTTGTACTCCTTGACCAGCTCGTAGACGTAGTTGGCGATGATGGCCGGGCTGCAGGTGGCGGCGGCTTCGTGCACGGCGGCGGCGTAGGCGGCGAGGAGTTGTACGAGGGCTTCTTCTTTTTCGGAGAGGGGCAGTTGGGGCGGCAGGTTGCCGGAGAAGTCGATTCCTTGGGCCTCAGCTTTGCGCAGGACGGAGCTTATGCGTGCGTGGGCGTATTGGATGAAGGATCCTGTGTTGCCGTTGAAGTCGATAGATTCGCGCGGGTTAAAGGTCATGTTTTTGCGCGGATCTACTTTAAGGATAAAGTACTTGAGCGAGCCCAGTCCTACGGCGCGGACGAGGCGTTCGACCTCGTCGGGTTCCATTTCTTTGACTTTGCCCAGCTCTTGCGAAATTTCACGGGCTGTTTGCAGCATTTCGTCGATCAGATCGTCGGCGTCGACTACGGTTCCTTCGCGGCTTTTCATTTTTCCTTCGGGCAGTTCGACCATTCCGTAGGAGAAATGCACCAGTCCCCGTCCGAAGGCGAAGCCCAATTTATCGAGGAGGATGGACAGGACTTGGAAATGGTAATTCTGCTCGTTGCCTACGACGTAGATCATCCGGTCGATCGCGAAATCATCGAAGCGCAGTTTGGCAGTTCCTATATCCTGCGTCATATAAACGGAGGTTCCATCGGCACGCAGGAGGAGTTTTTCGTCCAATCCGTCCTTTGTCAGGTCGGCCCATACGGATCCATCGTCGCGTCGGTAGAAAGCCCCTTCGGCTACGCCGCGCAATACTTCGTTCTTGCCTTCGAGATAGGTTGCGGATTCGTAATATATTTTGTCGAAGTCGACGCCCAGCTTCCGGTAGGTTTCATCGAAGCCGGCGTAGACCCATTCGTTCATTGTTTTCCACAGCGCGACGGTGCGTTCGTCGCCGGCTTCCCATGCGCGGAGCATTTCGCGAGCTTCCTGCATCAAGAGGGAGGCGGCCTCGGCTTGGGCTCGGAGGAGGCCTTGGGCTTCGAGGCTGGCGAGCTCTTTTTTATAGTGTTGGTCGAAGAGGACGTAGTATTTGCCGATCAAATGGTCGCCTTTTTGGCCCGACGACTGCGGGGTCTCGCCATTTCCCCATTTCTGCCAGGCAAGCATGGACTTGCAGATGTGTATGCCGCGGTCGTTGACGATGTTTGTTTTGACGACGCGGTATCCGTTGGCTTTCATGATCTCGGCCAGGCTGTATCCCAAGAGATTGTTGCGCACATGGCCCAGGTGGAGGGGCTTATTGGTGTTCGGCGAGGAATATTCGATCATCACCAGGGGCGAGGCGTCGGTAGCGGGCGTAATTCCGAAGGAGGCTCCGGCGCTGTGGATGTCTTCCAGCAGGCGGATCCAGTGCGAGGTAGTCACGGTGAGGTTCAGGAATCCTTTGATGACGTTAAATGTTGCCACGGCAGGTTCATGTTCGGCGAGGAAGCGTCCGATTTCTTCGGCTGTCTGTTCGGGGGATTTTTTCGACATCCGCAGGAAGGGGAAGACCACCAAGGTGAGATGTCCTTTGAACTCTTTCTTTGTTTTCTGAAGCTGTACCTGCTCCGCGGTCGGCGTCGTGCCGTAGAGGGCCTCTATGGCGGCGATAATACGGTCGGTAAGCTGTTGTTCGATGCTCATGTTCGTAAAATGGATACTGTTTGTTTTGCCCGCAAAGGTACGTTTTCCGTTCAGAACCTCCAACAGCGGCTTAATAAAGGTTGCGCATTTGTGCGCGATGCACATTAGCCTGTCATAGAGGTCGCGCGAAATGGCGCGATGCACATTAGCATGCTATTGGAGGTCGCGCGAAATGGCGCGATGCACATTAGCATGCTATTGGAGGTCGCGCGAAGTGGCGCGATGCACATTAGCATGCTATTGGAGGTCGCGCGAAATGGCGCGATGCACATTAGCATGCTATTGGGGTCGCGCGAAATGGCGCGATGCACATTAGCATGCTATTCCGGGTCGCGCGAAATGGCGCGATGTCCATTAGCATGCTATTGTGGGTCGCGCGAAGTGGCGCGATGTCCATTAGCATGCTATTCTGAGTTGCGCGAAATGGCGCGATGTCCATTAGCATGCTATTCTGAATCGCGCGAAATGGCGCGACCTTTATCAGGATGCTAATCGTGGTTCCGCACGTTTTTTTATGGATAACCGGGCGCCGCTTAACGTATAAATTATATATTTGCACCTTATATTGTTTAAATCATTTGTTATGAAAAAATACCTTATCCTCGTTACCTTGCTTGCCGCCGCCTGTACTTTGACAGCACAGGTCAACATCGACTCCCTCCTGAACGAACTTCACAACGGGGCGCACCCGGCCGCCGAACGCCTCCGGCTGTACGACCGGATCAACGCATTCTACATAGATCGCGATCCGGTAATGGCTGCGCGCTATCTGGATGAAGGCCTCGTGCTCGCCACCCAGGAGAAAGACCAGTCCCGGATGGCCCGGTACAATAATTTTCGCGGCGCGGTCGCCGTCAGGCAGGTTCAGTACGACACGGCGTTCATCTACTTCAACAAATCCCTCGACATCGCCCGGAAAAGCGGCATCGAAGAGATGTCCGTCAACGTATACGGCAATATGGCCATGGCATACTCCCAACAAGGCAACTACGTCGCCGCCCTCGAATATTATATGAAATGCCTGGCCTACTACGAAGCCGCCGGCAACAATCCGGAACGCTATATGACCGCCATGGCCAATATCGGCGGCATGTACCGCACGGCCGGCAACGAAGATCAAGCCATCCTCTACCTGGAAAAGGCACGCAAGATAGCCGAAGAACAGAACTTCACCCGCGGAAAGATCAAAACCTGGTACGACCTCGGCGTCATCTATATGGACCGGGGCGAAAGCCAGCGGGCGCTCGACTTTATCACCCAAGTGCTCGAGCTCAGCCGCTCGACCGGTGAAACACTCTTTGAAGTGGCCGCCACACAAGTTCTGGCAACCATCTACTATTCCAATACCACCCCCGATGTGCGCGACCTCAACAAAGCCGAACAATATGCCGAAGAATTTCTACGCCTTGCCAACGAATACGGCGCGCCCTACTACCAATATAATGCCTGGAGCACCCTTGCCGCCATTTACCGCGACCAAAAGCGATACCGCGAAAGCGAAGACATGGCGCTCAAGGCATGGGCTATGGACTCGACCAACCTGAATGAATCCATCGCCCTGGCCTCCACCATCGTCATCGCCAATATCGCCATGGGAAACACCGACCGGGCCATCTCCTTCTTCTGGAAATACAACGATCTGAAAAACGAATACGCCAACACCAGCTACCACCAAACCACCGCCGAGATGGAAGTCAAATACGAAACCGAGAAAAAAGAATTTCGCATCGCCTCGCTCGAAAAGGCCCGCACGCTCTATATCGGACTCGGCACAGCCATCACCCTGATCATCCTGCTCGCCTTCGCGCTCCTCCTCAACCGCCACCGCCTCAACCTGCAAAAACGCCGCTTAGCCGAACAGCAGATCGAGACCCTCGAACAGGAAAAACAATTGGTCGCCACCCAAGCCGTTCTCGACGGCGAAAATGCGGAACGCTCCCGCCTCTCGCGCGACCTGCACGATGGCCTGGGCTGTATGCTCTCGATCATCAAGGTAAATCTGAAAAACATGAAATCCATCGCCGCCATGGACCTTCCCGACCGCGAACGCTTTGCCGGCGCCATGGATGCTCTCGACGAAGCCATCGACGAACTGCGCCGCATTGCTCACCACATCATGCCCGAATCGCTGGCGCGCGAAGGCCTCCAAGCTTCGCTCGACGACTTCTGCCGCGTCGTTCCGGGCGCCCGCTTCTGCTACGTCGGCTCCGAACGCCGGCTGGACTATAATATGGAGATACTCCTCTACCGCTGCACCTACGAATTAGTCAACAACGCCCTCAAGCACGCTCAGGCTACGCATATCGACGTCCAACTGATCATCGACCGCGACCTGATCTCGCTCAGCGTGCACGACGATGGCGCCGGCATCCCCGACACAGTCGTTTTTGCCGCCAATTCGGGACTGAACAATATCCGCGCACGCGTAACCGCCGCTAAAGGTAAACTGAACATCTACTCCGCCCCCGGTCAGGGCACGGAAATAAGCATCGAGATTGTCCCCTCTCCGGCCGGGGAGGGATAAGGGAAGACCGGGCAAGCCCGGTCTTATTTGCGAATGAGATTCATAAACTCGTCGCGAGTCTTGGCTTGCTGAAAGAAGCCGGTGAAGTCGGACGTCGTCGTCAAGGCGCTTTGTTTGGATACGCCACGCATCTGCATACACATGTGTTGGGCTTCGATGACGACCATGACGCCCAGGGGATTCAGCGTTTTTTGTATGCAGTCTTTAATTTGCAGCGTCATACGTTCCTGTATCTGCAAGCGCCTGGCAAAGATGTCAACCACTCGCGGTATCTTGCTCAAGCCCGTGATATACCTGTTCGGGATATACGCTACGTGAGCTTTGCCGAAAAACGGCAACAGGTGATGCTCGCATAGCGAAAAAAAGTCGATGTCTTTGACGATCACCATCTGCTTGTATCCTTCTTCCCTGAACATAGCAGAGGCGAGCGCCTCTTCGGGGTTTTCTTCGTATCCACCGGTAAGGTATTGCATGGCTTTGGCTACGCGTCCGGGCGTTTTGAGAAGGCCTTCCCGTTCGGGATCTTCCCCCAGCAGGGTAATGATGTCCTTGTAATGGCAGGCCAGTGTTTCTTGTGTTTCCGTATTCATCTGTTGGTCGTTAAAATGTCTCGTCCAAGTGTATCTGGATGTCTTCCCTTACGATATACATTTCTTTTCCATAGCGCGGGAAGGCAGCCATAAGCTGGCGCTGGATATGGAAGGCTTCTTCTTGCGAGTTGAAGTCCCCTATGCGCAAACGCCAGAAGGGCGCGTTGTAGGTTACATATGTGGGAATCGTAGGGATGAGTTCTTTGATTTCTTTTTCCCTTCTGAACGCTTCATCTTTGGAGGTTCGCTGGCTGTTGCCTGCAAAGACTTGTACGCGGAATCCCTGGAGCTTCATATAGGATCTTCCGTCGGCTGTTGTGACGGTCTCCGCATCGAGTTGCCTCGCTCCTATCAGGCGCAGGATAGCGTCGGGCTGGTTGATGCGCACGCCGCCTTTGCCGGGCCTCGGCGTTTGCAGCTCGTCGACGATAGTGTATCGCGGAGGAGGCGTATAAGGTATGATCTGCGCCACCACATCGGCCAGAGCGACGCTAATCGCCCAGCAGGCGATGGTATAAAAGCATTTTTTCATCATCCAATATCTTATGGGAACCGGTTGCAGGGCCTCTGGGAGGCAAAACCTGCAACCGGCGTTTTCAATTTTCAGAAAGCTTCAATGATGGGGAGGAATTTCCCGACCGAGAGGGAAGCACCGCCGATCAATCCGCCGTCGACATCCGGTTTGGCGACCAGGTCTTTCGCGTTTTCGGCATTCATACTCCCTCCGTAAAGGATCGTCGTCTCGGCGGCAAGGTCATCGCCATATTTGGCGGCGATCGTTTGCCGGATATGGGCGTGTATCTCCTGCGCCTGGTCGGCGGTGGCGGTTCTGCCTGTACCGATGGCCCAAACGGGTTCGTAGGCGATCACCAAGCGGGCGAACTCTTCGGCCGGGAGGTCAAACAGGGCGTTGCTTATCTGCTCGTCCACCACGTCGAAATGCTTGCCTTTTTCCCTTTCTTCCAGTACTTCGCCGATGCAGAAAATGGGGGTGAGACCGTTGGCGAGGGCCAGGTTCACTTTCGTTTTCAGCGTTGCGGACGTTTCGTGGTAATACTGCCGGCGTTCCGAGTGTCCGAGGATGACGTACTTGGCTCCCGTGGAGGCGATCATGGCGGCCGATACCTCTCCGGTATAGGCTCCTTTTTCCTTATCGGCGCAGTTCTGTGCGGCTACGCCTATCTTCGCGGTGTCGATCGCTCCGGCGATGGTCGCCA
This sequence comes from Tannerellaceae bacterium, assembly GCA_031271045.1. Classification (GTDB taxonomy): domain Bacteria; phylum Bacteroidota; class Bacteroidia; order Bacteroidales; family Tannerellaceae; genus DFXE01. Next base: position 34,276 of record JAISWO010000015.1, read on the forward strand.
GATGAATAAACGGAACGCCGATAACGACATCGCATGCAAGGGCTTTCCCTATCAGCGCTTCATTAAGTCCTTTTGCCAGCGCCAGACCTTCGGGAAGTGTTGTATTCATCTTCCAGTTTCCGGCAATGATGTTCTTTCTCATAATTTTGATATATATTTAGTTGTGAAACATGATTTCTCAGATCGTCGTTCCCTTCCGTTCTTTCTTCGGGCGGAAACATATAAAATCGCAGACCCAAACCAGCAGCAAAGGTAAAGTAAAAGTGAATACGCCGACATAGATCCAGCCCATTCCCTTCCCGCTTGCGGTTGTTCCGTCCCGGTAAGCGGTTGTGCGGAGTTGGCTTATTTCTTCTTCTCCCGGCAGGTCGTTATAGTGCCACTTTCGCAGGATCGTTCCGCTCCTCATCCATACCAGTCCGGGGTTGGAGCGGATGATGGTCTTCAGCAGCGCCTCGTCGGCTTCCAGGAAAGGATATTCTGCTCCTGTCCGTTCGGTCCATGCGTCGATTGCTTCGTCGGAAGAGCCTGTGAGGCAATAGAAGGGCCATTCGTTTTCCTGCGCGTAGTCGTACAGGTTGCTGATCTCGTTCAGACGATGGAGATGAGCGTCCTCCAGCCTGGCGGCAATCAGCAAAAGAAGATCTCCGGGTTGTTCCAGTATCCGTTCGGCTGCCTGATTGCCTTCCCGGTCAAAGACGATGAAAGCGGGAATAGGAGGCGTATAACCTTTCCTTACCAGTTCCATCTGCGACTCCACAAACGTCCAGGCGCTATCTTCCGCCGGATAATCATCAAGCGAAAACTCTTTCTTCCGACCGTCCTTTTCATACACGAAAGAATAGCGGTATTCATCTTCGGGAGCGCCTTCGGGTATGCTCATCTGTTCGGGGATATTTACACCCTCCTTATATGGACGGAAATCAATCGCCGGCAAATGGTTGTAATTCCAGTATGCAAAATACAGGCAACACGCATAGGCAAACAGGGGCACAAACCAACCGACCCTGGCGGTATAGCATGACAGGAGTTCACGATGCCGGACATATACAAAGATAATGGCGGCCAGCAAGACTACGTTCTTAAAGAAAGTCTCCCAATTGGTGATGATAAGTGCATCGCCGAAACACCCACAGTCAGTCACCGGATTAAACAGGGCCAGATACAACGTCAAAGGCGTCATAAACAGCATAAGGGCAAGCGTCAGCAAAGTGGTATATCGACGGTAAACGCCCAGCAACAGACAGACTCCCAACGTAAATTCGGCAGCAATAAGGGCAAAAGCCGCCACAAGGGCCAACGAACGGAAATCGCCCATGCCCCATACAGCCAGGTATTCTCCTATCTTAATTTCGAAACCCATCGGGTCGACGGCTTTCACAAAGCCTGAAAACACAAATACCACTCCCACCAGCAGACGGCAACCCTCGGCAAGTATTCTTGATATAGTTTCTTTGTCTTTCATACCTTCAGGATTGTTTTCCGTATTCCAACTGTATCAGTCCGAACAGGGCGTAGTTAATCATATCCATGTAATTGGCGTCCACGCCTTCAGATACCAGCGTCTTCCCCTGGTTACTCTCTATCTGCTTGGCCCGGTATATTTTCATCAGGATAAAATCCGTATAGGAACTGAGACGCATACCGCGCCAGGCTTCGTCATAGTCATGATTCTTGGCATACATCAGTTCTTTGGCCGCTATAATATGCTTGTCGTACAGGCTTAGGGCTTCTTCGAGCGACAAGTCGGTCGTATCGGCAAATCCCCGTTCCAATTGGATCAACCCGATAACACCGTAATTGACAATAGCCATAAATTCCGGCTTGATTCCTTCGTCCACCATCTGCACTTCTTTGATTTCCAAACTGCGGATACGGCTCGCCTTAATAAAGATTTGGTCGGTCACCGACTCCGGACGCAGGATGCGCCACGAAGGTCCGTAATCTTTCAATTTCTTTTCAAACACCTCCCTGCATTGGGAGATTACATTGTCAAACTGTTCTTTTGTATCAAGCATATTATTGAGATATGGAAAGGTACGTATAGCAATAAACGAAATGCAAATATACAGGATAAAACCGGATTATCATCATGGAGGCAGGGGAGTTTATTTATGCAAGGCATTTATTTATCGCGCATTTACACATATCTTTGCAGCGAAAAAAACATCAATACCAGACAGCTTGTGAACGAGAAAGATTTCGAAATCATGTCGCCCGTAGGTTCATACGAATCGTTGATGGCAGCAATACAAGGAGGGGCCGACTCGGTCTACTTCGGGATAGAAGGCTTGAATATGCGCGCTCGTTCTTCCCACAATTTTACGAAAACCGACCTGAAACGGATTGCAACCATCTGCCGCGAGCATGGCGTCAAGAGCTATCTCACGGTAAATACAATTATTTATGACGACGATATGCCCCTGATGAGGGAGATCATTGATGCAGCCAAAGCTTCCGGCCTGTCGGCTGTTATTGCATCGGATGTGGCGGCCATGCGTTACGCCAACGAGATCGGACAGGAAGTACACCTCTCCACTCAACTGAATATTACCAATACCGAAGCCCTGAAGTTCTATGCCCGCTTTGCCGACGTCGTAGTTCTGGCACGGGAACTCAACCTGGATCAGGTGAAACAAATACATCAACAAATCATCGACGAAGATATTAAAGGACCGGCCGGGCGGGCGGTACGCATTGAGATGTTCTGCCACGGCGCCCTGTGTATGGCAGTCTCCGGCAAATGCTACCTGAGCTTGCACGAAATGAATGTGTCGGCCAACCGGGGAGCCTGTATGCAGATCTGCCGGCGGGGCTATACGGTGAAAGACAAAGATAGCGAGATCGAACTGGACGTAGAGAACCAATACATCATGTCGCCCAAAGACTTGAAAACGATCCATTTCATGAACAAGATGATGGATGCCGGCGTCCGGGTTTTCAAGATCGAAGGCCGGGCACGCAGCCCGGAATACGTACGCATCGTGACGGAGTGCTACAAAGAAGCCGTAAAATCATATAGCGAAGGCTCGTATTCGGAAGAAAAAATCGCACTCTGGGACGAACGACTGCAAAGCGTTTTCAACCGCGGATTCTGGAATGGTTACTATCTGGGGCAGCGGCTGGGAGAATGGAGCAGTCGCTACGGCTCCAACGCCACAAAGCGGAAAGTGTACGTAGCCAAAGGCATCAAATACTTCAGCAAACTGGGCGTTGCCGAGTTCGAGATGGAATCACAGACATTGAAAGTAGGCGACGAAATCCTCATCACCGGCGCCACCACCGGCGCAGTGATGCAATCGGTTGAGGAAATCCGCGTAGACATGAAGCCGGTCGGCCAGACGGTCAAAGGAGAGCGATTCTCTCTCAAAGTAAACAAGAAAATACGCCCGTCGGACCGTATGTATAAATTCGTAGCAAATAACGAGTAACAAACAAAACTATATACTTTATGGATTATGATTTTGAATTAGACATAAAAGTCCGCGATTACGAATGTGACCTGCAGGGCGTAGTAAACAACTCCAATTATCAGCGTTACATGGAACATACCCGCCATGAATACCTCGAATCGCTGGGAGAAAACTTCGGCGCATTGCACGAGAAAGGAGTCGACATCTTCGTGTCGCGCATAGATATTCAATTTAAGAGTCCACTGCGTAGCGGAGATAGCTGCCTTTCCGCCCTTCATGTCGCCAGGGAAGGGGCTAAATTAGTCTTCTATCAGGATATTTTCCGCACGTCCGACGGCGAGCTGGCGGCCAGAGGAAAAGTAGAAACGGTCGTCGTCCGGCACGGAAAACTGACACGAGGCGAAGACTTCGACGACCTGCTAAAAAAGGCCAACCGATGACAGAACAATTGATCTACCAAATCGGCCTGACGATGGTTAACGGTATCGGAGATATACTGGGACGCCAACTTCTACAAACGTTGGGAGACGCAAAAACCATATTTACGGAGAAACCGCACGTATTGGAGAAAATACCCGGCATTGGACGAATGCTTGCCGGCGAAATCAAACGTCCCGACGTACTGAAACGAGCCGAAAAAGAACTTTCCTTCATCGAAAAAAACAAGATTACCTGCTATTTCCTCCCTGATCCGGATTACCCCGCCTACCTCCGGGAATTCAACGATGCGCCTTTGCTCCTTTATTTCAAAGGGAAATGCGACTTAAACTGTTCACGGAGTGTCAGCGTTGTGGGCACCCGCAAGCCAACAGACTACGGGAGATCGCTGACCGAAACACTGATTGAAGACCTGGCGGCGCTCTGCCCCGACATGCTCATTGTAAGCGGCCTGGCTTACGGCATAGATGTGTTGTCGCATCAATGCGCATTAAAACATCAATTGCCAACGGTAGCGGTATTGGCTCACGGGCTGGATCGCATTTACCCTCCCCTACACCGTTCGGTTGCCGTAGAGATGCTGGAAAACGGAGGCTTGCTAACGGAATATCCCAGTGGCACCACTCCTGATAAGCCGAACTTTGTCAAACGTAACCGTATCATTGCCGGGCTGTCGAATGCTACGGTAGTCGTTGAATCGGCCAACAAGGGAGGGTCGTTAATCACAGCGGAGATCGCTTTTTCCTACAGTCGCGACGTCTTTGCCTTCCCTGGAAAGACCACCGACCCGTACTCGCAGGGCTGCAACCGGATTATCCGCGAGAACAGAGCCTGCCTTATACGCTGTGCGGCTGACCTGGTTGCATCCATGCGTTGGAACGTCGCCATCGACACAGAGAACAAGCCGGCCGTTCAGACGGAATTGGTTTTCTCCGGAGACGAAGACTCCGACCGGATGCTTGCCCTTCTGAGGGAAAAGAAGGAGATGCACATCAATCAACTGGCCGTCGAACTGGATATGCCGGTACAAAAGATCTTAGACCTCTTGTTCGAATTAGAGATGAACCAACAAGTAAAAAAGGCGCCGGGCAGTATCTATAAGCCCTTATAACAAAACTTCTCCCCCCTCTCTGTGATGCTTTATAAAAAAATAATCATAACCCATCCCAATATAACATTTATTGTATACTTTTGCCACGAGCAAATAGAACTAACCACAATGCTAACAAAAGGCTTTTTTACCATAAAATCAAAGGAAAGTGTGGGGAAAACACAAAGTTTTTCCCATCTTAACCGTCTTGCGGTAAGTATTTTGCCTGCAATTACGCTCTCATTCGAACACCTCACACACACACACACACACACACACAGCGCCTAACAACTCGCGCGTCAAGATATTTATTTTTTCTTTTCCACCAAAGATACCATACGATCAATTCCCGATTGAACCGTGCCGGCGTACCGACAAGGCCGGCTTTTACATGATCTTTCTTAGTTATTCACATATCTTAAACCCTTCAATTCAATGAAACAATCTATTTTACTTCTTGCAATGCTCTTGCTGCCCGTAGCCGGATTCGCGCAGAATGGCAAGACGACGGGGACACTTACCTGGTCGGTATCAGGCTTTATCCTGTCGATCAGCGGCGACGGAGCGATGCCCGATTATGATGGGACGAACAAAGCTCCCTGGTACGATCGCAGCCAAGGCATCAAGGCTATCCGTATCGGGGCAGGCGTGACGCAGATCGGGACGCTGGCTTTCGCCCAGTGCACCGCCCTGAGCGACGTAACCGTCGCAGGAGAGGCAGCGCCTTCCCTACCCGGCAATGCTTTTGACGGCGTGACGCTATCGAGAGTCATCCTTAGCGTCCCGCAAGGCAAAAAGGAGATCTACAAGGCAGCCGACGGATGGAAGGAGTTCGTCGCGATCGGCGAATTCTCTCCACAGTTGGTGATCAGTTCCGGTGTGTTAGACTTCACGGCAGCAGGCGGGGACAAGACCTTCACGATCGTTGCTAACGTAGACTATGCACTCGCAAACGCAGACAACGAATGGGTGGCCGTACGTGCCACAACCCCCGGCGACAGGGAGATCACCCCGGTAAGGACCATTTTCGAATCCTACCCCTGGATGGTTGCCCCTCCCGGTGCGGCTTACGTGTCGGATATATTCGGGACCTACACCGTCAGCGAGATCAACGTCAGCGTTTCGCCCAACAATAGCGCCGCGCGCGAGGTCAGCTTCACGATCCGGGGAACCGACGGACTCACCCAAACGGTCGCCATCATGCAGGCCGCCGGAGGGTCGGACGGTGTTGAAAATATTGAACCCACTGAAAGGTTCGGCGTAAGGTACGAGAACGGCGTCTTGTACGTCTATTCGCCTGCGGCCGAACGGGTAGCGGTCTATTCCGCTGCCGGACAACAGCTTTACCGGACGCAAAAAGCAGCCGGCGAAGTTACTCTCCTACTTCCTCGCCTGTCCTCCGGCGTCCTGATCGTAAAAGGCGACAGCGGCTGGGCGAAGAAGATTGCGATCTTCTAATTTATTTATTCCAAAAACAAAAAGCCAATGAAAAGGTTTTATTGGAAAGCCTGGTTAAGGCAAAACTTTCTAACCAAGGATGTGGACAACGACTACGTAGCCGAAGTCTCCACCGTTGGTAGGACGTTGCGCAACAGTGACATTGCGCAAGAGGTGGTCAAGGAAGGCTCGGAAGTGAAGTACGAGACGGTGTTCGACATCGTCGAACGTACGGATCGGATCCGCCGCGAAAAGTTGCAGGAAGGATGTAGCGTGCAGACAGGCATTTGTCACCTGTCGCCCCGCATCACCGGCAACTGGATCGGCGCATCAACGGCCTTCGACCCCGAAAAGCACAAGAGTACCCTCGACATCACGCCGACGGCCGAAATGCGGTCAGCGCTTGCCGAAGTGGGCGTCGAAGTGTTAGGTATTCGCGAAGGCGGCGCTTACATCGGCCTTGTGACCGACGTAACGACCGGCCTTGTCGACGGTACGATCACCCCGAACGGGCAGATCCTCATCGCCGGCGAAAAGATCAAAGTAGAGCCCTCGACAGGGGCCGGCGGCGTAGGCGTCTTCGTGACCGATGGGAAGGATACGCACCAGATTGGTCCCCTGGCGGTGAATCACCCGAAGGAGATCATCTCCGTCGTCCCTCCCCTTTCGAAAGGCACCTACCAGCTCTACATCCTCACCCGTTACACAAGCGGCGGCGATAGCCTCCTGAACGAGCCTCGACGAATCGAGTACGCCACGCCGCTCGTAGTGACGGAATGAGGCGCCACTGCACAACGTCATTGTGCAACACTGCACAAAGGCATTGTGTAACCCTGCACAAAGGCGTTGTGCAACACTGCACAACGTCATTGTGCAACGACTCCGGGCGACTCGTTACAGAACCTGATGATGCAAAGCACGTTAGAGACGAAACGGTCGCCCTTTGTTTTCCTTTATTCTTTTATTGCTCACTTAAACAATTTAACTTACAATGAAACAAATTTTCTTCTTTATTGCAATGATTTTGCTTCCCGCCTCGACTTTCGCGCAGACGGGAGGGTTGATAACCTCTGACGGTACGCTGACAATCCTCGGACCCGGGGCAATGCCGGATTATAGTTATGATGCAAGAAGTCCTTGGGACGGTGACAAAGAAAGTATTACCACTGTGATTATCGAAAATGGGGTGACAAGCATTGGGAACTATGCTTTTTACCAGCACACCAACTTGACCTCCGTAACCATCCCCGGCAGCGTAGAAAGCATCGGACACAATGCTTTTTTGGGATGCTTCTCCCTGACCTCCATTACTATTCCTGAAGGCGTGAAAAGCATTGGAGTGTCTGCTTTTGGTAGTTGTAGCGGCTTGACGTCCTTCGCCATACCAAATAGTGTGACGGAGATAAGAGAGGGCATTTTGGGCGATTGCTCCAGCCTGACATCCATCACGGTGGAAGCCGGGAACACATATTATTCTTCGGACGGCGGCGTATTGTTCGACAAGAATAAGACGAGATTGGTACTGTATCCGGCAGGAATAACCGGGCCTTATACTATTCCCGATGGAGTGCAGACGATCGGAGGGTCTGCTTTTTCCGGCAGCAGCATAACTTCCGTTACAATTCCCGCAAGCGTAACAACAATCGAATCAAGTGCTTTCTCTAATTGCCACCTCCTGACTTCCGTTACAATTCCCGCAAGCGTAACAACAATCGGAACAAGTGCTTTCTCTTTTTGCCCTCTCCTGACTTCCGTTACAATTCCCGCAAGCGTAACAACAATCGGAGTATCGCCTTTCCTTCAGTGCAACACCCTGACCTCCATCACCGTGGATGCAGGAAATCCTTCATTTTCCTCAGAGGACGGCGTTTTATTCAATAAGGATAAGACGATGTTGATCCAATGTCCGGGAGGGAAATCCGGAACTTACGACATTCCTAACACTGTGATAACGATTGAAAAAGGGGCCTTGGCCGGTTGCAGCATAACTTCCATTACAATTCCCGCAAGCGTGACAAATATGGGGGCCTCTGCCTTTTCGTCCTCAACCCTGACCGATGTTTCGGTCGAATGGGCAACGCCTCTTTCAATTCCAGATTATGTGTTTTATGGATTGGACCTCCCCGCCGCTACCCTGCATGTCCCCGCCGGCACGAAGGCAGCCTACAAGGCCGCCGACGTATGGGGAAGCTTCGGCACGATCGTAGAGCCTATTGGCGGAACGACGGGAACCCTTACCTGGACCTTAGCCGATAGTATACTGACAATCAGTGGAACCGGGATCATACCGTACAACTCTCCCTGGAAAGATTATAGCGATGCTATCTCTGCCGTCTACATCCAGGAAGGCATAACAGGTCTTGAAGGAAGGGCTTTTGCTTTTTATAGCGATCTGGTTTACGCTTCTATCCCTGCCAGTGTGACAAGCATCGGAGATATGTCTTTCCTCGATTGCCCCCACCTGACCTATATCAACGTGAACACAGGGAATCCGTCTTACGCCTCAGAAAACGGCGTTCTATTCAATAAAGACAAGACGACGTTGATCCAATATCCGGCAGGAATAACCGGGCCTTATACGATTCCCAGCGGAGTGCAGACGATCGGAGTGTTTGCTTTCAACGGAAGCCGCATAACTTCCGTTACAATTCCCGCAAGCGTAACAACAATCGAATCAAGTGCTTTCTCTAATTGCCACCTCCTGACTTCCGTTACAATTCCCGCAAGCATAACAACAATCGGAGGATCGGCTTTCTTTGGTAACGACGCCCTGCCCTCCATCACGGTGGAAGCCGGGAATACATCTTATTCCTCGGACGGCGGCGTTTTATTCAATAAGGATAAGACGACGTTGATCCAATGTCCGGGAGGGAAGTCCGGAACTTACGACATTCCTAACACTGTGATAACGATTGAACCATACGCCTTTAGCTATTGCAGCGACATCACGGCCATTTCCATTCCCAACAGTGTGACAAGTATTTGGGATCGTGCCTTTAGCTATTGCAGCGACATCACGGCCATTTCCATTCCCAGCAGTGTGACAAGTATAGGGGACTATGCCTTTGCGGGCTCAACCCTGACCGATGTTTCGGTCGAATGGGCAACGCCTCTTTCAATTCCAGATTCTGTGTTTTTTGGATTGAACCTCCCCGCCGTTACCCTGCACGTCCCCGCCGGCACGAAGGCAGCCTACAAGGCCGCCGACGTATGGGGAGGCTTCGGCACGATCGTAGAACCTATTGGCGGAACGACGGGAACCCTTACCTGGACCTTAGTCGGCGGTACGCTGACCATCAGCGGAACCGGGACAATGCCGGATTATAGTTATGATTATGATGCAAGAAGTCCTTGGGACGGTCACAAAGAAAGTATTACCACTGTGATTATCGAAAATGGGGTGACAAGCATTGGGAACGATGCTTTTTACCAGCACACCAACTTGACCTCCGTAACCATCCCCGGCAGCGTAGAAAGCATCGGAAGCGGTGCTTTTGGTTGTACCTCCCTGACCTCCATTACTATTCCTGAAGGCGTGGAAAGCATTGGAGTGAGCGCTTTTTACCTTTGCCACAACTTGACGTCCGTAACCATCCCCAACAGCGTAGAAAGCATCGGAGGCCAGGCTTTTTACTATTGCGACAACTTGACGTCCGTAACCATCCCCAACGGCGTGGAAAGCATCGGATACAATGCTTTCGCTGGATGCTCCTCCCTGACATCCATTACTCTTCCTGAAGGCGTGAAAAGCATTGGCTTTTGTGCTTTTCAGGATTGCAAGATGTTGACCTTCGCCATACCAAGTAGTGTGACGGAGATAGGAGTGGGCATTTTGAGCTATTGCTCCAGCCTGACATCCATCACGGTGGCAGCCGGGAATACATCTTATTCCTCGGACGGCGGCGTATTGTTCAACAAGAATAAGACGACATTGATACAGTATCCGGCAGGAAAAACCGGGCCTTATACGATTCCCGATGGAGTGCAGACGATCGCAGAGAGAGCTTTTTGCGGAAGCAGCATAACTTCCGTTACAATTCCCGCAAGCGTGACAAATATAGGGTCCAGTGCCTTTTCGGGCTCAACCCTGACCGATGTATCGGTCGAATGGGCAACGCCTCTTTCAAATATAGATGTGCCAAATGTGTTTTCTGGAATGGACCTCTCCACCGTTACCCTGCACGTCCCCGCCGGCACGTCGGCAGCCTACGAGGCCGCCGACGGATGGACGGAGTTCGGCATGATCGTAGAGCCCATTGGCGGAACGACGGGAACCCTTACCTGGACCTTAGACGGTGGCACGCTGACAATCAGCGGAACCGGGGCAATGCCGAATTATAACCCCACCGAAGCCCCTTGGTTCACCTACCGCGAAAACATCGAGACCATTACGATCAACGATGGCGTGACAAGCATCGGAACCCATGCTTTTATTTCTTGTACCTCCCTGACGTCCGTAACCATCCCCGGCAGCGTGACAAGCATTGGCGGTGCTGCTTTTTATGGTTGTTTCCCCCTGACCTCCATTACTATTCCTGAAGGTGTGAAAAGCATTGGCAGTGGTGCTTTTGAGGGTTGGATGTTGACATCCTTCGCCATACCAAGTAGTGTGACGTATATAGGAGATGGCATTTTGAGCTATTGCTCCAGCCTGACATCCATCACGGTGGCAGCCGGGAATACATCTTATTCCTCAGACGGCGGCGTATTGTTCAACAAGAATAAGACGATATTGGTACAGTATCCGGCAGGAATAACCGGGTCTTATACCATTCCCAGCGGAGTGCAGACGATCGCAAACTATGCTTTCGCCGGAGGCAGCATAACTTCCGTTACAATTCCCGCAAGCGTAACAACAATCGGAGTATCGGCTTTCCTTCAGTGCAACACCCTGACCTCCATCACCGTGGATGCAGGAAATCCTTCATTTTCCTCAGAGGACGGCGTTTTATTCAATAAGGATAAGACGACGTTGATCCTATGTCCGGGAGGGAAATCCGGAACTTACGACATTCCTAACACTGTGACAACGATTGAAAAAGGGGCCTTTGCCGGTTGCAGCATAACTTCCATTACAATTCCCGCAAGCGTGACAAATATAGGGGCCAGTGCCTTTTCGTTCTCAACCCTGACCGATGTTTCGGTCGAATGGGCAACGCCTCTTTCAATTCCAGATTATGTGTTTTATGGATTGGACCTCCCCGCCACCACCCTGCACGTCCCCGCCGGCACGAAGGCAGCCTACGAGGACGCCAACGTATGGACGGACTTCGGCACGATCGTAGAGCCGCAACCCGAGCCCGAACCGCAACCGGAACCGGAAGTGATCTTGCCCCAAAGCGTATGGCTGAACGAAAGCAGTATCACAATCAAAACGCAAGGGACGTTCCAACTGACAGCAGAGGTTCTGCCCTCAGATGCCGATGATAAGACTGTCGCATGGACGTCGTCCGACCAGCAGGTAGCCACCGTAGCCGACGGCTTAGTCACAGCCATAGCGCCGGGAACCACCACCATCACCGTCCGTACCATCGAAGGCAGCTACACCGCCTCCTGCACCGTCACGGTGGAAGAGCCGACCGTCGTTGTCGAAACACCTGCACCGGAAGGCAACGACGGTGTGATCGAAATATCCCTCAGCCTGCCGACCGAGGAAACCTTCACAGCCTCCTTCGTCCTGACCCTGCCCAACGGCTTCACCCTGAACCAGGAGGCCACCTCCTTAGCCACCGACCTGATGGATGATTACCAACTGTCCATCACGTTGCAAACGGGCAACACCTGGAAGTTCGACATCAGCCTGAAAGCCACCCGCAGCCTGCGCGCCGTCACCACCTACCGCAACTTAGTCGACGTCGCCTATACGATCGACGAATCAGTCGCCACCGGCGCCTACGAAGCGAAGCTGACAAGCGTAGAAGTACAGTTGAGCGATAACACCGTCATCCGCGAAGACGAGATCACGGTACAGCTCACCCGCGGCGGCACAGACGGCATCCAGCCGGTCGTTGACGGAGTTTCGGTCTATTACGCCAACGGCTCCCTGATCGTTCACACGCCCCGTGCCGAACAGATCGCCATCTACACCGCCAACGGCTCCCTGGTCTACACCGCCCAGAAAGCCTCCGGCGAAGCCATCTACCGCATCGACCACCTCCCGCAAGGCCTCCTGATCATTCAAGGCAGCAGCGGCTGGGTGAAAAAGATCCTGCGCTGACGCACAACGAGTAGGAGGAAATAAAAACATTTCCTCCTACTTTTGTTTTCCAACCTCCCACACCACCTGGGATAAAGAACAGGCCACAATAAAGGGATTAATCCATGCACAGGGCACACAAAAAACCATCCGGATATGGATGGTTTTTGTGCTTTCCAAAAAAACAATCTCTCGATTCCTTCTTTACAAAGACTTGTTAACCTTAGATCTAAAATACTATGAAAAAAACTCTATGCAAATATAGCACATTTCTCTCACCAAAACACTCATTTTTGTAACATATCATATAGAATATGTATCAATTTTTCATTCCAGAGTGTCTGTCTATGCTGTCCATGATGCCAAACAAACTGTTTACATTTTCTGCACGAAGCATCTCAACACGTGTCTTTTTAAAATCGGGAATATGTTTAAAAATCGGGGTGGCAGCCAAATGCCGGCGAATATGCAGGATTCCTCTGCGTTCGTCGAGGCGTTCGACGCTTTGGAGAACTTGTTCCTTGAGGACGTTCAGATACCACGAAAAGTCTTCATTGGGTAGTTTGCTCCCTGTTTCCATGTAATGCTTTATCTCCCGGAATATCCAGGGTCGTCCAATACTTCCCCTTCCTACCATTACGGCATCGACGCCGCATGTATCGAAACGTTCTTTGCAGATTTCAGCCGAATCAATGTCTCCATTGCCTATAATGGGAATATGAATGTAAGGGTTTTCTTTGGTCCGACGGATGAAAGTCCAGTCGGCCAAACCGGTATACATCTGGCTTCTCGTGCGTCCATGTATGCAAAGCGCCGCGATCCCACAATCTTGAAGCTTTTCCGCCAGATCAGCAATGATCAGATTGTCGGTATCCCAGCCCAAACGGGTTTTTACGGTGACCGGTATCTTCACGGCATCGACTACTTTTCTCGTTATTTCGAGCATTAAAGGGATGTTGCGGAGCATGCCTGCTCCGGCTCCTTTACCGGCCACTTTCTTTACCGGGCATCCAAAGTTGAGGTCTATTATGTCAGGATGTGCTTCTTCACAGATTTGAGCCGCCTCAGCCATCGAACTGGCGTCTTTCCCATATAATTGTATAGCTACGGGACGTTCGTCGGCAGAGATGGTTAATTTTAGTTTTGTCTTATTCACGTGGCGTATCAACGCATCACTCGACACAAACTCCGTATAGACCATATCCGCTCCAAAGCGTTTGCACATCAAGCGAAAGGATATATCGGTCACATCTTCCATCGGCGCCAGTAATACCGGATATTCTCCCAAATCAATATGTCCAATCTTCATAGCCCTTAATCGGCGACACGTCCTACTGACTTTATGTTTTCAATTTTAGAAAGGGTTACACACAATTGTTGCAGATCCTCCACATTATGCACCTTCAGTTTTATTTTACCTTCGAATACTCCGTCTTTGGCTTCTATCAGGAGACGCTGGATATTTACATTGAAATCATCGGAGATGATTTTGGTGATAGTGTTTAATACGCCCATAGAATCAATACCTTTTACTTCGAGCGTCGCTTCGAACGAGGCGTTCCGATGGTTACTCCACTCGGTGGAAAGAAGGCGTTCGCCGAAACTGCTTTTCAATCGCATGGCGATCGGGCATGAACGCTTATGCACAACGACAGTGTTATCGTCGTTGATAAAACCGAAGGCATCGTCTCCGGGTATGGGTTTGCAGCATTGTGCGATAACGTAATTATGTTCAAAGTCTTCTTCACTAAGGATGTAAGGCTTTGATTTGTCGAATTTGGCTTTCTCTTTTTTCCCTTCCGGAGAGGGAAGTTGACTGACGTTTGAATTTTTCGGAACCATTCCTAATGCATTCCTTACATATTTAACCAGGGTATTACCGGTATTCTTCTTCAATAGTTTCTTGATATTATCCGGAAGTATCACATCCCCTTTCTCCACCGAATAAAAGAAATCCTCCCGTTTACGGAAACTGAAAAGGAGCGTCAGCTTATCCATATTGGTAGTGTTGATTTCTACGTCTGCTTTTTTGAGAATGGCTATCACTTTTTCTTCCCCTTTTTTCGCTCCCTCTTTCTTCATACGCTTGAGAGACCAGTCGATTTTTGTACGCGCCCGGGCAGTCGTGACAAAATTAAGCCATTCCGGTTGCGGCTCCTGCGAACGCGAAGTCAAAATTTCTATCTGGTCACCACTTGACAGGCGATGACTGAGCGGCGCCAAATGGTGATTTACTTTTGCTCCGATACATTTATTCCCGATATTGGTATGCAAGGCGTATGCAAAGTCCAGCGCGGTAGCCCCCTGCGGCAGTGTTTTAATATCACCTTTGGGGGTGAAAACAAATATCTCGGAGGCAAAGAGATTCAATTTGATTGTATCTAAGAAGTCCAACGCGTTCGGATCGGGGCTTTCTAATATTTCGGTAATGGTTTGCAGCCATTTATCCAATTCGGTATCTTCTTCTACATTGTTTTCTTTGTATTTCCAATGAGCGGCGAAGCCTTTTTCCGCAATATCATCCATTCTCCGGCTACGGATTTGTATTTCTATCCATTGTCCGTCAGGCCCCATAACTGTAAGATGGAGAGCCTGGTATCCATTGGCTTTCGAGCGACTCACCCAGTCCCGGATACGATCAGGCCGTATGCGGTAAATATCGGTAATCACCGAATAAATATCCCAGCAAAGGTTCTTTTCGTCCACATTCGGCAGGGGTTCAAAGATAACGCGAACAGCATATAAGTCATAAATATCTTCAAAAGCCACCCCCTTGCTCTGCATCTTATTCCAGATTGAATAAGCCGATTTCACACGGGCACGCATCTCATAAGTAAGTCCCATTTTATCGAGTTTCGTACGGACAGGTTCGGCAAAATGGTCAAAGAGCAGCATGCGCGATTTTTCTGTTGCTTTCAGCTTTTCATGTATGAATGCATATTCCTGAGGGTGTTCGTATTTGAAGCTCAGATCTTCCAGTTCCGTCTTGATAGCGAAAAGCCCCAGGCGATGTGCCAACGGGGCGTATAAAAAAAGGGTTTCGCCTGCTATCTTATATTGTTTGGCTGGGAGCATGGAACCCAATGTTCGCATATTATGCAGACGGTCGGCAATTTTAATGAGTATCACCCTAATATCGTTATTCATGGTCAGGAGCAGTTTGCGGAAGTTTTCCGCCTGCGCCGAGGCTTGTTCTCCAAATATAGCTCCGGATATTTTGGTCAGCCCGTCGACAATTTGAGCGATTTTTTCTCCAAACATATTTTTGATGTCGTCCACCGTATATTCGGTATCTTCCACCACGTCGTGCAAGAGAGCAGAGCAAATGGATGTAGAACCTAATCCCATTTCACTGCATACCACGCGAGCGACAGCCAACGGGTGCATAATGTAAGGGTCTCCGTCTAATCTTTTCACTCCGGCATGTGCATGATTAGCAAAGTTGAACGCTTTTGTGATACGTTCAACTTTTCGGCGATGATTTGAGTTGATATAATCGTTCAGTAACTCATCAAATTCTTTTTGTATCAATAATTCTTCTTCGGTCATCCTACTGGAATTTTTAATATTTGTCCTGGCTTAATATTAGTGGTGGAAAGGTTGTTTGCTTTTTGCAAGACAGTAGCCGATACTCCCGGATATTTTCTGGAAATAGAATACAGCGAGTCGCCGGATTTCACTTTATAGGTAACATATCTTTCCGACGAGGAGAGGGCTTGCGGTTGGGAAGCAGTGCTTGCGGCGGCGGTTGTAGTTGTAGTTGCAGTTGTCGTCTTCGCGGGCTTTGTTTCTGCTTTGGGTTGTTTCGTATTTTGGGCAAAAGCAATTCCACCGTTATCAACATTGAGGCGCAAGCGTTTTCCGGCGGCAATATTATTCGATTTTAATCCGTTCCAGCGTCGTATTTCCTGTGCTGTCACACCGTATTTATCAGCTATTCTAACGATGTTTTCACCGGATTGAACCACATGTGTAATCTGTTCGCGCGTAGAGGAGGTTCCGTTTGCTGCAGATCGATAATCGGCAAGCAAATCGTTCATCCGGTGGGCGTAAATAGTATCTTCTTTGTCGACAAAACTGTAGGTAGCTACGGCAGGGAGCTTCAAGACGGAAGGTTTACTATGCCCCGGTACAATATCGCGCCGGTATTGTGGATTTAGTATCCTAAGCAGTTCGACATCTATCTGCAACATCTCGGCGACCTGGTGCAGATGCAGCATCTTGCTTATCATAACCGTATCCGTGGCTAAAGGCAGATTCGTTTGTATAGGGCATATATTATGATCGCAATAATAGTTCATCACATAGCTGGCTGCGATAAACAGGGGCACATAGGAGCGGGTTTCACGGGGCAAGTAGGGATAGATTTTCCAGAAATCCCTTTTTCCTCCCGAACGACGTATAGCCTTATTTACATTCCCTGGGCCACAATTATAGGAAGCGATGACCAAATGCCAGTCTCCATAAATATTGTACATATCCATAAAATAACGGCAGGCGGCATGGGTAGATTTGACTGGATCACGACGGTCGTCTACCAGACTGTTTATCTCCATCCCATAGTTTTTGCCGGTTGGTAGCATAAACTGCCAGAGTCCGCAGGCGCCCACTCTTGATACGGCTACGGGATTCAGGGCACTCTCTACGACTACCAGATATTTTAATTCCAAAGGGAGATTATATTCTTCGAGTACTTGTTCTATGACCGGAAAATAGAAATCCGCCATTCCCAACATATAGCGCACTAAGTTGCGGCGACGGTCGGTATACAAATCAATACTTTTGCGCACAAGGGCATTATAGGTCATGGGGATGATATGCGGCAATCTTTCCAGACGTTCTTTAAACACTTCGTCGGAAAAGCGGACATTCTCATCTTCGTCGTGGCAAAACGCATCCGTTTTGGAGAAATACTGAACATGCCAGGTGCGCAGCAAGCTATCTACATTGGCATCTAAACTTTCAGGAATCAATCCAATGTCTTCCCAAAGGGTATCTTTGGGCAACACCTCTCCCTGGCTTTCCTGGGGCAAAAGAGAAACCGTCAAACCCAATATAACGGTCATATAATACATCTTCTTCATATTGACTGCTAAATTTAGAACATTATACTACAACTTACTCCGACATTCCGTGCGTCGAAACGCGTTCCTGGCGAAAGCACAGGCTCAACCCGCATGGATAAATCCGGAGAGATATCGAAATCAAACAATTCGGCATCCACGTAAGCATCTACCATACAAACGAAGTAGAAGGCTACCGTAAGAATAATAGACAAGTCGCGATTGCGCCGGAAATAGTCTTTTCTATTTTTGAACAGATTCTGGTAATTTACGTTATTCACTGCCGATTTATGATCGGCATTCGGTAAAAAATCCGTCCATGCCTTATTGAACTCATATTCCACATTCTCGCCATTGCTTTCTTTAATCAAGTTATTATATGCCTCTGAATCGGTCATAATGCTTTGATAGGCTCCCCAATAGTCCTGGTAATTTTTCCCATTCCAGGTAACGGCATACATAAACCCCATAAATCCACCATAGACAAAAGGCAGTTTCCAATATTTCCGATTGTACACCTGCCCCATTCCAGGAACAAGCGACCACAAAACCGCTTTCGTCGAATTGGGTTTAAAGACATTGTCAGGAGGGAATGTAATTGTCTGCATCGCTATCGAATCAGCCGTAGCCAGTACAGTCAGGATAAGTGAGTCAGGAGGCTCGCTGGTCAGCGTATCCGTTACCTGTCTGTCATTAACTTCCTGGGCATTCCCTTTTACAGGGAGACCCAACCAACAACATATAGGAAATAACAGAATACATATCTTTGTCGCTGCCTGTATCATTCCCTCTCCTGTTTTTATTTCAACTTGTCAAATAGATACATCAGTTGTACCAATTCTTCCTCTGAAGCAAATGGGATACTGATTTTTCCTTTTCCTTTTTCATTATATGTTAGTTGCACTTTAGTATGAAAAAAGTTCGATAAATGTGTTTTCAACTGTTTGTAATCGTCTGGGAGTATGGGGCTTCGGGCTTGTTTCTTTTCTTCTTTTTGCGGTTGTTTTGGGGAGAGCTCTTCTCCTGCGGCTATGCCTCTGACTAATTCTTCCACCATCCTGACGGAAAGTCCTTCGCTCAATATCTGTTCGAACAAAGCCAGTTGCACTTCGGGGTCTTCTACCGGAATCAATGCGCGGGCATGCCCCATATCAATTTTCTTATCTTTCAAGCTCACCTGTATCACGGCCGGCAGTTTCAGCAAGCGGAGATAATTGGTTATTGTTGTACGTTTCTTCCCTATTCTTTCGCTGAGTTGCTCCTGCGTCAGGTTATAATATTCGATTAGTTTCTGGTAGGCCAGCGAGATTTCAATGGCGTTCAAGTCTTCTCGCTGGATGTTTTCAATCAGCGCCATTTCCACGATGCTATCGTCGTCTACTGTTTTGATATAGGCAGGGATATGCGTTAGTCCAGCCTTCAAAGAGGCGCGATACCTGCGCTCGCCGGAGATGATCATATAGCTTTCAGGGCCTACTTCTTTCAGGGTAATCGGCTGGATAACACCTTTAGAACGGATAGAGATTGCAAGTTCTTCCAGCGTTTCTTCGTCAAATACGGAACGGGGTTGATCCGGATTAGGATGTATCTTGCTCAACTCTATTTCGCCGATTGAGGACGAGCCGCTTGTAGATACGACTGCATCGGAAAGCAATGAACCCAATCCTCTGCCCAACGGACCCGGTTTTCTACCTACTGTCACCATCATATCTTATTCTTATCAATTAATTCCTGTGCCAACTGTATATGGTTCAATGATCCTTTAGATTCTGCGTCATACAATAAGACTGGCTTACCGTAGCTGGAAGCCTCGCTCAGTTTGATGTTACGCTGGATAACGGTGGTAAAGACCAAATCACGGAACGGGCGTTTCACTTCTTCATATATCTGATTAGCCAAGCGTAGACGGGCGTCATACATCGTGAGAAGGAATCCTTCTATTTCAAGGGCAGGGTTCAGCTTGGATTTAATAATTTTGATTGTATTAAGCAGTTTGCTGATTCCTTCCAATGCAAAATATTCGCATTGTACGGGAATCATAACGGAATCCGCTGCTGTGAGGGCGTTGACGGTAATTAATCCCAGCGAGGGAGAACAATCAATTAGAATGAAATCGTACTTATCTTTCAGGGGGAGCAGGACGCGCTTCAAGATCTGTTCCCGGTTTTCCATATTCAGCATTTCAATTTCGGCGCCGACCAAGTCTATATGCGACGGGATAACGTCTAATCGCTCTACTTCCGTCGAAACGATTGCGCTGGATGGTTCATCTCCATTGATGAGACATTCATAAATAGACAGATTCACACTCCGGATATCCACACCTAAGCCTGACGAGGCATTCGCCTGAGGGTCGGCATCCACGACAAGCACTTTCTTCTCAAGAACGGCCAGCGACGCAGCTAAATTAATTGTAGTAGTAGTCTTTCCTACACCACCTTTTTGGTTTGCAATTGCAATAATTTTTCCCATATTAATGTTTGTCTAACTAATTCGTGTACAAAGCTACATATAAATATACACATAACAATAGTACCTGTTGATAAGTACCTGAAATTGTCAATAACTCGCAAATGTAAGGATTCTCCTCATATTATCTTGCTTTTTGAATCAGCAAATAATCCAAAAGTGTGATTGCAGTCATGGATTCTACGATCGGGACTGCGCGGGGGAGGACGCAGGGATCGTGGCGGCCACGGGCTTTCAGTGTGGTTACTTCGCCAGCCACCGTTACCGTTTCCTGTTCCGTCAGCAGGGTTGCCACAGCTTTGAATGCCACGCGAAAATAGATGTCTTCGCCATTAGATATGCCTCCCTGAATCCCGCCGGAATAGTTTGTCCGGGTACGGATCATTTCTTGATCGTGGCTTTTATCGTTGTAAAAACGATCGTTATGCTCGGAGCCTCGATAAAGCGCCGCTTCAAAGCCATCTCCGTATTCAAATCCTTTGGCGGCATTAATGGTTAGCATGGCATGAGCCAGGGCGGCCTGCAATTTGCCGAACACCGGTTCGCCTATGCCGACGGGTGTGCCCTGGATAACACAACTGATAATGCCTCCAATCGTATCACCCTGGGCTTTTACTTCCTTAATAAGGGCTTCCATTTCCAAAGCCGTTGCCGGATGCGGGCAACGCACCGGATTCGTCTCCGCCAGACTCAAATCATAATCGTTATATGAGCCTTTCAAGCGGATCGTTCCTACTTGCGACGTGTATGCGCGGATAGTGATACGATAGTCTTGCAATACGATTTTGGCAATGGCGCCCGCCACGCAACGGGCTACGGTTTCGCGTGCCGATGAACGACCGCCGCCGCGGGGATCCCTGATGCCGTATTTTTGCTGATAGGTGTAATCAGCATGTGACGGACGGTAAACCGTTTTCAAGTCATCGTAATCCGAAGAATGTTGATTTTCATTAAGCACGAGAAATCCGATCGGTGTTCCTGTCGTCTTCCCTTCGTATATACCTGAAAGGAACGTTACCTCATCGGCTTCTTTGCGCGGGGTCGTCAATCCGGATTGTCCAGGCCTGCGCCGGTTTAATTCTTTCCGGATAAAATCCATATCCAGCCAGACACCCGGCGGACAACCATCAATAACACCTCCAATGGCGCTACCATGTGATTCGCCAAAGGTTGTTAGCCGGAATACATTTCCGAAAGAGTTGAACATACAGGAGTCAATGGCAGCCTTGGCACGTACCGCAATCATCATCACCACATCCGCAGCCGCCAGATGAGAGGCTTGCCAAGTCTTCCTGCGTAGGATCGTGCACATCGATCACTTCTCCCGAAAAGTGCAAGGTCTCTCCTGCCAAAGGATGATTAAAGTCGATACATACTGTATCTCCTTTCACTTCCATGACCGAACCATTCAAGCGGTTGCCGTCTGAATCGACCATCGGAACGATATTTCCTTCTTTCACCATCTCGGCATCAAACTGTCCGTCTACTTCAAACACAGTTTTGGGTAATTCCATCAGATACTCCTCATTGTATTCTCCATAGGCATCGGAAGGGAATATCGTAAATTTGAACTTGTCGCCGACTTTACATCCTGCTAATTCATCTTCAAAAGCCGGGAGCATCGACCCCGTGCCGAAAAGAAAGCTCAAAGGCGCTTCCCTCGTCGCTTTTTCCATTAATTCACGCTCGTCCTCTTCTCCCACATTTAAATCATAAATCACTGAGACAAATTTGTTTGTTGCAATCCTCATATTGTTTTGTTTATTATTATAACTATTTATAAAAGCAAACAAAAGTAACGATTATTTTTGATATCGACACTGACCGTTCTTGCTTTGCAACCACAATCATCCGAAATGGAAGCAAGAAAGTTGAAATGATCGCCACAAATATGGTTCTATAACGAAAGAATGTGGGTAAAAGCAGCTTGTAATTCAACGAGGCTCCGGCAAAAGATGAGGGGTTCCCACGCGAAACGTCATAGGCCCATAAATTCGAACATGAAGCAGGTTATATAGAAGCTGCTTTTAGGAATAATCAACATCCGGAAAGGAAACTTTAGCAGACAACGGAGTTTTTGCTATCTTTGGGGGCTATTATTAAAGAATGGAAAACGATTACAAAACATTATCAATCATTATTCCCGTTTATAATGAAGAATCGACACTGGAACACCTTCTGGAGAAAGTGATCCACTTAGAGTTGTCAAACGGGGCAGGGAAAGAAATCATTATCGTCAACGATTGCTCGCGCGACAGGAGCGAAGCCATCGCCAAGGAAGTGATCAACCGCCATCCGGACGCATCCATCAAGTATACCCGGCACGAGGTCAACTCCGGCAAAGGCATGGCCATCCGGACAGGACTACAGTTGGTGACGGGCGATTATGTCGTCATCCAGGACGCCGACCTGGAATTGGACCCGGAAGACCTGAATCCGCTGCTGGAGTACTTAATGGCCAATGACGCCAAGGTCGTATACGGCTCGCGGTTCCTCAACTTAGAGAACACGCACCTGTCCAAGTCCTTCTACTTGGGAGGAAGGCTGGTCTCGTGGGCTACAAACATTTTGTTCTTCCAGCATCTGACCGACGAACCCACCTGCTACAAGATGTTCGACACCACTCTCCTGAAGTCTATCCCCCTGCGATGCACCGGTTTCGAGTTTTGCCCCGAAGTAACGGCCAAAGTATCGAAGTTAGGCTACAAGATCAAGGAACTACCCATCCACTACTACCCACGCAGCACCCAGGAAGGCAAGAAAATAAAATGGCACGACGGCGTCGAAGCCATCTGGACGCTCCTGAAGTACCGGTTCATCAAATAAACGATGGCTACAATAAAGCAGAAACATATCAAATCTATGGGAAAACATAACAGCAACAAGAACTACAAACCGAAAAGCCCGCCACAGGCTAAACAACCACAGCAGACGGGCATCTCCCCGGCAGGTGTGGTGAAAAACATAGCGCTCGCCCTTGTAGCAGGATTTCTCCTGTCCAAATGCTTAGAAGTGCAGCAAGGATACAACTGGGCCTATCACAGTCTGCTCAAAGGCAATATGGCCACCATCCGGGCATATCCCAACCTGACGATAGAACAGAGGAACGAACAGAAATTAGGCAATGACTACGCCTACCTACAGTTCGTGAAAAACTCGACGCCCGAAGACGCCGTCATCCTTTATCCCGCCCGCGAAGACTTCTTCCCCGAAGGCATTGAAAGCCCTTTCAAGCAAGATATTGCCAACAAAACATTCGGCTTGCGCTTCCTCTATCCCCGCAAATTAGTGCTCCCTTCGGAAATGGAAACCAATCGCTACGCCAAAGACATCACCCACGTAGCTATCGTCAACGGGCGGGGCCTCGAACGATTGAAGTACGAAATAGAGACCCCTATCGAACACGGTGTATTACCCCTTAATCGTTGATCATTATGCTATACCTCGGCCTCTTTCTTACTATCGCATCAGGCTTTATCTTTATTCATTGCCTTTCGGTGAAATTTACGCTGATCGAAAAGGCAGGCTTATCCTTCCCGCTTGGGATGGCGCTCACCTGCTTCCTGATGCTGCTGCTCGACCAGGCACATATACCCTTGGCGGCAGCGCCCCTTCTGACTACCCAGGCGTTGCTTGTAACAGGCCTGTGCGCCTTTGTCTATTTCTATCGTAAAGACGCTTTCGCATCCCTGCGGGAGCCGGCCTTGCTGCCTTCGCTGAAAGGCGCCAACTTAGTATGGCTGCTCTTTATCTTAGCCACGGCTTATGCGGAGTATATGAACTTCTCCAAATGTATGTACTTCCCGCCCTCCGACCGCGACAGCCTGACGGCCTTCGATACGATCGGCTATATCGCAGCCCAGGAGCAGACCTTCAAAGGAATCAGCCTCTTCGATGCAAGCTATATGCCGGACATCCACGGGCCGGCCAGCAGTATCACCTATGCCCCTTTGGTGCAGCTCAGTTATGCGTATGTCTATGCGCTGGGAGCTGCAACGTCGAAGATCATTCCCGGCCTGATGTATCTGTGCTTCCTGGTGGCCTTTTACGGAGCCACGTTGCGGGTAGCCGGACGGACGGGAGCTGCCGTTGCTACCTTCTTTGTGCTGCTGACGCCCGAAATGCTGGGCTTCTCGTCCCTGTCGATGACGAATGTGATCCATGCCGTTTTTGCTTCCCTGAGCGTTATCTATATGTCGCTCTGGTTCCGAACCAGGGAGAAGAAAGACTTGTTGCTTTGCGGAGCTTTGCTGGGGGGGAATATCCTGTGCCGCACGGAAGGGATTGTGTTTACCGGTGCCGTCATGCTGTTGCTGTGGGTCGACGCCTTGCGGAGGAAGCAATACCGGGGCCCGGCGCTGTCGTCCCTGCTGGCTTTTGTGCCGCTGGTTGTTTGGACTCTGTACTCGAAGCTGAACGGATTGTATGCCGAGAGCATTGCCATCACTCATCCGTTCTGGGATGCAGAGAAGATAGGGACTATCTCATCCTATATGTGGTTGCTGTATACAAATACGCTGTATTACGGATGGACATTCATCGTCTTCCTGATTGCTTTCCTGGCCAACCTTTGGTTTCTGGTCAGGAAAAGAGACAGCCTGTGGCTATTGTTGGGCATCGGGTTGTCGATGCTTTTCTACATGATGGTTCTCTACCAGATTGATTACAAATGGGACACGATTCATAACGTCATGTCGTACTCATCCAAGCGCTTCCTGTTTTGCTTTATTCCGATGATCTGGTATTTCTCGCTCACGAACCATGCTGTGAGCAGTCTTTTCCGGAGGCTGGAACAGTTCTTAGTCATACGTCAGACCCGATAAACGGGCAGGGGCAAAGACTTCGTTGGCGACTTCGAGGATTTCGCCGGCGGAGATACGCTCTATCTTTGCAAACACTTCGGGAAGGGTTTCATAGCGGTCGTGGTGGAGGAATTGTTTACCGAGGAAGAGGAAGAGGGTTTCGCGATTATCGGCCGACAGGGCCATCTGTCCTTTCACCTGCTTTTTGAGGGCTGCTAACTGAGAGGTCGAGAGCCGGGTTTCACACACCCGGCTCAGTTCTTTGCCGACCAGGTGGAGCGCCTTGCCGACATGTTTGGCGTCTGTGCCGAAATAGATCGAAGCCAGGCCGGTGTCCGTATAGGCGGTCAGGTTCGACTCTACGCCGTAGGTCAATCCATGTTTTTCGCGCAACGCAAGGTTCAGCCGGCTGTTCATGCCTCCTCCCAGCAGGCTGTTGAGCAGAAAGAGGGCGATGCGCTTGCGGTCGTCTTCATACATACTGTAAGCCGTTCCACCGAGGATGAGGTGCGTTTGGTGCGTCTCCTTCGACAGGCATTTGTTTTGCGCCGGGAGCACGGGGGGCGGCGTACGGCGATGCAGGGGCACAGGGGAGCAGCTTCCGTTCCAGGCCTCTTCCGCCAGGCGGAGTATTTTCTCCGGCCGAAAGCGTCCCATCGAGAAGAAGACCATATTGCAGGGCAGGTAGAAGCGGCGGGTGAAGTCAAGCCCTGCCGCAGAGGTAAAGCTCCGGAGCGAGTCTTCGTTTCCGAGGATATTATGCCCCAGGGGATGCCCGCAGAAGAGGAGGTCTTCAAATTCGTCGAAGATCAGTTCCGAGGGATTGTCATTATAGGTTTCGATTTCGTCGCGGATGACGTTTATTTCCTTCTCTATCTCCGCAGGGGGGAAGGTGGAGCGGAAAACGATGTCGGTCAGCAGCTCGAAGGCGCGGCCGAAGTGTTCTTCCATAAAGACGGAATAGACGAAGGTATCTTCCTTGGTTGTATAGGCGTTCAGTTCTGCGCCGACAGAGTCCATGCGGTTCAGGATATGCCGGGCTTTCCGCCGGGCGGTACCTTTGAAGAGGAGATGTTCGACAAAATGCGCCAGTCCGTATTCGCCGGGATCTTCGTCGCGGGCGCCGGCGTTCACAGCAAATCCGCAGTAGGCGACCGGCGAGTCGGAAGGCAGGTGTATCAAGCGCAAGCCATTGGGGAAAGTATGTGTAAAACAGGTCATAAGGGGGAGGTTGTTTAAGTTAGGAAGATCTTCCGGCAAACGACCGGATATTTGCAGCCGCCCGACTGAACTTTCTCAGCCGGGCGACTGAACTTTCTCAGCCGAACGGCTGAACTTTTGCAGCCGGGCGGCTGAGAATGTTCAGCAAAGGTCCGGCCTTCGTCAACGTGCCTCAACCGAAGAGGCTCCAGGCGACGGTCAGGCCGGCCATCACGATGGCGACCATGCTCATCAGTTTGATGAGGATATTCAGGCTCGGACCGGAGGTATCTTTGAAAGGATCGCCTACGGTATCGCCCACGACGGTAGCTTTGTGCACATCGCCACCCTTGCCTCCGAAGTTGCCTTCTTCGACGTACTTCTTGGCGTTATCCCAAGCTCCTCCGGCATTGGCCATAAAGACTGCCAGGACAAAGCCGGTGCTCAAACCGCCGATCAAGAGTCCAACAACGCCGGTCACGCCGAAGATCAGCCCCGTCAGTATCGGCGTCACAATGGCCAGGACAGAGGGTACGATCATTTCCTTCTGGGCGCCTTTGGTGGATATTTCCACGCAACGAGCGTAATCAGGTTCTGTTTCACCGGTCAGGATACCTTTTATTTCGCGGAACTGGCGGCGTACTTCTTCCACCATGTGTCCGGCAGCACGGCCAACGGCGTTCATGGTCAGACCACAGAACACAAAGGCCATCATAGAGCCGAGGAAAATACCTACCAACACCTTGGGGTTCATCAGCGTGATGTCGTAGTAAGCCATAAAGTCGGTGAAGGTAGCCTTCGCTATTTCGACGGAGCGTTCGCCAATAACCAATGTAGTTTCTCCCAAGCGGATCAGACCGATCTTGATCTCTTCGATATAAGAAGCCAGCAAGGCCAGACCGGTCAGAGCGGCCGAGCCGATAGCAAAGCCTTTTCCTGTGGCAGCGGTTGTATTCCCTAAGGAGTCGAGGGCATCGGTACGTTTGCGTACTTCCTTGCCCAGTCCGGCCATTTCTGCGTTCCCGCCGGCATTATCGGCAATCGGGCCGTACGCATCGGTAGCCAGCGTGATACCTAAGGTGGAGAGCATACCTACGGCAGCAATCCCAATACCGTAAAGTCCTTGCGTGGTATTGCTGAAATCGAATCCGGAGGCAAAGAGGAAGGAGGCTATGATCCCTATGGCAACAGCTAATACGGGGATCGCCGTAGAGAGCATACCCAAGCCGAGACCGGAGATAATAACGGTAGCCGGCCCGGTTTGTCCGGAGGCCGATACGCGCTGGGTAGGTTTATAAGACTGCGAGGTATAATACTCGGTGGCTTGCCCGATCACAATCCCTACCAGCAAACCGACAACCACAGAGCATCCCAGCCAGAGCCAATTTTCAACACCCAACAGATAAAGAATGGCGAAGGAGGAAACGGCAATCAGTACGGAACTGAGATTGGTTCCCGTAGACAAGGCTTTCAGCAATTGCTTGACACCGGCATCTTCCTTCGTCCGTACGGCAAAGATGCCGATGATGGAAAGGACAATGCCCACAGCGGCAATCAGCATCGGCGCCATGATGGCTTTGTACTGAAGCTCCACATTGCCTGTCGAGGCAAAAGCGGCAGCGCCCAGGGCGGCCGTAGCCAGGATGGATCCGCAGTAGGATTCGTACAAGTCGGCACCCATACCGGCAACATCACCCACGTTGTCACCCACGTTGTCGGCAATCGTCGCCGGGTTGCGCGGATCATCTTCCGGGATACCGGCTTCTACTTTCCCTACCAGGTCAGCGCCCACGTCGGCTGCTTTCGTATAGATACCGCCTCCCACACGGGCAAAGAGCGCCTGCGTTGATGCGCCCATACCGAAGGTCAGCATGGTTGTCGTAATAATCGCCAGCTTATGCGTCGGATCGACTGCTTCGGCCGGAATCATCCAGTTCAGGAACAGATACCAGAAAGAAATATCAAACAGCCCCAGCCCTACGACCACCAGCCCCATCACGGCGCCGCTGCGGAAAGCCACCTGCAACCCCTTATTGAGCGACTTAGAAGCGGCATGAGCCGTACGGGCAGAAGCATACGTAGCCGTCTTCATCCCCAGAAAACCGGCCAGGCCCGAAAAGAACCCTCCCGTCAGGAAAGCAACAGGCACCCAGTGATTCTGCACATCGAAGCCAAAAGCCATAATGGCAAACAAGATAACCAGCACGGCAAACACCATCGTCACCACCTTGTACTGCTGCCAGAGATACGACATAGCTCCCACCCTCACATGCGAAGCAATCTTCGCCATCAAAGGGGTTCCTTCACTCTCTTTCATCATCTGCCTGAAGAAATACCAGGCAAAAAGCAACGCCAGAATCGACGCTGCCGGAATAAACCAAAAAATGTTTGTAATCATGATAATAATAATTTGAGATTAAAGTTCGAAAATGTTGCAAAAATACAAGAGAAGTAAAACAATTCTTCCACTATGAGTGTTAATTAAAGAAAAAGACGCATCTTTGGAAAAGCAAACAGAAGTATTTTTACGCAATATGATTCACCAACATTCACCCAGATACAAATTAGGGCTGGCCCTCAGCGGAGGCGGCGCCAAAGGATTCGCCCATATCGGCGTCTTCCGCTTGCTGGAAGAGCACAAGCTGAGACCCGACATCATTGCCGGCACAAGCGCCGGAGCGCTGGCCGGCGTCTTGTTTGCCGACGGCTACTCGGCAGCAGACATACAGGAATTGTTTACAGGCAGGGAGTTCTCCGAATTTGCCCAACTGCAGATCCCCAAAGACGGCCTGTTCGACAACAAACGCTTCCACTCCTTCCTCGCACATTGCCTGAAAGCAAAACGGTTCGAAGATCTGAAGATACCCTTGGCCGTCGTAACCACCGATCTGGATAACGGCCGGAGTCATACGTTCCGCAGCGGCCCGGTCGTAGAAGCCGTTGTCGCCTCCTGCAGCATCCCGATTATCTTCAGCCCGGTAGAGATCAACGGCCTGCATTACGTAGACGGCGGACTATTCCGCAACTTCCCGGTCTCGGTCATCCGCGAAGAATGTGAGCAGGTCATCGGCGTGAACGTAAGCCCGCTCATCTCGCAGAAATACAAACAAACACTCTGGGGTATCGCCGAACGTTCCTATCACTATATCTTCAGGGCCAACACCATGGAAGACCGCATGATGTGCGACCTGCTGATAGAAACCGAAGAAACGAACAGCTACAAAACATTCGACCTGGAAAACGTCGAATCCATTGCCGACATCGGGTATGATGCCGCCCTTCAGGCCTTCAACCGGGCGGAAATGGAACAGGAAACAAAGAAGTACGAACTTTCTAACAACGGAAGAAAAATGAAAAAAATGATTATTTATCAAGTCCTCCCCCGCTTATTCGGGAACCTGAACGAGTCACCGGTAAAAAACGGAAGTATACAAGAAAACGGCACAGGAAAATTCTCCTTCTTCACACACGACCGGCTGAGGCAGATCAACGCCCTCGGAATCACTCATATTTGGTACACCGGCATCATCGAACATGCAACACAGACCGACTACACCCGGCAAGGGATCCGCAAAAACCATCCCGGCATTGTGAAAGGAAAAGCAGGCTCACCCTACGCCATCAAAGACTATTACGACGTCGACCCCGACCTGGCCGAAGACGTACCTTCGCGCATGGTTGAATTTGAACAACTGATCCAACGGACGCATCAGGCCGGAATGAAAGTCATCATCGACTTCGTGGCAAACCATGTCGCCCGCGAATACCGGTCGGATGCCCGGCTTTCTTACGTGAGAGACCTGGGGCAGGACGATAACACCTCCGTCGCCTTCGATGCCGGCAACAACTTTTATTATATACCCGGTTATCCGCTATCACTCAAATTCGACCTCCCCAGCGAAGACTTCGTATACAGCGAATTCCCTGCAAAGGCGACAGGCAACAACCGCTTCGACGCCCACCCGGAACAAACCGACTGGTATGAAACCATCAAACTCAATTACGGCGTCGATTATCTCTACGGAAAGACCACCCACTTCTCACCCATCCCCGACACCTGGCAGAAAATGCTGGCCATACTCCGCTTCTGGGCAAGCAAAGGCGTCGACGGATTCCGCTGCGATATGGCCGAGATGGTACCCGTAGAGTTCTGGGGATGGGTCATCCCGCAGCTCAAAAAGGAGTACCCCCTCTTCTTCATTGCCGAGATATACAACCCGGCAGAATACCGGAACTACCTCCAAAACGGGCATTTTGACTATCTGTACGACAAAGTGGGGCTCTACGATACGCTCCGGTCCGTGATCTGCCGACACAGCCCGGCCGGCGCCATCACCGGCTGTTGGCAAAGCGTGGAAGGAATACAGCATCAGATGCTCAATTTCCTCGAAAATCACGACGAACAACGCATTGCCTCCGACTTCTTCGCCGGCGACGCCCGCCCCGGACTTCCCGGAATGATGGTGGCAGCCCTAATAAACGCCAACCCCGTCATGGTGTACAACGGACAAGAATTAGGAGAACAGGGAATGGACGAAGAGGGCTACAGCGGACGAGACGGACGAACAACCATCTTCGATTACTGGAGCATGGAAAGCCTGCGCAACTGGCTCTTGGGAAAACCGCTCTCCGCCGAACAGCAAGCCCTGCGAAACGCATACGCCCAACTGCTGAACATTGCGCAAACCGAACCGGCCATCACACAAGGCGCTTTCCACGACCTGATGTACGCCAACACCTCCAACCCCCACTTCAATCCCGACCGGCAATATGCCTTCCTGCGGAAATACGGAAAAGACCTCATCCTGGTAGTCGTCAATTTCGACAACACAGAACAGACCGTATGGCTATCCATCCCGACAAAGGCTTTCGTCGCCCTGGAGATCAACGACAATCAAGCGGCTGAATGTACCGACCTGTGGACAGGCAAAACGCAAATCAGAACACTCACCGCCGCCTGCCCTTATCCCCTGACCCTGCCGGCCTCTTCGGGCAGGATCCTCAGGTTCAGCTACAATCTGTAAGTTTTATCTCCCCCACCGCCAATACTTCCGGGGACGTCCACGAGCTTTCCGGGGACGTCCACAGAAGGCCTGTATGTTACCACAAATGGCTTTTTACCTCTTCAATTCGTTAATAGAAGCAAAATGATTGTACTTTTGCAGGACAATTCAGAACTATATTAATTTAAAGAAACGATGAGTGCGCAAACTCCTTTTTTGGTTTTCTCGGGAACCGAATCCCATTATCTGGCAGTAAAAATCTGCAACAGTCTCGGATGTCCGTTAGGACAAATGAATATCCAGCATTATGCAGACGGAGAGTTTTCCGTCTCCTACGAAGAGTCTATCCGCGGGCGGGATGTTTTTCTGGTACAATCCACTTTCCCCAATTCCGACAATCTGATGGAACTACTCCTGATGATTGATGCTGCCAAACGCGCGTCGGCCCATTCCATCATTGCCGTAGTCCCCTACTTCGGCTGGGCGCGGCAAGACCGCAAAGACAAACCCCGCGTTTCCATCGCCGCCAAGCTCATTGCCGACATGTTGGGCACCGCCGGCATCAACCGGTTGATCTCAATGGATCTGCACGCCGACCAGATACAGGGATTCTTTAATGTACCGGTCGACCATCTGTATGCCTCAACGGTTTTCCTCGATTATATCAAGCGCGAGCTGGCGATAGACAATTTAGTCATTGCGACGCCCGACGTAGGCGGCACCAAGCGTGCCAGCAGTTATTCCAAATACCTGGGGATTCCGATGGTGATCTGCCATAAGTCGCGTCTGCGCGCCAATGAAGTGGCCGAGATGCGCATTATCGGCGATGTGGAAGGATTGGATGTGCTGCTGGTCGACGACATTGTCGATACGGCCGGCACCATCACCAAGGCGGCCGACCTGATGATGGAGAACGGCGCCCGGTCGGTACGCGCCATCGCCAGCCATGCCGTCATGTCCGATCCGGCTTCGGTGCGCGTAGGTCAGTCGTCGCTCACCGAGATCATCTTTACCGATTCTATTCCTTATTCCAAGAAGTGCGACAAGGTCAAGATTCTGTCCATTGCCGATATGTTTGCCGAAGCCATTCGCCGCGTCTGCAACAGCGAGTCGATCAGTTCGCTGTATATCATCAAGTGAGGTCTCCCCTCAGTTCATCCGCTCTGTCCTGATGGCGCTGAGCCTGTTTTTTATCGCCCGTACCGCGATAGGCTTCGGCTAAATATTCGTGTGCAGCAGCGTGCCTGCTTTTGATGGAAACTGCCTTGTCCAAGTCGGCAATCGCCTCTTCGTAGAGCTTCATAAGGATAAGGCATTTCCCTCTGTTGTAATGGGCTTTAAAAGAGCGCGGGCTTAGCCTGACGGCTTCGTTCAGGCAGGCTTGTGCGGCAGAATAGTCTTTCAGGTCCAATAATGTGACTCCTTTTCTCACCCAGGCGTCCGTGAAGGAAGGGTTTAGCTTCAACGCCTTGTCGAAGTTCCGTATGGCGGCGTTTGCATCGCCGGCTTTGGTGATACATTCGTTTCCCATCAGGTAATATTCGCGTGCATACTCTTGCTGTATCTCCTGCTGCCGGTATAATTCTTCCTTCAGGCGTTTGATCTCTTCTTTCTGCGTATTGATGCGTTGCAGTTTCATTCGCAATAAGCGTTTGACGGAAGGTTTGGTCAGTTCGTTTCGTTTCTCTATGGCGGCGGCGAAGGCGTCGACAGCCTCCGGCATATTTCCTTTGTCAAACGAATGGTTGGCCTGGGCATATAGAAGCTCTGCTTCGCTTTCCAGGATGGCGGTTTCGATCAGTTTCTTATCATTAAACATCCGGCTGAAATCGACGATCTCTTTACGGACGAAGATGTCGTGCCCGGCTATTTTCTTTTTCAGCGCCAGTCCTTCCATCGACGTACACCGGCTGAGCGCCACGTAGGTTTGTCCGCCGGCAAAGACGCCTCCGCTCAGGTCGATCACCACCCGGCTAAAGGTCAGTCCCTGACTCTTATGTACGGTGATAGCCCAAGCCAGGCGCAAGGGCAGTTGCCGGAAAGAGCCGACGATCTCTTCTTCTATCTTTTTCTCCGTCTCATTATACGTGTACCTGT
This sequence comes from Tannerellaceae bacterium, assembly GCA_031271045.1. Taxonomy (GTDB): domain Bacteria; phylum Bacteroidota; class Bacteroidia; order Bacteroidales; family Tannerellaceae; genus DFXE01. The sequence continues at coordinate 67,484 of JAISWO010000015.1, forward strand.
AATTATGCCATAAAGTGGGTTCGATATAATGCGTATGGCCGTTTTCCAGTGCGACGTAGACTTTGCCTTCTTCGTCGATCTCCGAAATCATGCCGATCGTACCGTTTACCCAGCGGCGGTTGGGGTCGTTATCTATAAAAATAACCTGCGCCTGTTCCTTGATGGAGAGATTCAACTGCGTAGGCAGGGAGGATTCGGGGAAATCGCCTTCTATTTCTCCCTTACAGATACATTCGTTTCCTTCCAGTTCTTTCAGTTTTTTTTCATTGATATAATCCACTTGATCGCGGCGGGTGGCCAGGGTGACATACATATCTTCATTCCGGGGCGTAAAGGCCGGGAGATAGCGGGCATTCAGGATTTCCAGATCTTCGCGGCAGGCGGTATTGTTACGTATCTTGTCCAGTACGCCTATAAAGACGGGATCGGTTTGCCGGTACACTTTCTGCAATTCGATCGGCACCAGGTTGATTTCTTTGAATACGCGGGCGGAAAAGAAGAACGGACTGCTGTAAAAGAGGTTCAGTATATCCCGCTGGTCGCCGGGGACGACCGGTTCCAACTGATAGACGTCGCCCACGAACAAAATCTGTTTGCCGCCAAAGGGCAGGCGCATATTACCGGAGAATACGCGCAAGATGCGATCCACACAGTCGATAATGTCGGCCCTCACCATGGATATTTCATCAATGATAATCAGCTCGACTTCGGCGATGAGTTTGCGGTGGGTTTTCTTGTATTTCAGGAAATCGAAGATACGTCCGTCTTTCAGGCTCAGGTCGGGGTCGTCGGGCAGGAGGGGGCGGAAGGGCAGTTTAAAGAAGGAATGGAGCGTAACGCCGCCGGCCTGAATAGCGGCAATTCCGGTAGGGGCCAGCACAACGAATTTCTTTTTCGTATGCCCACAGATATATTTTAAAAAAGTGGATTTGCCTGTTCCTGCTTTGCCGGTGAGGAATACAGACTGGCGGGTATAAGTTATCAGTTGCAAGGCATCCTGAAACTCCTTATTATTCGTGTCCGGGTGAAATTCCAACAAAAATTATTTGTTATGCGCATAGATCCACGCGTCTTGATATTTAGGGTTTTTCTGGAGTTTGGCCAGATAGGTTGCTGCTTTGTTTTTGTCCGTAAATTTATCGGCGTAGATGCGTATTTTATCTGAAACGATGATTTTGTTTACGCTTTTTATGCCGGCGCGTTCTGCTCTTGAGATGATTTCATCGGATTGTTGCCGGGTCTTCACGCTGCTGATCACGACGTAGTAGACGGGGCTTTTTTCGATGGCTTTTCCGGCTTTCCGTTCCGTAGCGGCAGAAGGCGTCGACGGGGTGGTTGTGGTGGTGGTGGTTGCTGCTGAGGTCGCGACGGTTCTTTTCACATTCGGGGTGGCGGGCGCCGTCGTAGCGGGCAAAGTTGCGTTTGCCTTATTGCGTGTTTTTACGATTTCAGAGGGGACAAAACTGGCTGTATAGGAAGCCGGGTTGATTTCTTTTACCGGCGTAGAGATCATCAGGAACAATGCGACAGCGGCGGCTGTTGCAGCCACTCCACGCAGTAAGTTCCGGTTGAGGGGGAAGTAGTATGTATTTCTTTTGGGGGGGATAAGCGTTTCGTTTTCGCGTTGCTGCGCTTCCCATGTTTTCATTTTAAAAGCCGTCAGTCCGTACGATTCGACGCTGAAGAGGGCGGCATCGCCCGACTGGAAGTAGATTTGTCCTTCCGCTCCCCGGTGCAGGGAGCCGACATTGCCGAGCGAGACTTTCAGTTCTTTAAACAGGAGGGCTTTGATTTCTTCCACATCTTCTTCCACCATGCGGCGGGCGCGTTGGAAGCTCACGCCGTAGCAGTTCATATATTGTTCTGCCAGCAGACCGTCGTCATACTTGAGGCTGGCATTGAACACTACTTCTTTTTGCATCGGACGGAAAAGGTGTGTTTCCGCAACGTAAGAAGCCGGAATTGCCTGCAAAACAAATCCGCCCAATTGAGGAATGATTACGCAATCATATCCTTTCAATAAAGACTCCAGATGTGAAATGATCCTTAACATACGACAATTTTTTTATGTGGGGCAAATATAAGAACAAAAAACATAAAACCAAATTATTTCACAATTATTTTTACCTCCATATCTTTTTTCCCTTTTCGCCTTGCCCACAAAAAAAGCCGCGCCCGGGAAACAGGCTGCGGCTATGATTTTTTTCTGGAAAAAAGCGTCTGCTATATCATAATGGCATCTATTTGGCCCCGGATTTTGCCCGTAATGATAGTGGGTATCACCAAATAAATAGTACCCATAAAAAAAACAATAACCAAAGCAAAATACCAATAAGGTATAATTGCTTAGTACGACGAGAAGTGCTCGCAGAATAGCGATTTACCAGATATTTAAACAAACGACCAAATAACAAAACAATACCCGCAAGAAATATCAGGATAATTGTTGAAATAAATGCCACAACTAACATAACTATTCCTTTTATCGGGTACGTGTCATAACAAAAACTTCAACTTCAACTTCAACTTCTTCCTCATACTCTAACTGTAATTCGGATTCAGACTGGTAATCATTTGTCCGTCCAGGTCCAGATTCCCAGCGCTTCAGTGTACCACTTGCCACCTTAATAGTATTGGAATTAATCCATTCCCAAGTACCTGTGTAAATATCATCGGGATCATCAACACCATAATCAACATATGTGCCCTTATTTGTAATGGCACAGTGAGTCGGTGCTAACTCTCTGACCAATTGTTTTTTCTTCCTCATAAATCAATTAATATCCCTATTATAGCTGCTAATAAAAGTATTACCAAAATAATAGCCATTGCAAATCCTGTTATACGGTAAACGAGATTTAGTGAGATTGATAATTGTTAGCATAAATAATTATTTTTGATTAATTAACAGCATTAATACCACAAAATTCGTGCTCATCAAGGAATCTGGCCAAAACACCGTCTTTGAGCATGTAATGGTAGTAATAGTGGCGCAATTCCCGAATGTTACGAGTTTTTAATAAGTTCGATTGATGGGTTAGCCACAGCTGTTCCGTAATCCAGCCTTGTTGGGAGGCATATTCGGTGACAATAAGTACCTGACGAATAGTTTTACGATAACATTCTTCCTCGCCCAGAGGCACAGGCATTTGAGGAAGATCAGAAAGTTCAATTTTGTTAGCTTCGTTAACAGCGTCAACATAAGCTTCATTAATTGCGACAATGGCGATTATGGCTAACACTAAAAGAAAAGACACAATCACCATATAGTAGGTTTGAAATTTAGTCATTTTAGTAATTTTTTGATTGTTGATAATTAATTTGTCTATGTGAGGAAGAGCCGTAAAACCACGCTGTTACGCATGATGCCGCGTGAGGAAGACCCGTAAAACCAAACTGTTTCACTATGTGTAACTTGGAAATTATCTTACGATAAAATGGCCATTGACGATAAAGGAAATAGTCGAGAGCTATTGAAAGAACAAAAAGTATTAGAAAAGCAATATAGTCTTCTGATGCAGTACCAGTGTTGGAGATGAGCACCAACACACAGAGAATTAAAGCTAATACTGTTATCATTTTTTTGAAGATTTGTTGATTTTAATTTATTTGTCAAGTAATGTAAGACTGTATCCGTTTCATGCAATTCATGCAAGGGTAGTCGAAAATTCCCGGAAAGTCAGAGCTCCCCCTTCTGCCGGGAGTAAGCGGAAGGGGCGGGCTTGGGGTAGACTACGCTATTCGCTGCCTTTACGGGACGATAGCGCTTTCAATTTCGCTCCAGGGACCACGTTCGCCTTTGTTGTTCTGCCAGCAAATGGCGAGGTAGACCGTTTTGCCGCGATCGCCTTCGGCAAATTCGAGGGTGTGCGGGGTGCGGGTTGCCAGCACGCTACGGCCGAGGGCCGTAACGTCGGCAGGAGGTTCGTCGAGGACGGCATAGACGATCACGGCGCCATTGACGCCGTAAGGTCTTCCTTTTTCTTCGTTCTCCTGGTCGCGGAAGGCTACCTTCAGGCGACGGACGTCGAGCACCTTAATGTCCAGTTCGGGACGGGTCTCCGGCACGGGGACCGGCGTATACGTCGTGTCGCGTACGTGAAGACCGAGGTCGATCCTGTCTGCATCGGTGAGAATCGGATTGTTCAGGCGAAACCTGACCATCGTCCGGATGAGGCCGGTGAGCGTCTTACGGGCTGCGTTTTTCTTTGCAACGATGACCGGCGTCCGGTCCGGGCTTTCCGCTTCGGCAAGAAAGTTCGCAAACTGAGAAAAGGCGCTTCCCACAGCTTCCACTTCGGCTGTCGGGATAGCCCATGCCTGGGCTTTCACTTCTATTTTCGTATAGAAGTTCGTAACCCAATAGGACAAATCCTTATCCGAATACGGTAAATAATCTTTTTGATTTGCCATAAAAATTAATTTTTAGAGATTCATACTGAGGTTTTCAAGCGCTCACAAACATTTGTGAGAGGTTCACAAACATTTGTAAGGGACTCACAAACATTTGTGAGAGGCTTACAAACATTTGTGAGGGACTCACAGACATTTGTGAGAGGCTTACAAACATTTGTGAGGGACCCACAGACATTTGTGAGAGACTCATAACTATATGTATACAAGCCCTCTTCTCCGAAGACTCCCTGTGCGGAGGGGGATGAGCTTAGGTATTTTTTACTGTTCATGCACTGTTCCATCCTATATACCACCCACGATATAGTCTATTATATAAGGCTCGACAATAACCGAAGCGGTGATATAAGTT
>JAISWO010000054.1 GCA_031271045.1 Tannerellaceae bacterium
AAGATGACAAACAGAAGAACATTTTTGCGCAATGCGTCGCTCCTGGCTGTGGGCGGCGCCTTAGCCGGCAAGGCCGGTAGCGCAAACGCTATCCTCCCGGCAGTCGCCCGGACGAATGCGAAGCAAATAGGATTGCAGACCTATTCCCTCGGACGGGAGCTCTATGCCGACGTGCCGGGCGGACTGAAGAAGTTAGCCCAAATGGGATATACGACCCTCGAACTGGCCGGCTATTCGGCCGATGGCACCCTCGGAGGATCTCCTGCCTTCCCCGGCGGCGGCCCTTCCAACGCTCCGGCCCGGGCCGCTACACCCGGCATCCCCCTGGCCGACTTTAAGAAGTACGCCGCCGATGCAGGCCTGACAATCACCAGCTCGCACCTGAATCCCCCCGTGCGCGGCCCGTACTCCAAAGACAACCTTCAGCAGATAAAAGATTTCTGGAAGAAGGCGACCGACGACCATGCCGCCATCGGCGTGAAGTACCTCGTCCAGCCCGGACAGCCGTCGACGCGCAGCGTTGAGGAAGTCGCCTACGTAGGCGAAGTCTTTAACGAAGCCGGCAAGATAGCCAAAGCCGGCGGCCTCATCTGGGGATACCACAACCACAACGGCGAGTTCGCCCGCGTCGTTCCCGGAGGAACGGAAGCCCTTACCGGGCGCCCCGCCTTTGGTCGCCGCGATCCGGAAGGGACGCAGATCATCTACGACGGTATGCTGGCCAATACCGATCCGGCGCTGGTGGTTTTCCAACTCGATGTCTATTGGACCGTGATGGGACAGCAAGACCCGGTGGCTTATATGAAGAAATACGCCAACCGCATCCGCCTGCTTCACATCAAAGACGTCGCCGTGCTGGGCGAATCGGGCATGATGAATTTCCAGAAGATCTTCGAAACAGCCTATGCCAACGGCATCCAGGACTGGTACGTCGAACTGGAAAACTACGCCGGAGGCACCCAGTTTGAAGGTGTCAAAGGTTGCGCCGACTACCTCTTGAAAGCCCCCTTTGTGAAATAACCCTTTCCCAAAGAGCAACAGACAGGTATATCTAAAGAGGCTGTTTCCGGTGAGGAGACAGCCTCTTTTTTCGTCTCTCCCCTTTACCGTCGAAAAAAATAGCCTACATTTGTTCCATCTCTTAATGTTTCACAGATAAAATAGCATGAGTATGGAAAAAAGCATCAAAGGTACACGTACCGAACAGAATTTACTGAAGTCCTTCGCCGGTGAATCGCAGGCAAGAAGCCGTTATGTATTCTTCGCCAGCCGGGCCAAGAAGGAAGGATTTGAACAGATTGCCGGCGTCTTCACCGAAACGGCCGAACAGGAAAAAGAACATGCCGAACGCTTCTTCAAATTCCTCGAAGGCGGCATGGTAGAAATCACCGCCTCCTTCCCCGCCGGAGTCATCGGAACAACGGCTGAAAACCTGGCCGCCGCCGCTGCCGGCGAAAACGAAGAATGGGCGGAACTCTATCCCGCCTTCGCCGACATAGCCGAAGAAGAAGGCTTCAAACCCATCGCCGTTGCCTGGCGAATGATCGCAAAAGTAGAAGCCGAACACGAACGGCGCTACCGCAAACTGCTCGACAACCTCGAAAAAGAACAAGTCTTCCGCAAAGAAGAAGCCATCGAATGGCAATGCCGCAACTGCGGCTACGTCCACACCGGGAAAACAGCCCCCGGCAAATGCCCCGCCTGCGAACATCCGCAAGCATATTTCGAACCCAAGAAACAGAATTATTAACACTCCCAAAGAGCAGCCTTATGGCTGCTCTTTGACTATAAAACACATGTGCGTAAGATGAATCCCTGGAACCGGATCGTAGAATCTGTCCCGAACTTCAGCGAAGGACGAGACCTGGAGAAGGTCGAACAAATAGCCGGCGCCTTCCGGGCAAAGGAAGGCGTCAAACTGTTGGATTATAGTTGCGACGCCGACCATAACCGGATGGTCGTCACGGCCATCGGCGAGCCCGCCGCCTTGAAAGCCGCCGTGCTCGAAGCCATCGGGACGGCCGTCCGGCTGATCGACCTCAACGTTCACAGCGGACAGCATCCACGCATGGGCGCCGTCGACGTGGTCCCTTTCATTCCGATCCGCAACTGCACGATGGAAGAGGCCGTCGAGCTGTCGAAAGAAGTAGCCCAGGCAGCCGCCGCACGGTACGGGCTGCCCGTCTTCCTCTACGAACAATCCGCCTCGGCCCCCCACCGCGAAAACTTAGCCAACGTGCGCAAAGGCCAGTTTGAAGGCTTGGATGCAAAGCTCTGCACGCCGGAATGGACGCCCGACTTCGGCCCCGGAAGCAAACACCCGACAGCCGGAGCCGTCGCTATCGGCGCCCGGAAGCCCCTTATCGCCTATAACGTCCTTCTGCATACCGATAACCTCGACATCGCCCGCCGGATCGCCCGCCGGATCCGCTTCTCAGGCGGCGGCCTCCGCTATTGCAAAGCCATGGGCGTCGCCGTCGAGACGCGCGGCCTCGTACAGGTGTCGATGAACCTGACCGACTATTCGCGCACCTCGCTCTACCAGGTTTTCGAAATGATACGCGTCGAAGCCCGGCGCTACGGCGTGACCGTTGCCGGGAGCGAAATCATCGGCCTCGCGCCGCTGGAAGCCCTCGTCGATACGGCCGCCTATTACCTCGGCCTCGAGGACTTCTCCGTAGAAAGAGTATTGGAAACGCGGATCATGGAATAAACGCCCCGCTACGAAGCCGCCCTCCGGGCGTTCCACGTTTGCAGCAGGACGGAAAAGAAAATCAGCCCCAAGCCGATATAGAACGAGACATTCAGCTCCTTCGCTTCGCCCAGAAGAAGCATCGCCAGGGCAATGCTGTACACAGGCTCCAGATTATAACTCAGATTCACGGTAAAGGCCGAGATGCTTCTCAGCGCCTCTATTTGCAGCAGTTGCAGCGCCGCCGTGCAACCGACGGCAAAGACCAGCAACCAGAGGAAATCCGACAGGCCGGGGACGACGGTCGCTACGGGGAAATACATCAGGTAAAACGGCATCAGCAGACTCAGGCAGAGGAAGCCCCCCACCATTTCATAAAACAAGACAACGACCGACGAACGTCCTTTCGCCACCTGCTTGTTGGCGATGACAAAAAGAGCGGCCAGCAAAGCGCTCACAATCCCCAGCAGGATGCTCGTACGGAAACGAACGTCGAAATGAAAAATCAGCAGGATCCCCGCCATGGGTAGCAAACTGATCCATACATCCTTCCCCGACAGGCGCCGACGGCTGAACACCGGCTCCAGCAAGGCCGTAAACAAGCTTGTCGACGAAAAACAAATCACGCCGATGGATACATTCGACGCCTTGATGCTCCCAAAGAAGAATACCCAATGCAACGCCATCAGCGCGCCCACGCCCATTATGGCGAGGAGGGATGGGAGCTTCTGCTCCGGAAGCAAGGCGGGAGTCAGGCGGCGCGCCTCTTTGGTCAGCCGGCGACCGGCGAGTATCAGTCCCAGCACGAGCATCGAGATCAGGATACGATACCAGACAAGCAGCCCCTCGTTCAGCGTGATGATCTTTCCCAGAATACCGGTAAAGCCGGCCAGGAGAATGGAGATATGCAGTTGGATAAACGCTTTGCGCATCGGATGGATGAAGAAATGAAACAAGACGGGTTAATGATGGAAAGAACCACCGCCCAGGAACTCGCGCAGCAGGGAAGTGCCCGGCAACTCATGGTCGGAGATCGGATTGAAATACTTCAGGAAGCGCAGCAGGCGGTAGGCCTCGGCATTCCCCTTGTCCGACTCCCTCACCTCGCTCAGGATCGGTTCGGCAAAGCGGCGGAGGGCCGCCAGCTCATAGAGCATGGCGCTGTTGAACATAGCGTCGGCCGTTTCCTGGTAAGGGAAAATCCATTTGTCTTCCCCCTTGCGCACGCTCGGCCAGCGGGCAATGGTTTCGCACACCGGATAGTTGCGGAAACGATAATCGCGGATGATACGCCGCAGGAGCCGGTTGTCGGTAGTCGGAATCCAGTTATGATTATCCAGCGAGATGGACGTCAGCGCCGATACATAGACGCGATACTTGAAGGCATCCTCTATCTCGGCCGTCAATTGGGGGTTCAGCGCGTGGATGCCTTCGATGATCAACAGGGACTCTTCCTGCATCTTCAGTCTATTCCCCTTATAGTGCCGCATACCGGTCGTGAAATCATAGGTTGGGAGCTCGATCTCTTCGCCGCGGAGCAATTTCCGGAGGTCGTTGTTGAAATAGTCCAGATCGAGGGCATAGAGGGATTCAAAATCGTAATCGCCGCTTTCGTCGCGCGGCGAATCCTGGCGGTTGAGGAAATAATCGTCGAGCGAGATACTCAGCGGACGGTAGAGGTTGGTCATCAACTGTATCCCCAGCCGTTGGGTAAAGGTTGTTTTCCCCGACGAAGAAGGGCCTGAGATCAGCACGATGCGCACCCCGTCGCTGTATCGCCGGGCGATCTGCTCCGCTATTTTGGCGATCTGCTTCTCCTGCATCGCCTCGGCCACGAGGATGATCTGCGACGTCTGGCCTTCGGCTATCGCCTTGTTCAGGTCGCCGACATTGCTCAGCCCCAGCGTCCGCTTGAGGGTGAGACTTTCCTTGTAGACGTCAAACATCTTGTCCTGGCGCACCAGCGGTTCCAGTTCGGTGGGATGATCGCGGCGGGGAATACGCAGCAGAACGCCGTCGGAATACGGCAGGATGTCGAACATTCCGATATATCCCGACGAAGGCGTCAGGCAACCGTAAAAGAAATTTACATAGCCGTCCAATTCGTAGAAGGAGGTATAACTCATCCCGGCCGTTTCCACTAACCGCGCCTTGTCTTCCATGCCGCGGCGACGGAACAGGGCGGCGGCGTCGGGCGTGCGGACAGTCTGGTGACGAAACGGAAGGTCGGCCGCAATGATCTCCTGCATACGTTGCCTGATCCGCCCGATCGTCTCCTCGTCGATACGTTTGCCATTATGTATGACACAATAGTATCCTCTGGAAACCGGGTGCTCCAGGTTCAGTGTAGCCGCCGGCAACACATCATTCACCGCCTTGGAAAAGATATGGCATAAGGAACGCACATAAGCCCGTTGCCCGGAAGGGCTGGTATAATCGGAGAACTCAATATCCTTGGGCTGCCAACACCGATAGGTCAACCCTTCCACCTTGTTATTGACCAAAGCATTCATAGGGCGATAGCTCAGGGGAGCGCCCACTAAGCGATAGATCTCTGCCAACGAAGCCCCAATGGGTACATCATGGAAAGAATCATTATTCTTGCAATAAATCCGGATTACATCTGACATAGATTATACATATAAGCTAACTCTTCGGATGGCAAAGATAATAAAGAAACATTGCCCCCTTGTTCCGATCGGTATTTTGGGTAAAACAAAATATTTGACCCTTGTTACGGTCGGTACAAGGGCTAAAACAAAATATTTGCTCCTTGTTACGATCGGAACAAGGGCTAAAACAAAATATTTGACCCTTGTTACGGTCGGAACAAGGGCTAAAACAAAATATTTGCTCCTCGTACCGATCGGAACAAGGGCTAAAACAAAATATTTGCTCCTTGTTACGGTCGGAACAAGGGCTAAAACAAAATATTTGCTCCTTGTACCGATCGGAACTTGGAATAGAAAAAAAGATCTTTATCTTTGACGAGAACATTTTATACTTATACCGATGAAAAGATTACATCTGATTCCAGCCATCATCCTGTTCGTCGTAACGGCAGGATGCGGAGACAACAAACATTCGGACGATGGCCTCATCACCGTAGACGTTACGGCTACCTATCCGAAAAAGGAACTTATCCTCCAGGACTTCCTCGACGTAGAATACATCCCGCTCGAAACGAATGACGAGTTCATCACCTCGGCTAATCTACGAATCGTGAACAAGGACATCCTGATCGTTACAAATACGAACAGAATGGGCGAGGGCAATATATTCATCTTTGACCGGAACGGCCG
>JAISWO010000069.1 GCA_031271045.1 Tannerellaceae bacterium
TATACTCTTTAGCATCCCATATCTCAAAATGTTCCAATACATGTGCCGGTACCAGCATGCTGCTTACCGTCGAAAACAAACTGTCCGTACTCGGCCGTTCCAATCTCTTGCGTCCCATAATGTGTCCGTTTTGACAGCAGACAAAGCTACAAAAAAAATCAATAGCACCTCAAAAAAAGTTTTTGCTGATAAAATCCTGCGAATAGTCTATTATAATTTATTCTTCTGTTTGACAGCCGTTGAAGAAAAAGGATTCGCGGGCGTGTTCGGGGGATACGACGAAGTAAACGATTGCGGCATGAGAGCATAATTCGCCGGCTGAGTTGTATATTTCGGTGTCCACAAAGACAGCGTTACGTTTCCTTGCTTTTATGCGACCTCGGATTGTCAGCAAGGGTTCTTCGGTAGAGATGCTTTTGATGAACTTGGTTTCCATTTTTGAAGTGACGCCCGTCGTTTGAAGTTTTTTCAGGATAACCCAGGCGGCTAATTCATCCATCAGCGTACATTGTATGCCGCCATGCAGTGTCTTGAGCCAACCTTGTTGATAATTCGTCGGTTTCCATAATGAAATGACATCGTCTCCTTCTTCGTAAAACTCCATGTGCAGTCCCGACGGATTACCGGGCGAACAAGCGAAGCAGAGATAACCCTCCAGCCCTTCCCAAGGGTTGATGATTTTCTTCATAGTTCCGGCATCAGGAAGTCGAGGAAGCATAGGGCGGCAATCGCTGTCCCATATCTTTTTTCAATCGTAATGCCTTCGGTAATAAAGTTAAGTTCTCCCAGATAATATTTGCCATAGGTTTTCTGGTGAAGGTCGTTGATTACACGAATCAAGCGGGACTCCAGTTCTTCGATGCGATAGCGTCCGCTTACTTCGCAGACCAGACCGCCTACTTTGTCGTCAAAATTTTCGTCTTTATACATCCAGGCATAAACGACTCCGGCAGAGACAAATTCATCCTGATAGCCGTGAGACATGGCCATAATGGTTTTCAGTTCCGATCCAAACGGCGGCAGGTCAATCTCATCCATCGTTACTAAGTGTGCTGTTGCGGGAATAACAGATGAATACGTCATGATATTGAAATCTGATATACCGGCATCATAAAGCGCCATGTGGTAAGAACCTGCATGTTTCTCCAAATCAGATTCACCACTTCCTTTTGTAATAAAAAATGTGTTCGGAACTAAGTTTCCAACTTTCTTTGTCATCTGCAAAATATGTTTGCTAATTAATAATGTATCTATTTGAAGGCACAAAATTAGAAACTAATTTGATAACATCTATATCTCAATAGATAAAATATCGGTTCTCCCCGGAAATCACAAACGAACATATTTCTTATATTTGTTGGAAATAAAGAAACAGAGTATAAATCATCCGGCAACGGATAAAAAAAGAAAATGTTATGAAGTTCGAATTAGTTAATTTATCGTATGCCACCGATGCCTTAGAGCCGGTGATTAGTAAACAAACAATTGAGTTCCATCATGGGAAGCATCTTCAGACTTATGTAAACAACCTGAACAATCTCGTTCCGGGAACAAAGTTTGAAAATGTCGGTCTCGAAACGATCGTCAGGGAATCAGAGGGTGGATTATTTAATAATGCAGGACAGGTACTGAATCACACTCTGTATTTCACGCAGTTTTCGCCTGACGGCGGAGGGAAGCCTTCGGGCAAGCTTGCTGCCGCTATAGATGCCGCTTGGGGTTCGTTCGGGAATTTTCAGAAAGAACTTGAAACGGCAGGCGTTGGACTGTTCGGTTCGGGATGGGTTTGGCTGGCAAAAGACGAAGACGGGAAACTGTCGATCACCAAAGAAGCAAATGCCGGCAATCCCGTTACCAAAGGATTGACTCCGCTGCTTGGGTTCGATGTATGGGAGCATGCCTACTATCTGGATTATCAAAACCGTCGAGCCGATCACCTGAAAGACCTGTGGAAGATCGTAGACTGGAAAGTGGTAGAAAGCAGAATGTAAGAACAACAACCCGTGCATAAACAAAAAAGAGAATAGCGGAACCGCTATTCTCTTTTTTGTTTATGCACGGGTTACTATTCTGTCCGTTTAATTAGGCGCCCTCCGGTATAAGTAAATAGCTATGAAAGTGTATAAGATATTCGGTATCCAGGCTGCCACCATCGGGCTTACGTAACCGCTGATTGCAAATGTGGAGGTGATGGTAGTAAACAGGATGTAGGAAAAGCTAAGCCCGATACCGATACCGATGTAGAGTCCCATTCCTCCTTTAATCTTCCTTGACGACAAAGAGGCGCCGATACTGGTCAGTATAAAAGCAGCCATGATGGCGGCGAAGCGTTTGTGATACTCAATCTCGAATGTCTGAATATTACCGATACCCCGTTTTTTCTGCCGGCTGATATAGGTGGCCAGTTGAGGGGTTGTCATCTTTTCGCAATCATCTACCGATATGAGAAAGTCGGAAGGTACGATCGTCAGCGTGGTATCTTTGCGGCTACCGCTGCTGATGTGTTCATACATGCCGTCAAAGTCGCGGATCATATAGTCTATGATTGTCCAGTTATATAAGGTGTCGTATTTGATGGATTTGGCCGTCAGGCGGGAGATGAGCTTCTTGTCTTCAAAGTGTTCTAAGGAAAAGTCGCGCCCCATACGGGATTTATCATCATAACGGTCGAAATAGGCGATGATGCCGGGTTCGACTTCCAGTTGCAGGTTGCGCACATATTCCACGGCGCGGTTCCGGAGGTGTTTGTTCTGGAAATTAATGCGCGATACGTTGGCCGGAGGTATGACAAAAGCATTCAAGACAAAGGTAGCGAGGGCTATGATCGTGGCCGAGATCCAATAAGGCAGCATCAGGCGCCGGAAACTCATTCCGTTGGACAGCATGGCTATGATCTCGGAATTATCCGCCAGTTTGGAGGTGAAAAAGATAACGGCTATGAACGTGAACAAGGGGCTGAACAGATTGGCGAAATAAGGAACGAAGTTCATATAATAGTCGAACACGATCTCGCGGAGCGTCACTTCAGGCTTCAGGAACTTATCTATCTTCTCGTTGATGTCAAAGACGACCGAGATAGAGATGATCAGGACAATAGCAAAGATATACGTCCCCAAAAACTGTTTGATGATGTACCGGTCTATTCGTTTTAATCCGTAGTTCTTCATTCTTTACAAACGATTTGATAATTGTCGGACGCTTTCGTTTTTCCAGCTTGTGAAGTCGCCGGCCAGGATATGTGTGCGGGCTTCTTTCACCAGCCGGAGATAGAAGGATAAATTATGTATGGAAGCAATCTGAAGGCCTAAGATCTCGTCGGCTTTAATCAGATGATGCAAGTACGCTTTGCTGTACGCTGTGTCTACGAAAGAAGAGGCGTCTGTTGCGTCGAGCGGCGAGAAGTCGTCTTCCCACTTCCGGTTGCGGATGTTGATCGTACCGTTGCGGGTGAACAACTGGCCGTTGCGACCGTTGCGCGTAGGCATGACACAATCGAACATATCCACGCCCCTGGCGATAGCTTCCAGCAGGTTGGCCGGCGTTCCTACGCCCATCAGGTAGCGAGGTTTGTCTTTGGGGAGGATGTCGTTGGTTACTTCTATCATTTCGTACATTTTCTCTGTTGGTTCGCCTACGGCTAAGCCGCCGATGGCATTGCCGTCGGCTTCTTTGCCGGCGACGTATTCGGAGGCGCGCCTTCGCAGGTCGGCATAGACGCATCCCTGGACGATGGGGAAAAGGCTTTGTTCGTATCCGTACAAGGGTTCGGTGCAACGCATCCGGTCGAGGCAACGATCCAGCCAGCGTTCGGTCATCCGGAGCGATTTCTCCGCATAGTCATAGTCTGCATCACCGGGGCAACATTCGTCGAAGGCCATGATGATGTCCGCACCGATGGAACGTTGGATATCGACGACATTTTCGGGCGTAAAGAAATGTTTCGACCCGTCGATGTGGGAGCGAAATTCGGCGCCTTCGTCACAGAGTTTGCGGTTGGCAGAGAGGGAGAAGACCTGGTAACCCCCGCTATCGGTCAGTATCGGCCGGTCCCAGCCGTTGAATGCATGGAGTCCTCCTACCCTTTCGAGCAGCGCCGTTCCCGGTCGCAGATAGAGATGATAGGTATTTCCCAATATGATTTGCGCTTGGATGTCGTCTTTTAATTCACGTGTATGTATGGCTTTTACGGTTCCCTGGGTGCCTACGGGCATAAAAATGGGCGTTTCAATTACTCCGTGTCCGGTAGTAATCAAAGCCGCCCTTGCATTTGAATGTATATCATTCTGTTCTATTTCAAACTTCATGCTTCTTTGTTTGCGGGCAAAGGTAAGCATTATTCAGAAGCCGAAGCCGTCGATTTCTATCTCTTTGACTTCTTCTTCTTCTGGGGGAGCGACGTAGGCGTGCTCCCGGTTAGCGACAACGACGATGGCCCGGTAGGGTCGGACGGGGCAGATAGATTCGCAGCCTCCGCAGCCGATGCAGAGTTCGGACTCTACTTGGGGGATGGTGAGCGTTCCTTCGTAAGGGATCATGTGAACGGCTTGCGTGGGACAATGTTCCGAACAGGCGCCACAGTCGGTTCCTTCGGTATGGACGATGCAGCGGCTGATGTTGAACGTTGCGACGCCTACCTGGGTGGTTCGTTTCTCTTCTTTGCTCAGGCCACGGATGGCATGGACGGGGCAGACTTCGCCGCAGACCGTACATTCGTAGTTGCAATAGCTGCTTTCGAATTTGCAGTAGGGGCGCAGCAGGTAGTCGAAGCCGAACTGCAGTCCGGCGGGGCGCAGCACCTGGGTCGGGCATCTGACGACGCAGAGATGGCAGCCTGTACATTGGTCCTTGAAGCGTTCGAGGCCGGCGGAGCCGGGGGGAGTGACCGGCGGCAGGCGTTCGTAGTCGATATTGTCGGCTTCCGTCGGCTTTTCGCCTTCGGGCAGGTCGGCGTACTGGGCGACGGTGGAGAGAACGGGCAGCGTCGCGGCGACTGTTGCACCGGTGGCAAAGAAACGGCGGCGGCCATTCGACGGCGAGGCGGCGGGCGCCTCGGAGGAGAGCTTCCCGGCAGCGGGCGCTTCGGCAGGCTTCCCGGAGGAAGGCTTTTCAGCGGAGGGCTTCCCGGAGGCGAAGGGGGGACGGAAGCGGTACTTGAGCGAGCTCTTCGTACACGAGGAGGTGCAGTTGAAACAATCGACGCAGCGCGAGGTGTCGACGGTCATCTGTTTGCTGTTGATGGCTTCGGCCTTGCAGGTACGTTCGCAGTTGCCGCAACGGTTGCAGAGTTGTTCGTCGAACGAGATGCGGAAGAAGGAATAACGCGAGATCAGGCTCAGCAGAGCGCCGACGGGGCAAAGCGTATTGCAGAACAGGCGTCCGCGGAAGATAGTCAGCCCGACGAAAAGCAGCAGGGCGAGGAGCCCGGCGAGCAGCCCGGCGGTGGTGACGGTATGCACGGTGACGTGGTAGAGGGCGTAGTTGTCCATGCGCGTCAGCAAGTCGGCCAGCACATTATTGCCCCACATGGTTACGGGGCGGAACAGGTTGGCGGCTATGCGTCCGAAATTGCTGTACGGGTCGAGCCAAACCAGGAGGGTGGTAAAGCCGGCCAGGGCCGTTGCCGCCGTTGCTCCCAGCAGGAGGTAGCGCAGCAGGTTCTGCGGCTTGCGGAAGGAGAAGCGCCGGACGCCTTTGCTTTTTTTCTTACCGATACAGAAGAGGCGGTTGATCGCATCCTGCAAGATGCCTGCCGGACAGATCGCCGAGCAATAGAGACGTCCGAAGACGAGGACGAGTATAAACTGGAACGCCATAATCCCGACGGCGCCGCTCAGGATGGCGGGCACAATCTGGAGATGCAGGAGTGCATGCACCCCCTGGGGTATCTTGCCCGCAAAGTCGATAAAGAAAAGAAGGGCAGACACAAAAAACAAGATTGCGAGCATAACCCGCAATCTCTTAAGATGATTCACACGATGTTTCATTCACTATCCGGTATTCGCTATTCGCTATTCACTCATATTCTGATGCGCTTGATGTTCAACTGATCCAGATTCGTGGATCCGAGCTTCAGGGCTTCGCCTTTGCCGATATGTCCTACGGCGGCCATGTCGAGTTTCTTGACTTGGTTGAACAATCCAAGGGCGGCGGTGTCGATGGCGACAATGTCGGGCGAGGCAAGCAGCGACTTGATGGTGGCCACGTCGGCGGCGCTCTTGCCTTGCGGTCCGTTCTGGTGCATCATCCGGTAGGCATCGACAATGTTAAGCGCCGGTTTCTTTTGCAGCGTGCAAATGTCGGCGATACACTGTTGCAGGTCGTTGGAATGAAAGACGCGGCGGTCCCAGACAACGCCCATCAGGTTTTTCATGGCGCACGAGAAC
Source organism: Tannerellaceae bacterium (assembly GCA_031271045.1). GTDB lineage: Bacteria > Bacteroidota > Bacteroidia > Bacteroidales > Tannerellaceae > DFXE01. The sequence goes on from JAISWO010000069.1 coordinate 6,384, forward strand.
TTGGCGCCTCCGTGATTTTTCAGTATCGGCACATTGATCCAGGCGTCGGCTTCGAGGAGGGCTTCGTGAATCTTGGCTTCTTTGATTTTGACACCGCCGGGGATGGTGACGCTCTTGTAGTACTTCTCGTCGTTACCGGGAACGACCACGGCGCCGGCTTCCTTGGCGGCGGCTTCGATGCCGCTCGATTTGTAGCACTTGAGCCAGTCGTCGCACGTATGGTCGAAGACGGTCACTTTCGATGCTCCGGCAGCCAGGCAACGTTTCACCAGCGCTTTGATGAGCAGTGGGTTGGTATTGCCGGCCAGTTCCGGCGTGCGATCCCATCCGATATTGGGTTTGATAACGATCTTTTGTCCTTTCTTGATGTATTTACCGATCCCACCGAGGGCTTCCAGCGCTTTATCAAGCATGGCTTCGGGCTCGCCGCCCATGACGGCCACCAGATCGGGAGCTGCTTCGACAGCTACGGCCTCGCCCGACAGGGCGGCTTGCAATCCATCGAAGTTCAACGACAGGGCCGCCCCTGCCGCAACAGTAGTTTTAAAGAAATCACGACGTCTCATTTTGTTGGAGGTATTAATTCGAATTAATTAGTTTATGATGATGCTTTTGACGGCTTTCTGCCGCAAAGGTTTAATCGTGGATCAGGCGATCGCCCCGGCGTCCGTTATCAAGCGTCGATGATGGTGGCGGGATAGAGGACGTCGGTGAGGAGGGCCAGCAGGAGGTCGTCTTTGAGGATCTCGACCGTCTGGGGGTCGAAGACGCCGGCGAAGGGGCGGTCGAAGGTTACTTTGGAGGAAAAGCTTTCGACGATCAGGCCGGTGGGCGTCTCGCCGTCTTCACCGAGCAGGAAACCGACGACGGGGAAGTTCTCGAAGACATCCTTTTCGGCATTGAAGATCCTCATGACGCTCCCTTCGGCGGAAGGGTGGAGGGCAGCGGCGAAGGCTTCGGGGTCGGCAGCCAGGAGCGACATGCGATTGCCGGAAGCGCCGGTTCCGAGGGTGGCCTGGGCGGTGATGGCGAAGGTCGGCGTCAGGTCGGCGTCGTCGTCGTCGTTGTCTTCTTCAAGGTCGGAAGAACCGCCGCCACCGATATGGGCGTAGAGATTCTCGTAATAGTGGATGATATTGTTAATGCCGTCGATGATGGTGGTGAAGGTAGCCATGGCAGCGGCATTGCCGTTGAGTTTGGCGATGGCGTAGAGGGCGTTGACGACTTCGGCGACGGCGGTGAAGCCCTTGTCGGTGCGCGGCCGGGCGGATTTCATATTTCCCTGGCGGAGGGCGTTGCCGAGGCTTTGTTCGCGCTGGGCGAAGGCGATGCGGAAGGCATCGTTGGCGGCTTCGAGGGTGTTGACGGCATCGCCGAGGCCCAGGGTGGTGACATGGGGCGCGTAGGCGGGCAGACGAAGATCCTGGAGGAGGTTGTAGATCAGGGCTTGCGCCTGCGTCATGGACGTGTGCGGGATCTGCTTGAAATTGTTCAGCACAAAGGCGAGGCCGAGGGCGGCAGCATGTTCGGTGGGGTTTTTGCTGTGGCTGGAAGCGTCGACGCTCAGTTTGATAACCTGGAAAGCATCCATCCGTTCGGCGTCGGCCGCTTGGATTTCAGGAGTTTCGGTGGATCGGGCGCTGCGTTTGAAAACGGTGTCTTCATGCCCGAAGTCCGCTTTGAAGGCGAGCCACGTCTTGATCGCTTCGCCCAATAGATTTTCAAAAGGCTCTACAAATTCGATAATAGCCTGGTAGAACCCATAATGGTCAGCGTTACGGAAACGCCGAACGAGGTTTGCAAATTTCTGGATGATCTTCATGGTATTTATTTTTAGATTATTTGTTGCAATTATATCCGCAAATGTAACGATATTCTTGAATAAAACTATATGACCGGTCGAAAAAATATTCTTTTCACCCTTGCACGGTACCGTGCAACCGTAAATCAGATCCGGTTCCTCCTTGCACGGTACCGTGCTACGGCAAACTAAACTATTTCCTCCTTGCACGGTACCGTGCAACCGCAAATCAGATCCGGTTTCCCCTTTCCCGGTACCGAGCTACGGCAAATTGAAAATAATTCCTCCTTGCACGGTACCGTGCTACGGCAAATCGGATCCGGTTTCCACTTTCCCGGTACCGAGCTACGGCAAATTGAAAATAATTCCTCGTAGCCCGGTACCGTGCTACGGCAAATCGGATCCGGTTTCCACTTTCCCGGTACCGGGCTACCACAAACCGAAACTGTTTCCGGGTAGCACGGCGCCGGGCTGCTATCCGGAGCTTTCAGGGACGGTCGGGAGGGCGGCGGGAGGCTTGTTTTTCCTTTCGCTTGACGATAGCCCTGTTTGTGGCAATCGGTAGCGGAGACAAAAAGCGGGCAGCGCTGTCCCGGGACGGTCATACGATACCTTATATAAAGGCTGCATCATGAAAAGAATTGTGAAACGAGAACAATATGAAACTTTCAAGTGTTATAGTTTCAAGAGCGCACAATGATTCGCAGATGAACAGACAAAACGCCACTGTTCGCCCCGAATCTGTTGCAATTACAATCTGTCGCGGACTTAATCATATCATCAATCTGTAAAAGAACACCTTTATGAAAACGATAACAAATAGTTGTACCATCCTCTTGCTGCTGCTGCTTTGCCGGTGTGCGAACGACAGCGCGAGTTGCAGTTACAGGGAAGGGACGCTTCACGCCACAGACGGCCTTTGTTTCCCCAAAGTCGAAGACGCCTACACCTATCCCGTCGCGCCGGGGATGGAAGAATGGCAGACTTCCGGCGACGTATTCGAACTCGTTCAACTCCCCGGCCACGTCCTGAACACCATCTCCACGCTGGGGTTGATTGATGCGCTGGTGCAGTCGCCGCTGTTCGCGGGTTACTATCAGCCTTCCGGCTCCACTCCGATTGCCACGTGGCACAGGCATTACGGACGGTTCAACTGCGCCACGGAACTGTTCAGACGCGACGATGCAGGCAAGGCGCTGATAACCTACTACCGGTCCATCCGCATGAATTGCATCGAATCGTCGGCCGCAGAAGAAAATCCCGGACAACTTGGCGCCTATGAAAGAGTCTTCGGCCTCGAATTTTTATTCACCCGGCAAGAGATACTGAACAAAATCGGACACGTCGACAAGCAGGCGCTGGTCGATGCCCTTCTGGCAACGTACGAACGACAGCCGGAACGCTGGATGAAACTCATCCCCATGTCCTTTATCATGATGAACGACCAATATCCACCCATGGAGAAATATTATCTGGAAAACATCGACCTGTACGAACGCTCGATCGCCTTCGGATATATCGTCTCCATCAAACAGTCCGACCAGATCCTCTCCCTGGCAAACCGTTTCATCACCAAAAAGTAGCAAGCCCGCCGGGCAGCCTCCGGAATACCGGCGCAGGATCGCATCTATGCCATTTTGTGTATACATTTGCAGAACAAAAAAGATCAAAATGAAATTGAGTATGAAAATGAAATGGATAAGGGGATGCCTGCTGGCGGTTGCCGCACCCTTGTCTTTGGCGCAGATGCAGGCGCAAGAACTGGACAGACAGCAGGCGGAGAAAATCTTCCGGTTGCCGGTACACTGCATCACGACTGAGTTCCCAAACAAAATGGGGCAGGTGCTGGGCAGTGAAGCCGACCTGAAACGGCCCGGAGCCTTACGGCCCATCTTTTACGGATGCTTCGACTGGCATTCGTCGGTGCACGGCTACTGGTCGATCGTTAAACTGATGAAAGACTTCCCCGAACTGGACCGGGACGGCCGGGTCAGGGCCCTGTTAAACCAGACCATTACGCCCCGGAACGTGGAGATCGAGAAATCCTTCTTCCAGGACATCAACAACCGGAGTTTCGAGCGTACCTACGGCTGGGCCTGGTTCCTGCAACTGCAAAACGAACTGTATACCTGGCCGGACCGGGACGCCCGCCGGTGGTACGAGACCCTGAAGCCCCTGGCCGACCTGCTGGTAGAGAGATACACGGAATATTTGCCCAAGCTCCTCTACCCCATCCGCACCGGCCAGCACGACAACTCCGCCTTCGGCCTGTCACTGGCAATAGACTATGCCCGTACCGTCGGTCAAACGTCCTTTGAACAAACCATCGTCGAACATTCCCTGAGGCTCTACCTCGGCGACACAGGCTGCAACCTGGCCTACGAACCGGGCGGGAACGACTTCCTGTCCCCCTGCCTCGAAGAAGCCCTGCTGATGAGTAAGACGCTCGACACGGAAAGCTACCGCCAATGGCTGGCGCACTTCCTGCCCTCGCTCTTCGATCCGGCCTTCCACCTTGAGCCCGGACAGGTATCCGACCGCACAGACGGGCACCTGGTACACCTGGATGGCCTGAACTTCAGCCGCGCCACCTGCCTGTACGGCATCGGGCGCAAACTGCCGGCCTTGTCCCACCTGCATACCGTCGCCGGCCGCCACCTGAACTATTCCATCTCCAACATCGTGAACGACGATTATATGGGAAGCCACTGGCTGGGCAGCTTTGCCCTCTATGCACTGATGAACAAACCCGCCGGGTAAGGCGCTACCGAACAACGTCTGCTTAAACCTCCGTCTGCGAGTCGCGGAGTATAAGGACCCCTTCGGGGCCCATGTTGAAAAGGAGGTCGATGATGCTCAGGTTCGGGAGGAATCCGAAACGGTCGCTGAAAACTTGGTAGTAAGAACGGGGATGGAACGACGGATCCTCTCCCGGATGCCGGGGGCGGATAGTTTCGCGGAAGTCGTTCGGCAGGTCGGGAGAATAACTCCGGGTATAATGGAGATTCGGCCTCACGTCCAGCAATCCGCAAACCAGTTCGCGCAGTCCTTCGTTGAAGTCCAGCAGGAAGCGGTGCTCCTTCGTATAAAAAGGCAGGAAGTCGTCGGCATAATACTCAAAGAAGGGAGTGGCGTTATAGGCCGAAAGGATGGCATTCCAATGCTGGTGTCGCCAGTTGCCGTGGGTGGAGATACGGATGTCGCGCGTAAGACATTTCAGTGAGGCGGGCTTCTCCACCGGTATCGAGAGGACGAGGCATCCGTTGGAGGCGGCAATGAGGCAACGGTTGCGGTAGGTTTGTTTCAGATAGCTTTCGGCCGTTTCGATATAGACATCGGCATAATGGAATAGTTTGCAGTAATATTGAACAGGCGCCAGATAGGCGGAGGAAAGATAGACAGGCGCCATCAGTGGATCGGTTTGAACCTGCGCTTATTGTCTTTGCTGTACCAGCAGAACCAGGCCTTCCCGATGATATGGCTGGCAGGGATAAACCCTAAATGACGGGAGTCGATGGCCTCGTTGATATTGTCCGACAGCACCCAATAGTAATCCTGGCCAAAGCGAAAGCGGTTAGTTTCTTTCCCATCCAGAAAGAGTTTTCTGTTGCGGAACTCTGCCGTGCCTCCGGTTTCCATCCGGATAGCTTCGCGGCAGGCGGTGATAAAGGTTTCATTCAGTCGGTAGACTTCGCCCTTGCGGGGGACGATAAACCGGTAATTGCCGGTCTCTTCGCGGACAAATTGCCGGTTCATCTGTTCGGACAATTCTTCCCGTATGCGATATTCCTCGAAGGATGTCAGGCTCAGCGTGATGCTGATGCCGGCAGGGTCGTCTTTCATGTCCCTGAGGGGGATGTTCAGCCTTTGCAATACCTCCCCGAACGGCTGCTTTATGGCGGCGCTAAGCGTATATGACGACAAACTGTTGGGCGAACGGGGATAGAAGGCGCCGTTGATGCTATATCCTGCATCACTTACCTGTATGGTGTCTCCCGGCAGGGCGACGCAACGGCTTACCAGCAGGGGCGCGTCGTCCCGGTCTTTCATAAGCGGACTGAGGAAGAGGATAATCTGATTATGCTTCAGATGTTGTGCCGTGAGTTTGTTCACCAGCACATAATCGCCCTTATGCAAGGTGTTTTCCATCGAAGCCGTAGAGATACGGTACGAGCCGATGCCAAACGCTCGTACACATAAGACGGCCAACAGGATGCCTGCACATAATGCTGCCGTCTTCACTTCTTTCTTCTTCAGGAATCCGGCCTTCATTGTCGGGACTTTCATTCGTGCACCATACGGAACAAACGCTTCCAGCGGATACCGCCGTTAAACAGTCCGTGATCTTTATCCAATGAAAGCCATACGAGGATGGGTTTGCCTACGACATGGTCTTCGGGTACGAATCCCCACGAGCGGCTGTCGGCGCTGTTGTGGCGGTTGTCGCCCATCATGAAGTAATAGTCGTAGTGGAACGTATAGCTTGTTTCTTCTTTCCCGTTGATGTATACCTTGCCGTCGCGGGTTTCGAGCGTATTGTTTTCATAGTTCCGGATGCAGCGGTGATACAGGGCAAGGTTATGGGCGGTGAGCGGGATGGAACTTCCTTTGGAGGGTATCCATATCGGGCCGTAGTTGTCGCGCGTCCACCCGGTGTTATAATCTACGGGATAGGTCGTACCGCCCAAGATATCGGGCTCAATAACGATCTTCTTCACGCTGGGCAGTTTCTCTACAATACGCAAGGCTCTCTGCGTAAGCGGCAGGCAATATACGCGGGCAGCCGTGGGGGAGAATCCCAAGTACGACAAGATCTCCGGGGAGGCAAGTATGCGATCGTCTTTGCTGACGTCGAGCAAGCGGAACTGTGCTTCGGTGATGGGGGAGCCGTCGGTTTCTATATAATACTTGTACTGCATGTTTTCGGGGTTTTCGGCCGGCGAGCCATTGATATATACCTGGTTGTTTTGCACCGACAGGGAATCGCCCGGCATTCCGATGCAGCGCTTTACGTAACATTCCCGCTTATCCACCGGACGATAGATAACGGGGCCAAACGATTCGCTGTTCAGATGGATATATTCCCGGCCGTACTCGGCCACGAGGGTGTGGTAATCGGGGTTTTGCACTTTCAGCGCCACGGTATCCCCGGCAGGGAAGTTAAAGACGACAATATCGTTGCGCTGCACCTTGCCCAGTCCGGCAACACGTTTGTAGCCCCACCTCGGCCAGTCCAGGTATGATTTGCTGTTCGTGACAGGAAAGGTATTTAGTACCAGCGGGAAGGAGAGCGGCGTATTGGGCACGCGCGGTCCGTAACTCAGTTTACTGACAAACAGGTAATCGCCCACCAGCAATGATTTCTCGAGCGAGGAGCTGGGTATCTGATAATTTTGAAAGATGAACAGATTAACGAAGTAGACGGCTATCAGGGCGAACAGAATATCATCCACCCATTCCAGGATGGTGCGCATGGAGGAATTCTTTGCCTTTCTCCATGCGCCCCAGGGCACGAACTTAGTCAGGAAGATATCTGCCAATACAATTAACCCGAACAGTAACCATCCGTTGCGCATCCAAACGGTAAAAAGTATATATAATGCAGCCGCGATACTAAATTTTATCCACTGCCTTCTCGAAATTTTTTTCATCATGCTTTTGCTTTATTTATAGTTTAAAGATAGTTTCTTAAAAGGTCAACATATCATTCATTCCCAGGAACCCTTTCCTGCCTGCTGCAAATTCGGCGGCGATCACGGCGCCCAGTGCAAAGCCTTCGCGGCTTTTGGCTTCGTGGCGGATGCAGATGCTGTCTATGTCCGATTCATATACGATTTCGTGCGTTCCGGGCACTTCGCCTTCGCGTATGGCTTGTATCGGCAGCTCGGAGGGGAGTCCGTCTGTTCCGGCCAACCGCCATCCGGTCTTGTGCGGCATGTTTTCCAGGATGCCTTCGGCCAGGGTGATGGCTGTTCCGCTGGGTGCGTCGGCTTTGTGTATGTGATGTATCTCGGTCAGGTGGGCTTCGTATGCGGGGAAGCGGTTCATGACGCGGGCCAGGTATTTGTTGAGGGCAAAGAAGATATTCACTCCGATGGAGAAATTGGATGCGTAGAAAAAGGTATGGTTACAGGCGATACATATTTGCCGTATTTCGTCCCAACGGTCGAGCCATCCTGTCGTACCGGAGACGACCGGTACGCCGGCGGCAAAACATTGCAGATAATTGTCGACTGCCGTCCCTGGCGTTGTAAATTCGATGGCGACTTCGGCGCTCCTGAAAGCTTCGGAGGCAAAATCGCCTTTGTTTGCAATGTCAATAACCGACACGATGGTATGCCCACGCTCCAACGCAATCCGTTCGATGGCCTTTCCCATCTTTCCATAACCTATAAGCGCTATTCTCATATTTATTATTTTGATTTGATTCGAACGCACAAATGTAGGCATTCCCCACTTATAAACGTTTCTGCGGTGGTCAATTTTCGCAACCTCAATCGTAAGTATGTTATCCTAAGGGCATAAAAAAAGGCCTCTTCGTTGTCTCATCAAGATTCGAACTTGAACAAACAGAACCAAAACCTGTTGTGCTACCATTACACCATGAGACAGTGAGAGGGCTTTGTCAAAAGTGCTGCAAAGGTAAGAAGTTTCTCTTACTGTGCAAATATTTCAGAGGGAAATACTATATTTTGAGTTCGCCTTTGCCTTGGCGGATGATTTCGTAATCGTCGGTGGTGCAGTTGACAACTGTCGAGGGGACGGCTGAGCCGTAGCCGCCGTCGATGACGGCGTCGACTTTGGAGGCGTATTTCTCGTAGATGAGTTCAGGGTCGGTGGTATATTCGATCACGTCGTCGTCGTCGTGGACGGAGGTTGTCATAATGGGGTTGCCCAGTTCGCCGACGAGCTGGTGTATGATGGTATTGCCGGGCACACGGATGCCGACTTCCTTCCTGTTTTTGTAGATCTTCGGCAGTTCGCTGCCGGTGGGCAGGATGAAGGTGAAGGGGCCGGGCAGGTTTTTGCGCATCAGCTTGAAGATGGTATTGGTGACCTTGGCGTAGGCGCTGATGTTCGAGAGGTCGTAACAGATGATGGAGAGGTTGTGCTTGCGGGGGTCGAGGTCTTTCAGGCGGCATATTTTCTCGACGGCGCGCACGTTCATGGCGTCGCAGCCGATGGCGTAGACCGTATCGGTGGGGTATATGACTAATCCGCCTTCCCGGAGGATGTCGACGGCCTTTTTTATTTCCTTCGGATTGGGGTTGTCCGGGTATATTTTCAGATACATACGTTGCGGGACGGGGAGAAGGAGGGGGGCGTCAGTCGATCATGGTGGCGGGGTATTGTACGCCGGTGAGGTAGGCGAGTATTTCGCCGTCTTTGAGGACTTCCGTTGTCTGTATGTCGCCGAAACCGTAGTATGGTTTTTCGAAGAAGACGTTGGCGGCCGGTGGGTCGACTAAGAGGCCGATGGGGGTTGTCCCGTCGCTGTCGAAGAGGAAGTCGGCGATGGGGAGGTCGACGAAGGTGTCTGTTTCGGGGTTCAGGATTTTCATGACGCCGTCTTTGGCGTCAGGGTACAGGATGTTGGCGAAGGCGGTGGGGTTGACGGCCTGGAGTGACATGTGGACGCCGATGCCGGAGATGCTGCCGGTGCCGACGACGGCCTGGGCGGAGATGGCGAGCTGCGGGATGCCGTCGTCGCCGGGGGTTTCGCCGTCGGGGGTTTCGGGCTGGGTGTCGTCTTTTCCTGCGGGGCGGTATTTGGGGTTACGCCGGGCGTAGATGGCTTCGTATTTTTGGATGAAGGAGTTGATGAAGCGGATGGCGTCGCCGAGCGAGGCGCTCACTTCGGGGTCTTTGACGGGCAGGAGTTCGTTGGCGCGGAAGCAGGCGTTGATGTCGAAGATGACGTCGGTGAGTTTGCTGTCGCTTTGTCGCCGGGCGCTGCTGAGTGTGCCTTCGCTCTTCTGATCGCCTTCGCTGACGGTGCGTTCGACGTAGAGTTCGATGAAGGCGTCGTTATCGCGCTGGAGTCGTTCGATGCCGTCTTCGGCGCCGGTGATGAGGGCGACCAGAGGGGCATGTTTTTCCTTTTCCAGGTCTTGTATGAGGTTCGTGACTAAGGCGGAGACTTCATTCATGGGGGCGTAGTAGGCGTTGGAATAGTTTTCGAAGACCTCCATCAGGGTGTCGGCGGCTTCTTTCACTTGGGCGTCTTCGCTGTATACTCCCAGTTCGACGCATCGCCGGAGGGCGACGTAGGAGGTGCGCCGTTTTTCGTGGGTTACTTTGATATGGCGGGTCTCTTCCTGTTTGGCGCTTCGTTTGTAGAGTTCATCTTCTTTGTCGAAGGCCTGGAGGAAGGCGTTGACGGGGCCTGTGAGGGAGGCGGGCTTCAGCGGGGCGGTGCGGAAATGGCCGGAGATGGCGCTGTACAGGCTGAAGTGTTCTGCGTTGCGCAGCCGTCGGGGGAACGAGGGGTTGTAATTGATCGCTAACATTTGTTTTCTTTTGAAAGGGTTTCTGTTTTTGTTCCTGTTTTTTGTAAACGCTCCAAAGGTATGGAACTTATTTGTGAGATTCCAAATATTGGATATTAAAAAATGTTGATTTTTCCTCTTGTTTTTGTTTAGGATCGTGAACAGGGGGGTGAGAAAGGTCGCGCGAAGTGGCGCGATGTCCATTAGCTTGCTATTCAGGTCGCGCGAAGTGGCGCGATGTCCATTAGCATGCTATTCTTGGTCGCGCGAAGTGGCGCGATGTCCATTAGCATGCTATTCTTGGTCGCGCGAAGTGGCGCGATGCCCATTAGCATGCTATTCTTGGTCGCGCGAAGTGGCGCGATGCCCATTAGCATGCTATTTTAGGTCGCGCGAAGTGGCGCGATGTCCATTAGCATGCTATTCTCGGTCGCGCCATTTCGCGCGATGTCCATTAGCATGCTATTGCGGGTCGCGCCATTTCGCGCGATGTCCATTAGCATGCTATTCTCGGTCGCGCCATTTCGCGCGATGTCCATTAGCATGCTATTCCGGGTCGCGCCATTTCGCGCGATGTTCATTAGCATGCTATTTTGAATCGCGCCATTTCGCGCGACCTCTGAGGGGGGCAATTTCATTATTGTTTCCTATGCCAGAGACATAGAGGGAAAATAGTTTACCTTTGCGCTATGGGAAAAAATAAACAATCGAAGTTTAAGGACATGGCCGCCTATCCGCACGTCTTCCAATATCCTTTCGACAAGCTCCGCGAGGAAGGATTTGACATGAAAGGGCGTTGGGGGGAAGGATTTTTCAAAAACACGCGCCCCATCGTGCTCGAATTGGGCTGCGGCAAGGGAGAATATACCGTCGGACTGGGGCAGCGCTTCCCGGAGCGGAATTTCATAGGCGTCGACATCAAAGGGGCGCGGATGTGGAGCGGCGCGAAGGCTTCGCTCGAGGCCGGTATGAACAACGTCGCCTTTGTGAGGACGCATATTGAATGGATCGACGCCTTCTTCGCCCCGGGCGAGGTGGAAGAGATCTGGATCACCTTCCCCGACCCGCAGATGAAGAAGCGTACCAAAGGGCTCACCTCTGCGTCTTTTCTCCGGCTCTACAGCCGGCTCCTGGCGCCGGGCGGGATCGTTCATCTGAAGACCGACAGCCGCTTCCTGTATGCCTATACCCTCGAAGTTCTCCGCGCCAACGACCTGCCGGTCCTCTTCCACACCGCCGACCTTTACCTCTCCTACCCTGCCGGCGAAATCCTTTCGATCCGTACCTTCTACGAACAGCAGTGGCTTCAGCGCGGCCTGCCGATCCGTTACATCTGCTTCCAATGCGAAGAAAGATCCTCGTGGATCGAACCCGATGCGGAAATCGAACCCGACGATTACCGCAGCTTCGGACGCCAGGCGCGCAGCATGCCCGCATCCGGAAATATGACGAATGTAAATAACCTAATAAATAAGTGATATGACGATTTCTCCTGAAATGATTCTCGACGCGCTCTCCAAAGTGCGTTATCCCGGGACGGGCGCCGACCTGGTGTCGGCCGGTATGGTGAACGATGACATCCGCATTATGAACATGCAGGTCAGTTTTTCGATTCTTTTCGACAAGAAGAACGACCCCTTCGCCAAGTCCGTCATCAGGGCCTCCGAAGCGGCCATTCTCTCCTATGTGGGCAAAGACGTCGACATCCGCGGCCGCATCCGGGCCGCCGTCCGCCCGTCCGCTGCCGTGACGACGTCCAGGATGCTGCCCGGCGTTAAAAACATCCTCGCCATCGCCTCCGGCAAGGGGGGCGTGGGCAAAAGCACCATCGCCGCCAACTTAGCCGTGGCCCTGGCCCTGGAAGGATATAAGGTCGGACTCCTTGATGCCGACGTTTACGGCCCCTCGCAGCCCAAAATGCTCGGCCTCGAAGGCGCCAACCCGCAGGTATGCACCGTCGGCGATCGCGACCTGACCGAACCCGTCGAGCGCTACGGCGTCAAGCTCCTCTCCATCGGATTTTTCATCGGCGAAGACAGCGCCGTCATCTGGCGCGGAGCCCTGGCCAGCAGCGCCTTCCGCCAACTGATCAGCGAAGCCGCCTGGGGCGAGCTCGACTACTTCCTGATCGACCTTCCGCCCGGAACAAGCGATATACACATCACCGCCGTACAAACCCTGGCCCTCACCGGCGGCATCGTCGTCACCACGCCGCAGGAAATCTCCCTGATCGACGCGCGCAAAAGCATCAGCATGTTCGTAGGCGACAAAGTCAGCGTTCCCGTCCTCGGAATAGTCGAAAACATGGCCTGGTTCACTCCGGCGGAGCTTCCGCAGAACCGTTATTACCTCTTCGGTCGCGACGGCGGCAAGCGCCTGGCCGAAGAGCTTCACATCCCCCTGCTGGGGCAGATACCCCTGGTGCAATCCATCCGCGAAGGCGCCGACCAGGGAGCCCCCGTCGCCCTGGATCCTTCCAACCCCGCCGGCCAAGCCTTCCGCGACCTGGCGCAAAGCGTCGTCCGGCAGACAGAAGCCCGCAACGCGCAGCTCCCGCCCACCGAACAGGTGCGCATCAATCACTCGTAAACAAAGAAGTCGAAAAACCGCGCGAGGCTCTCCGCTTCGTCCCAGCGGATGCGGTTTGTTTTGATAAAAGAGCGCAACTGGGGGAGGTTTTCCTTCGGGACAGCCTTCTCCATCTCCTTGCGCGTGGCGCGAACGATCTTATCGCCGAAGAGGAAGTAAAAATCCCTCGTCAGAGGCAACCGCCGGCCCGCGGCCTCGCCAAGCCTCGCCTGGGCGTAGTTAATCTGGCCGATCGACGTTTGTATCTGGGCCGACGACGACTGCGTATTCATGCCGTAGGCGCCCGTAGCCGGCGCGGTCAGCGCATTAAAATTTCCTTTCACCAATTCCACCAGGCCGATCTCCCCGCGCGCATGGACGAGGCGGGCCAACTGTCCGTTCATATATATAAATGTATCGGCGCCGATGGCGACCCTCTCGATCCCCTTCGGATCGGAAAGCAACAGCTCCCCACCGTCGCGGTGCCAGAGCGTCACGTGCAGGAGATGAACATTGAGCAACCGGTCCTGCGACCGCCCGCCGTCGGCAAAGAACACCGTCCCCTGCCGGAAGTCTTCATACAGGAACGGCCATGCCGTGGTCGGCGCGTACGTCTGCGCCTCCGAACAAAACCCTGCCGGGATCAGCAGGGCAACAAGAAACAATAACTTTTTCATACCAAAGCAATTTATTGAGGGTGAACCATTAATTTTCGCGTCATCCGCTCCTCCCCGCAAACGAAAGAAACGACGTATACCGACGCGACGGTAGCCTCCGGGAGCCGGAGCGTCTGCGTTCCGGGCCGAAAGTCGCCCCTTGCCAGGACGCTGCCCGCCATATTGCAGACCTCGTAATGCCCTGCCCCGTCGGCATCGAGTATCCACGTCCCACCGGCCCCGGCGGACAGGCGGACAGGCGGCCGCAGGTCGGGCGCTTCGGCGGCGTCGGTAGCGAAGAAATCAAAGCCCGTCACGGCGCCGTGATTGTTCATATAGTTAAATTTACCATCGTTCAAGTTCTCCAGCGTGAAGTATCCGTTATTTTTCCCCCGCCACCCCCAGTTGACGTGGAAGGAAGCCGCGCCGTCGAAGCCGTCGAGATTGAACGCATGAGCCGACGTACCCTTGTCGTCCTCTCCATCGTAGATAACGGGACGTCCGGCCGCCAGTTCGGCAGCGATACAGGCGATCCAGTCACCCGTATACGACCTGCGCTTCTGATAGCGGGCGACGGAGGCCGGATAGCCGAAGAAATCCCTCAAGGCTGCGGGTACGCGGCTGGTATAAGCTCCGGAAGCGTCCTTGCCGTAGTCCATATTGACAACCACGCCGCAGTGATAGAGCAGGCGGGCCGCCTCGTCGTTGCCGTTGGCTCCGCTCAGGATGGCGTCCCAGTCGTAAGGCTCCTCGCGGTCGAAATTAACGGACACCAATCCGAAGTCATCGTCCGTATACCCCTTGCGCCCGGTGGGCCTCGCGGGCTGTCGGTAGACGCTCATGGCCTGCGCCAGGGCGACGGCCACGCATCCGACGATGGCTTTTTCGCCCTTGACGTTCTCCGGGCAATACTTATTGTAAGGCGCTGTCTGGTCCCACTTGACCTGGATGAAGGGTTCTATCTTTCCTCCCGCGCGGGTCTGGAGGCTTGGCTGGTCCCAGCGCGCATGGCGGCGGAGGCCGGGATACGCATCCAGCGAGCGTATTTCTTCGGCATAGGCGTCCAACCAGCCCCGCATGGCCGGCGGTTGTCCGTCTTCGTAGAAGAAACCGCTGTCCGAATAGCCCAAGACGGGCGTTGCCCGGTCGTCGGCTGCCACGAGCGCCCATCCTTCGGGTTCAAACTGTATGATATAATAACAAGGCTTGCCTTCCTTCTCGACAAGGCTCGTCTGCTTTGCCTGCCCCGGGAAGCGCCCGTCGCACAAGGCTGCGCAATGCTCCGCCGCCACCCGTATAGCCTCTTCGCGGCCAACGTTCTGAGCCCCGGCCCCCCAGGTAGCGAGGGCTGACAGTATAATAAGAGGTACGATTCTTTTCATTCGCTGTGATTTATGAACAAACAAAGGGAGACGATGCCTCATCTCCCTTTGCCACACGTGGTGATTGGTTAATCTTTCGTCAATACCGCTCCTCCGAGGTAGAGTTCCCAGTATCCGTCGGCGGCGGCCACACCCCAGGCGTTGGGGAAGACCAGCTTGGCCCCTCCGTCAAGGATTTCGACGATGATGCTACTGCCTGCCGGCATGGATTCGTCGGCGCCGGGATCGGCATCAGCCTTGTCAAAGCCTTGCAGCGAGACGTCGTCGCCCCCATACCCGATGTCTTGCCCGACCGGGATGCGGATCTCCGTCTTGTCCTCATTGACGACTCCATAGAAATAGTTGTACGTCGGCGCCACGTATCCGTAGCTTGCGAAATAAGAATCGAGGTTCGATATCCAGACCTTGGACGCGTCGCTTGCGTCTTTGTCGATCGTTATTTCCGCGTCGTAAACGTCTCCCCAGAAAGAGGTCATCTTACCGGAGTAGCTTCCGAGTATCATCAGCAGGGGATGTTCGTTGTCGACAATGATCGTCCGGCACGTCACGTTAGCGCCCAGATTGATGGAGGCGGACGTCAATGTAAACGTCACGGACAGGTCGCCGGTGAACAAGTCGTTGTCGATCAGGTTCAGTTCGATGTACTGCGTAGGCGCTTCTTTCGAGAAGGTAAGCGTATTGGACGCATTCTTCAGCGTATAGCTCTCGCCTTCCTGCGCCGTGGATGCGGCGGCAGCGACCTCAAAGGTTACCGTACCCGATACTCCCGCCAGGGAGGTGAGGGTAACCGGTATTTTCACTTCGCCGCTCTCTTCGGCTACGCTTATCGTACTTCTGTCGAAGGCTACGAAGGCATCCTTGTCGTCGAAGGTCGGCATTTCGTTCACGTCGCAGGAGTTGAACAGACAGCACCCTGCTACCAGCATATAAATTGATTTCTTTAGTTTCATACGAATCATTGTTTATGATTGGACATTAATAACCCTCATTTTGTATGCAATTCGGGTTGGCATTGATCTCGGACAGTGGAATCGGCAGGGCCCAGCGGAAGCTGGGGAACTCGATGTACTGAGCGGTTGAGGGGCCGTCATAATCTACGGTGCGGTTGACGGCCATTCCGTTGCGTGCCATATCGTACAGGATGTGCCCTTCAAAGGCCAGCTCCTTGCGTCGCTCAGTCAGGATGCCCGCCAGCGATGGCGTCACCGGCGAGGCGCCGCGGTTGGACGTGATGGCCAGCAGATCCGAGGCTACGCTGGCGCCGGCGATGCTGGCTCCGCGGAACAGGGCTTCGGCGCGGTTCAGATACATTTCGGACAGGCGCAGGACGATGATATTGTTGTACGTCGGACGTTCGGTAGCTTTGCCCCAATACTTCGTTGTCCACAAATGATCTTCCGGCGCATCCGGATCCGATTCGAACAGGCTGAGGCGAACGTCGTCGTCTTCATAAAGGTTGCGCAGATCGGCTGACGACATCACATCGGCATATCCGAAAGGCGTAGTCATGCCCGATATTTCTTCCCAGTACGGATTGTATTCGTTCGACAAAAGGCCGAATATCTCGAAGATGACTTCTCCTCCGGCCGAGGCGGTGTTCTGGGTCCAGATGTAGGGTAGCTCGTCGGCGGTGAACATATTGAACTTCCCGCTGTTGATCACCTTGGTCGCGTAGTCGGCCGCTTTCTGCCATTCACCCATGTAGAGGTATACTCTTGAGAGCAATCCCTGGATGGCCGGCTTGGTGGCGGCAGCGAATACGTCGGTGACGTTGCTCCGCTTGTAATCGTCCTGCATCTTCGATTCGGCTTCGAGCAGGTCGGCGACGATCTGATCGTAGACTTCGCTCACGGTGTTGCGCGCCGGCTTGCCCAGCTCGGTGATCAGCACAATGGGGACGCCCGGACTGTTCGGGGCGTGCGTGTAGGGCTGCGCGTAGGTGCGGAGCAGGTCGAAGTGGCTCAAGGCCCGGATAAAGAGACATTCCGCCCGGAGATTGTTCAGGTCGGCCGCCGTAACGTCGGAGGTTTCCTTTCCTTCGAGGTTGTTGATCACATTATTGGCGGCTGCGATGGCGGCGTAGGCATACCCCCACAGGTAGGACGTGCTGCTGGACGAATAGCTCCAGCCGTATTCATTGATATAACGCCCGGAGGTGAAGTCGGTGTCCGTCGGGTTCTTTGCATTCCCGCTGCGCAGCTCGGAGCTGAGCACAAAGCCTGCGCCATACCAGGTGTCGTCGTACAGGTAGCCGTAAGCGGCTGCCGTTGCTTTGTTTAATCCATCGTAGGAGCCAAGCGTTAATTCATTACTTTGGCTCAATATCGGTTCTTCCGTCAGGAAATCGTTGCAGGAAGTCATCCCGATGGCGAAAGCGAACAAACTGTATATGATTATTTGTTTCATAATTTTTGCTGTTAAGAAGATTTCAGAATGACAGATCAAGACCGAAAATAAGACTCTTCGTCATCGGATAGATACCGCTTCCAATGCCTGCTTCGCCCCGTTCGGGATCCCAGAAGTTCACGTCGTGGAAGGTGTAGAGGTTAAAACCTGAGATATAGAGCCTGAGGTTCTTCAGTCCGGCCGGTTGGAGCCATTTGGAGGGCAACGTATAGGCCAGGGTGACGTCTTTGAGTCGCACATAATCGCCCCTTTCGAGGAAGCGGGTCGTCTGGCTGCTGTACGAATTGGAGGCGATACCGGCAACGGGCTTAGGATTTACGCCCGTGTCGCCCGGCTTCTTCCAGTAGTTGAGCGCCGATTTGGACTGGTTCATCGACATCTGGTTGCCATCGGATTGGAGGTAACGGTTTTCGCTGATGAGGATGTTGTTGCCGAATTTGCCTTCAAGCAGGATATTCAGCGACAGTCCTTTCCAGGAGACGTCGGTATGGAGGCCGCCCGTCAGCTTCGGTTCGGGGCTGCCGGCTTCGATGTAGCGCGCCTGGTTGTAGTCGTTCGTCAGCTTGCCGTCGGCATTGACGAAGAGGGCATCGCCGTTGATCGGGTTCACACCGTAGTAGTCGCGCAGATAGAAGGTGAAGAGCGAATTGCCTTTGATATGCTTCAGGATGGTATAATCGGCATTGTCGATCATATCGTCGCCGTCGAGGTCGAGTATCTCGGACTTATTATGCGCCAGGTTGAAGCCTGCATTCCACTTCCAGTCTTTGCCGTTGACGATAGCGGCGTCGAACTGGATCTCGATTCCCTGGTTGCGTACGGAGCCGACGTTCTGGGTCTGTTCACTGAAGCCGGATGTTTGGGACAGGGGGCGGTTCAGGAGCATGTCAACGGTTTTGCGCGTATAGAGGTCGATGGATCCGGTGAAGCGTTTCTGGAAGCCGAAGTCGATACCGGCATCCCAGGATGCGTTCTGTTCCCACGACAGGTAGTCGTTGCTCGGCGTACTGGGGCGGAAGCCTGCCGATCCGTTGTACTGCGTAGGCGCATAGACGCCGTATTGTTTGTAATACGTATCGTCGTAGACGCCGGTGATGTCGTTATTACCGGTGACACCGTAGCTCAGGCGCAGCTTGAGGAGGTCTATCCAGTTGACGTCCGAGAGGAAGCTTTCGCTATGTGCGTTCCACGAGGCGCCGACGGAATAGAAGTTCCCCCATACATTGTTCTTCCCCAGCAGGGAGCTTCCGTCGGAACGGACAGAGCCCTGAAGGAAATAACGCCCGGCATAGTTGTAATCAAGGATACCGAAATAAGACAGGAGCGATTTGGCATAGTAATAATAATCGACCGTTACGTCTGCTACGGGCGCTGTATTGGGATAGGGGATGCCCGGATCTACGTTGGGAGCCATGACGTAATTCCCGTCGCGCAGATAGTGCATGGCTTCCTGCCCGGCCAGGACGCGGTAGGTATGCGTGCCGGCGATTGTTCCGTCGTAGGAGGCGGTATTGGAGGTGGTGAGCAAGCGGCGCTTTTCGTCCGATGATTGCAAGGTGGCCGTCCCCTGGTTGGTTTCTGCGGCCCAGAAGCGGCGTCCTTCGGAGAAGGTCATTTCGGCAGCGTTGGTTGTCCGGAAGACCAGTCCTTTCAGAGGCGTCCATTGGAAGTAGATACTGCCGTTGAAGCGGTATTGTTTTTCCCATTGCTCATCGTAGATGGCGGTGGCGCGGGGGTTGGTGTTGCTGTTTTCGGCTATGTTCACGTTGTGCGTGCCGTCTTCGTTATAGGGCTTCGTCCAGGGTTGGATGGTCATGCCGGCAAACAGGGGGTTGACAAAGTAGAGGGACTGCATCGAGACGTCTTCGCTGTAGAGGTAACCTGTATTGATGCGTGCGCCGGTTTTGAGGTAGGGGCTCAGTTCGTGGTCAATGTTGAGGCGTGCCTGCATACGTTCGAAGGTGATGCCGTAGGCGATGCCTTCATTCTTGTGGTAGGAGAGGGAGCTGAAGTAGGAGGTCTGCTGCGATCCACCGGTGGCGGATATTTCGTACTCCTGCTGGTTACCGGGGCGTATCATGTGGTCGACCCAGTCTGTTTCGGGCAGGGCGTCCATGCTCGAGGGATAGGAGTAGCGGCTGCCTTCCTGCGAGGGATCGAAGCCGGCGTTGATGGCGGCCTGCCGGCGGAAGCTGAGCAGTTCGTCGCGGTTCATGACGCCGTAGTTGTTGTCATTGGCCAGCGTGGAGACGCCGAACTTGGTACGTACGTTGAAGAGATTCCGTCCTGCTTTACCGGTTTTGGTGGTGACCAGGATAACTCCGTTGGCTGCGCGCGAGCCGTAGACGGAGGTTGCCGCCGCATCTTTGAGCACAGTGATGCTTTCGATGTCGTTCGGGTTGATCATGGCGAGGGCATTACCGGTATTGGTAAAGTAGGACTGGTTGCCGGTCATTACAGGCACGCCGTCTACGACGTAGAGAGGTTCTTTACCGGCATTGATGGAGCTGATACCCCGGATACGGATCTGCGAGTTGGCTCCCGGCTGTCCGGAGGTAGCGGTGATCTGTACACCGGCGATTTTACCTGACAGCATCTTGTCGAAGGATGTTCCGGCCAGGTCTGCCAGGGCCTCGTTGCCGACGGATATGACGGACCCTGTCTTGGCCTCCCGGCGGGTCGTGCCATAGGCGACGACGATCACTTCGCTCAAGTCTTGCGTATTGGGTTGCAGCGTAACCGAGATGTTGGGGCTAACTGCTACTTCCCGGGTTGTCATACCCACGTAGGAAATGGTCAAGGTTCTTGCCGTTGAAGGTACATTCAATGTGAATGTGCCGTCCTGATCGGTTACGGCCCCTGTGGTGGTTCCTTTCACAAGGACCGAGGCGCCGATCACCGGCTCATTGTCTTCGGCAGAGATAACCTTTCCCGTCACTCTGATGGTTGTTTGTGCCATCACAATCCCTATGCTTGCGATCAAGCATAGTAAAAGATAAGTCAATCGTTCTTTCATAAACACTCTTTTAATTGGTTAATAAACTCAGTTCTGTAATACTGTATCTGTTGCAGTCGCCTGCTTCGGAATGCAAAAAAAAACGCCCTGGCTTCTTCCGGGGGAAAGAAAACCAGGGTGTATGAAATGAAAACGAGGAAAACGCGCGCGTGTGCAGTCTATTTTCGATGCGCGTATATATAATGGTATATATATATATATGGGTGGTGTGTGTGATATTCATCATTGTCTGAAGAGGAATAAAAATGATTTATTATTTAGTGCAAATGTAACAATAAACAAATAATACGCAAGCAAGATAAAACAAAAAGAAAGTTCTTCCGTTTTCACCGATTCGCGGAAAAAAATTCTTTCGGGCAGGGGGTTAGTTGTTGGTCATGCGTTTGATGATGCTGTATGCGTTGATGATGCCTAATTCGCCGGCTTTGCTGAGGTCGGTGATGCCGCGGTTGGCGTCGCCCTGGGAGAGGTGGGTCAGGCCGCGGTTGAAGTAGGCTTCGGCGAAGTCGGGGTCGCGGAGGATGGCTTCGTTGTAATCCTGGATGGCGGCGCGGTAATCGCGTTGGGCGCAGAGGAGGTTGGCGCGGTTGAAGTAGGCGTAGATGAAGGCGGGGTTCAGGCGGATGACCCGGTCGTAGTCGTGGAGGATGAGTTCGTGAGGGGTCGGCGTGCCGGAGGGGAGCTTATCGGGGTCGGAGGCGGCAGTGGTTTGCTGCGAGAGGGAGTATTCCAACTGTTTGTAGCGGACAACGGCGCGGTTGAAGTAGGCCATGGCGAAGGAGGGGTTTATTTCGATGGCGCGGGTGTAATCTTTGAGGGCTTCGGAGAAGTCCTGTACGAGCATGTGGTCGATGGCGCGGGCGAAGTAGGCGTCGGCGTCGGCGGGATTTTGGGCGATCCGGGCCGAATATTCGTCGATGGAGGCGAAGTGGGTTTGGATTTGTTCTCCGGTCAGGGGCGCTTCTTCGTTGGTGAGGCGCAGCTGGTAGGAGAGGAGTCGTCGGGCGTTGTAGTCTTCGACGGAGCGGTCGTAGTAGACGAGTTTCTTGACGGGGTCGGGTTTTTCGTAGTAGGTGAGGATGAATTGGGGTTCGAGGTCTACGCGCACGTTGCGGTCTTGTACGCGTCCGCGGATGTCGCTTTGGTATTTGTTTTTGCGTTCTTCTTCTTTGTCGTAGACGACGAGGCGATTGAACTTATGGATGTTCTTGTCGGACTGTTCGCGGGTGTTTTCGCCGTCGGCGGAGGCGTCGGTGGCGGAGGCTGAGGCGGTGTTTGCGGCGGAGGCTCGTTCGCGTCGGAGTCGTTCTTCGATTTCGAAGGCGGTCCAGGCGTCGCGGTCGGCGCCGGCGTTGTCGCGCAGTTTGCGTTTGGCTTCGGCCCGGCTGTAGTAGCCGGGGAAGAAGTCGGGGTATTGGTTGAGGACGGTGGTGAAGTCGTCGACGGCTCCGGAGTGGTTGCCTGTTTCCATGCGCAGGAGGGCTCGGTTGTAGTAGGCCATGTAGTTGTCGGATTCTTCTTCGATGACGACGCTGAAGTCTTCGATGGCGCGGTTATTGTCGCCGACTTGTGCGCGGAGGAGTCCTCGGTTGAAGCGTGCGATGAGGTTCCGGCTGTCGAAGGCGAGGACCTGGTCGTAGTCGGCCATGGCTCCGCGGAGGTCGTTCATGCGGAAGCGTACGAGTCCACGGTTGATGAGGTATCCACTTTCGCGCGTATTGAGTCGGATGGCTTCGTTGAGGTCGGCGAGTGCGGCTTTGAAGTCGTTGCGTTGATAGAGGATGATGGCTCGGTTGCCGTAGGCGGGGGGTGAGTAGGGATCCATTTCGATGGCTTGGTTATAGTCGTTCAGGGCGAGGGTTGTGTCGCCTTTTTCGAGGTACATGGCTCCGCGTGCGAGGTAGTTGGGGGCATGTTTGGGGTAGGCGTCGAGGAGGGTATCGAATACGGTTACGGCGCCGTCGTAATCTTTGTTTTGTATGTGTGCAATGGCTTTATTGAGGAGCATTTGCCGGTCTTGGTGTTTAAATTCGAGTCCTTTGTTGTAGTCTTGGATGGCGTCGTTGAAGTTATCCTGGTTTTGTCGTGCGATGCCTCGTGCGAAGTAGGCTTGCGGGAGGAAGGGGTTTCGTTCCAGGGCGAGGGAGCAATCTTCTTCGGCGCCTTTGAAGTCGTCGAGGTTGATTTTGGCTACGGCCCGGTAGAAGTAGGGGTCTGCCAGCCAGGGTTTGGAGCGTATAACCTGGTTGAAGTATTGTATCGAGAGGACATAATCTTCGAAATAGAGTGCATTGCGTCCGATGGCCAGTACGCGGTCGGTATTGATCTGTGCCATTGCGTGGAAGGTGCAGATCAGTATCAGGAACGGGGTGATTGCTTTTTTCATTTGTTGCGTATGATTACAGAGGCAAATGTACGGTATTTTATCCGGTTTTTGGAGTTATAGTTTTTTTTAAGTATTGGGGAGGTTTGTATGGGTTTGTGGGGTTCTTTTTTTCCGTTTCTTTTTGCAGAGACAGGAAGTATTGTTACATTTGCGTCGAAAATTTTCCCTGGTCCGGAGCGGGTCTTTACTTTACTTGTTTATTTGTTACTTTTTTCATGTGTCCGCTCCGGACTTTTTTCTTTCCGATACATTTTTTTCCTGTTATTTTTTGCAGCAGTAAAAGCTGTTGCTACATTTGCGCGGGGATTTAGTCTACTTTACCGGAACGGTGTTTGTTTTTAAATGAGTTTTTGCTGATTTAAAACGCGCTGTTCCGGTTTTTTTTGTTCCTGTTGTGGTCTTTTTTCTTTCTTCTTCGTCTTTTTTCTTTCCTGCCCGGCACATTTTTCTTCCTGCTCCGCAATTCTTTCTTGTCAATCCGCACATCTTTCTTCCTGCTCCGCAATTCTTTCTTCCTGCTTCATTTTTTTTCATTTTTTCTTTGCAGAAATGAATACTGTCACTATATTTGTCCCATAAGTTTACGTTCCTTATGGTTCAGTGATTGTTTTGCTGCAAAGGTCGTAGATAAATCGCTCTTTATAAGTCTGTAATCCGAGGTGCAGGAACTCTGACGGAAGTCGCCGGAACCTTAACGGAAGCTACCGGAACTCTAACGGAAGCCGCCGGAACCTTAACGGGAGCCGCCGGAACTCTAACGGAAGGCGCCGGAACCTTAACGGAAGCTGCCGGAACTCTAACGGAAGCTGCCGGAACTCTAACGGAAGGCGCCGGAACTCTAACGGAAGGTAACGGAACTCTAATGGAAGGTGCCGGAACTCTAACGGAAGGTAACGGAACTCTAATGGAAGGCGCCGGAACCCTAATGGAGGCTGCCGGAACTCTAACGGAAGGAGACGTAACCCTAACGAAAGGTAACGGAACTTTAATGGAAGTTGTTGGAACTATAACGGAGATTGCCGGAACTCTAATGGAGACTGCCGGAACTCTAATGGAAGGCACCGGAACTCTAACGGAAGGTGCTGGAACTCTAATGGAAGGTGCTGGAACTCTAATGGAAGGTAACGGAATCCTAATAGAAGGTAACGAAACACTAATGGAAGTTACCGGAACTCTAATAGAAGTTGCCGAAACATTAATGGAAGGTAACGGAACCCTAACGGAAGGCGATGGAACCCTAATGGAAGGTAACGGAATCCTAACGAAAGGCGACAGGACCCTAATGGAAGCCGCCGGAACTCTAACGGAAGATAACGGAATCCTAACGAAAGGCGACGGAACTCTAATGGAAGGTAACAGAACCCTATTGGAAGCTACCGGAACTCTAATGGAAGGTGACGGAACCCTAATGGAAGCTACCGGAACTCTAATGGAAGCCGAAGGAACCCCATCGGAAGGCGAAGGAACCCTATCGGAAGTACCAAAGGCAAAATCGGATGAACCAAAGAAGATGTTGAAAGAAAAATGATTATAACAGAACAATATATATACATCAACCGCTAAAAAATAAATACAATGGCAAGCGAAAAAGGCGACTGGATCAGTCGCAGCAGAGATAAACTGATGATGCAACTCGAACAGTCGAAAAAACATATCGACGACAACCTGGTGCAATTCGATATGCAGCCCACCACCGTCAACGGACGATGGTACAAGAACTTCTGCGAAGGGCCCCTGGCCCATTACAGCAGCGCCTACGAAGACTGGAAGAACCCGGCGACCCGCACCAGGATCAGCATAGATCGCATGATAGAGGCCGAGAGGGAAGTTGTGCCCGCCTACCGCAAACTGTGCGCCATGATGAAGGCCAACGACGCCGTCTCGGACGCCGACCTCGAAGCCGCCGCCTTCCGCAAACGCCCCTCGGTCCGCCGCTCGCCCTCCCCGGTAGCCACCCTCCCGCCGGGCTTTGAAGTCATCCCCATGGCCGGCCACCAACTGCGCATCGACTATTTCCCCCTGGGCGAAATGCGCAAAAGCCGCCGCCCCGCCGGCCAACACGGCGCCGAAATTAAGTGGGGATTCTCCGACACCATCGTCGAAGATCCCGACCTTCTCGACCGCTCCTTCTTCTCGACCTCCTCGCCGGCCATCCTCGCCTTCCGAGGCAGCGAGATGGGCCGGAAAGTCTACATCTCACTCCGTTGGGAAAACACCCGCGCCCTCAAAGGCCCCTGGAACGTCCCCGTCGAAGCCGTCATTCCCTGAGCGTAACGAACCGTTCGCCGTTGGCCAAAAGAAAACGGCAGCTCCCCGAATCGCGGGAACTGCCGTCTGTCTCACTTTTTACTATTCACGAACCGGCGTTTACTTTTTCCATTGTTTTTCCATTTCCTCCAAAGACTTCCCTTTGGTTTCGGGGATCATTTTCCAGACAAACAAGGCAGAAACGACGGCCATTGTCCCGTAAAAGCCGTAAGTCAGCGCACCGCTGAATTCCATCATGGCCGGATAGGTGGACGAAATCAGGTAGTTGGCCGCCCATTGGGCCGCTACGGCGATGGCGACGGCCTGGCCTCGGATACGGTTCGGGAAAATTTCGGCAATCAGCACCCAGCAGATCGGTCCCCACGACATCATGAACGAAGCCGTATAGAGGATGATGAATACCAGCGTGCTGAGGCCAATGATTTGGAAATAAGCCAAGCCTGAGATCGCAAACATACCGACCGCCATACCGATAGAGCCGGTTATCAGTAACGGTTTTCGGCCCCAGCGGTCGACAGTCAGGATCGCCACGACGGTAAAGACGACGTTCACCAACCCCATGACGATCGTCTGAAGCATAGAGGCGTCTTTGGCCGCTCCCATGCTCTCGAAGATCCGCGGAGCGTAGTAGAGCGCCACGTTGATGCCGACAAACTGCTGGAAAACGGACAAGAGGATGCCGATCAGGATGACGACCTTGCCGTAGGAGAAGATCCTCCCCCGGCTCGTTTCGGCAACCGTCAGCCGGATCTCGTCGAGGATCGCCTGGGCGCGTGTAGCCGAGCCGTTAATTTTCTTCAATACCTCCAGCGCTTTGTCTTCGCGACGGACAAGGGCCAGGTAGCGAGGCGTCTCGGGTACGAAGCAAACCAGGATGCCGAACAGCGCCGCCGGAATGGTTTCCGACAGGAACATATATCTCCAACCGATGCTGTTGATCCACTCAACGGCCTGCCCGTTGGCGATGGCCCAGTTGACAAAGTAGACAACGAGCATCCCGAAGATGATCGCGAACTGGTTCAGTGACACCAACCGCCCCCTCACTTGGGCCGGCGCGATCTCGCCGATATACATCGGGCAGACGGCTGAGGCCAATCCCACGCCGATGCCGCCCAGGATGCGGTAAAGGTTGAAGACGATCAAAAGGCCTATCGACGGCTCGTTGTAGGTAAAGACCAAGCTTTCCGGAAAGGCCGACCCTGCGGCCGAGAGGAAAAACAGCGCCGCCGCAATGATCAACGACCTCTTTCGCCCTGCGCGCGACGAGAGCAGCCCGGAGATAGCCCCGCCGATAATGCAGCCTATCAGGGCGCTCGATACCGTCGCCCCGTGCACAAAGGCGCTCAAGCCCAGGGGAAGGATCAGGAAGGCCTCGATCGACTTCTCCGCTCCCGATATAACGGCCGTATCGTAGCCGAAGAGCAGCCCCCCGATCGTCGCCACTAAGGTGATGCCGAAAACGTATGCGGCATTGTAGTTCGCCTTTTTCATAGATACATATTCAGTAAGAGTTCATACAGCTCCTGTTTCCCGCTGATCTGCCGGGGTTCGCCATCACGCAGGGCGATGGCGTGCAGATCTTCGAGCGTGAGCCGGCCCTCTTCAAAATTCTTGCCCTCGCCCTGGTCGAAGGAAGCATACCGCTGGGTGCGCCACTTCCGGTAATCCGACTTTTCCAGTATACCGGCCGCCGTGGTGAGCGCCCGTGCGAAGGCATCCATACCGCCGACGTGAGCGATGAAAATATCTTCGAGGTCGGTCGAATTGCGGCGCGTCTTGGCGTCAAAGTTAGTGCCCCCGGTCGTCAGTCCGCCGTTTTCGAGGATCACGAGCCAGGCTTGCGTCAGCTCAAAGAGGTCGGCGGGGAACTGGTCCGTATCCCATCCGTTTTGATAATCGCCGCGGTTCGCATCTATACTGCACAACATCCCCGCATCGGCCGCCGCCTGCAATTCATGCTCGAAGGTATGCCCTGCCAGGGTAGCATGGTTCACTTCTATATTGAGGGCGAAGTCTTTCTCAAGGCCGTAATGCCGGAGGAATCCGATGACGGTCTCCGCATCCTGGTCGTACTGATGCTTGGTAGGCTCCATCGGTTTGGGCTCGATCAGGAAGGTCCCCTTAAAGCCATTCCGGCGGCCATAATCGCGGGCCATGGTCAGCAATTGGGCCAGGTGATCTTTCTCGCGCTTCATATCGGTGTTCAACAAGCTCATATAACCTTCCCTGCCTCCCCAGAAGACGTAGTTTTCGCCTCCCAGTGCGATCGTTGCGTCGATAGCGTTCCGGATCTGCGCTCCGGCAAAAGCCACGGAAGGGAAGTAGGGATTTGTTCCCGCCCCGTTCATATACCGCGGAGCGCCGAAGACGTTGGCTGTTCCCCAGAGGAGCTTTTTCCCCGTCGCCGTTTGATGGTCTTTGGCATAGTCTACCATCGTCGCCAGCCGTTTTTCAAACTCTGCCAGCGAAGGGCCTTCCTCCACCAGGTCCACATCGTGGAAGCAATAGTACGGGATCTTGCATTTGATCAGGAACTCAAACGCCGCATCCATTTTGCACTTAGCTCGCGCAATCGGGTCGGGAGAGTTGTTCCAAGGGAAGCTTTTCGTACCCGGCCCAAAGGGATCTCCCCCTTCGGCGCCCAAGGTGTGCCAGTAAGCCATGGCAAAGCGCAGATGATCTTTCAACGTTTTGCCCATAACAACTTTATTCTCGTCATAATAATGGAAGGCCAACGGATTCTTTGATTCAGGACCTTCGAAGCGTATCTCCCCTATTCCGGGGAAGATATCAGCGCTACTTTTGTGATAACTCATGTTTTGTTGTATTTATTTGGTTATGAATGAATGAACATATTTCTTCCAGACAAGGTAGGCGTCGAAGTACTTATCTGCCAGATAGACGTCGGGTTCTACCACTTCGATCCTCTTCAGTGAGGCGAAGGCTTCGTCTGTTGAGGCATACAGGCCGGCGCCTATACCGGCGCCTCTGGCAGCTCCTTCGGCTCCGTTGGTATTGTAGAGTTCGATAACGGCCCCTGTCACCGCTGCCAGCGCTTCTTTGAACAGGGGACTGAGGAACATATTGGCCTGGCCGGCGCGGATGACGCGGATGTCGATACCTGTTTCATCCATCACCTCCATACCGTAGCGGAAAGCAAAGACAATGCCTTCCTGCGCTGCCCGGGCGACGTGCCGGCGGTCATGTATATTGAATTGAAGGCCGTGGATTGAGCAGGCGGCGTCGCGGTTCTCCAGCATACGTTCCACTCCGTTGCCGAAGGGCAGGATGGACAGTCCTTCGGCTCCGATGGGAGTCGAGGCAGCCAGGCGGTTCAAGGCTTCGTAGTCGATGCCTTCGGGCGCCACGTTCCGTTTCATCCACGAATGGAGGATGCCGGCACCGTTGAGGCAAAGCAGGACGCCTAAGCGGGTCTGTTCCGCCGAGTGGTTGACGTGTGCAAAGGTATTGACGCGCGAGCGGGCGTCGTAGCTTACGTTCCCGTTCACTCCGTAGACGACGCCCGACGTTCCTGCCGTAGCAGCTATCTCGCCGGGATGGAGTACGTTCAGCGAAAGGGCGTTGTTGGGTTGGTCGCCGGCGCGGTAGGTGACGGGCGTCCCTTTTTTCAATCCCAGCTCGGAGGCTACGGAAGCGAGCAGCTCGCCTTGTACGCCGAAAGTAGGGCAGATGTCGGGCGCCAGCTTTGCGTCGAAGCCGAAATATCTCATTACCTCGTCCGACAGTCTGTTTTCGCAGAAGTCCCAGAGGATTGCTTCCGACAGCCCGGATACGGTTGTCGCCACCTCTCCCGTCATCTTCATGGCGATAAAATCGCCGGGCAACATAAACTTATGGATAGCGTCGAACAGGTGCGGTTCGTTTTCCTTTACCCAGGCCAGCTTGGCTGCTGTAAAATTGGCGGGCGAATTTAGCAGATGAGCAAGGCAGTAGTCCTCCCCTATTGAGCGGAAGGCCTGTTCGCCGTAAGGCACGGCGCGGCTGTCGCACCAGATGATCGAAGGGCGCAATACGTTCAGATGTTTGTCGACCAGCGTCAGTCCGTGCATTTGATAGGAGATACCGATGGCGCCGATGTCTTCTCCGCTGATATGAGCCTGGCGGATAGCGCCTGCGATGGCGACTTTCAAGTCGTTCCACCAGTCGTCGGGGTTCTGCTCCGCCCAGCCGGGTTTGGGAGCTTTGATTGGGGCTTCTTCTTTGGGATAGTGGTCTGAGGCCAGGGTAAGCCCGTTTTCACTGTTTACGATGGAAGCTTTTATGGACGAGCTTCCGATGTCACATCCTAACAAGTACATGGTATTATGGATAAAGTTTGCGACAAATGTAAGCAATATCCGTACACAACATACCGCAGCTATTCGAAATAAAGACGGAATGCCGGCATTTTGTCTGCCGGGGGATCTTCGGACTTAATCAGAAAGAGAAATGGAGGGCGATACGGAAACCGCTTTTGCGTATATGGGGTGCGTCGAGGTAGGTGAGGCGGCGGTAGTAATCGACGCGCAGGATTTTGAGGATATTATCCAGTCCGAAGCTGGCTTCCATATACGGTTTGGCGCCCAGTCCGGTTGTCCCTTCGGGCAGGAGGAAGAGGTTCCGATCGCCGACAGCGGGATTGTTCAGGTCGGAGAGGTTGCCGTAGATGCCGTTGAAGGAGATTACTTCGCGGAACTTAAGCCATCGGACCAGGGGGATGCGGTTCAGCAGCCAGCCTTTCAGGTAGTAGGTGGCGCTAAGCGAGACGTAGCGGTCGGCGACGAACTCCATGGCGCGCATCAGGTGGAAGGCTTCGGGTTGGATGGTGATGGACTGGTTGGTGTTGGGCAGTATCAGCAGGGGGAAGGCGACGCGGTTCCATACCTTGCCGGCTTTGACCTGTGCGTCGATGTGTCCGAAGGAAGAGAGCCAGATGCGTTTCTCGGCGCTAAGTTCGGTATGGTGATAGGTATAATGGCTGCCGAAAATGCCTTTGACTCCCATCTGGTGGGAGAGTCTGAAGATGGGCGCGTCTTTTGAGATATTGAAGAGCGAGTTCTTGCCTTGCCGTCCGCCGTAGAGACGTTCGCCGGGAGCGAAGCGCAGTTGGACGCCCAGTTCGGAGGAGATGAGGCTACGTTGCCTCCGGATGTTGCCGTCTTCGTCGCAGAGGAGGTATTGCAGCGTACCGGCGGCTTCTTCGTCCTGGTAGCGCGTCCAGGTTTTGAGGGTAAGTCCGTTGAGCCATTCTTTTTCGTATTGCAGGACGCTTTTGCTCACGTAGTTCATTTTGGTGACCGGTTCGCCCACTTTCCAGGCGACGAACATATTGTCTTTGCTGGTGAAGAGGAAGTCTTGTCCGGGCGTATAGACGTCGTATTCGTGTGTGAGGGAGAGGTTGTTGACGGGGATTTCTCCTTCGTGGTATTTCTTTTCGTCGAAGCTGTATGTCAGTCGGGCGTTGTGTTTGAATTTACGGTCGTTCATTCCGTAGGCTACGTATCCGGAGGCGAAGAGATGGGGATGGAGGTAGGCCGTCGTCATGCCTCCGACGCGTATGCGGAAGCCTTCGAGTTGGTTGGCGCTGAAGACGGTATTCATGGGGCCGATGTCGAAGCGGTTTTCTTCTCGCCGGGCGCCTGTCTGGATATATCCGGAGATGAGGATTTCGGCTGTTTTGATGATGACGTTGAAGGCCGGTATTTTGCGGAGCTCGTCAAGGAGGTCGTCGAGAAGGTCTTCTTTCGTACTCAGGGGAAGGTGTCGGTTGCTTACCCAGAAGGAGTCGGGCCGTTCGGTGGCGTCGTTCAGGACGTGTACCGGCCCCAGGAGGTTGAAGACCGAATCGCGTTTTTCGACGTCGAAGGTGTAGCCCGAATAAGTTCGCGTCTGGTGGGCGTAGATTTGCTGGGTTCCCTGGACGAGGTAGAAGTTGAGGTGAGTATTCTCGGTATTTACGACCCAGGTGCTGTCGGGCATCCGTTTAAATTCTTGTTCGATGTGGAGGTTGTTGATAAAGTTGAGGTTGATACTCTGGGGTGTATTGAGGATGACTTTCTTCAGCGAATAGTGGCCGTCGAGGGTGATGTAGAGGCGTCCGGTGAAGCCGTAGCTTTGGCTGTTGACCGGCACGAAGGCGAGGTCTACGCAGGAGTCGCCGGCGACGTCGACCGTATCCATGATGTAGTATTTGTAGTAAGCGGTGGCCAGCAGCGAGGACAAGGGGCTGACGAAGTTATTAAGCAGTATTTTGATATTGTTGTCGAAGATGTTGACGGGCTGGAAGATTTCCTCGAGGTTGGAGGTGATGCCGCCTTCATCGACAGTCTGGTCGACGCCCTGGGTATGCCGGGCCTTGACGATTGTCTTTTGCGTATGGGGGTTTTTGCGGTAGTAGATGTCCGAGAGGGTTTCCCTGACGGAGAGGGTCAGGATGGGTTTGCCGGTCATCGCGGAGGTATCCATATAGTTTTTGACGAAGCTCAGTTTCTTCCAGATTTTGTTTTCTTCGAAGTTGGGATTGAAGTTGTCGAGCGACATGGAGAGTTTTTCGTAGACTTCTACGGCGTATTCGTCGCGGGCTTCGATGCGGTTATCGTCTTTGTGTTCGATGACTTGGCGGATGAGGTCGACGGCGGGATTGTCGCGGCGCGAATAGCGTTCGCGGGTGGGTTTGACGACGACTTCGTCCAGGTTGAAAGCCGTGGGGTGCAGCCGTATGTTCAGGTTATCGTTTGCTTGTCCGGCCTTGAGGGCGACGCTTGCTTGTTTATATCCTAAGGAAGAGACGGCCAGGCGGACGAGCCCCTGGTCGTTGCGCAGGGAAAAACGTCCGTAGTCGTCTGTCATTGCGCCGATCGTTGACGTTTCAAAGAAAACGGAGACGTAGGAAAGGGGTTCGCCTGTAATTGAATCCCTTACGATACCGGAAGCTGAGGTTACAATTTGGGCGTTAGAGGCGGCGGTGCCTGCTGTAAGGAAAAGCCAAAGTAGTAATATAGCTGTTGTGTAATGCGTTCTATTCTTCATCTTGATCAATGTGGTCGCAAATGTAGATCTTTTTGTTGCTTTGCCGGCAGATGAGCTATTAATAATGCTTAACAGGGATTTCCCTGCTGCGGCGGGAATCCCTCTTGCTTCCCGACTGGAAAGCTGATAGCGTCCTGTGTCCCCCTCTTTCTTCATTATCTTTCCGCCGCTGTTCACAGGTAATGATTTTTTTTCCTTTACATTTGCAGGCCTTCAAGAAAACAAACCAAATGATCGATCAAGCTACGATAGATAGGATACGGGATGCAGCCAACATTGTGGATGTGGTGTCCGATTTTGTCACCCTGCGGCGGCGCGGCGTCAATTATGTGGGATTATGCCCCTTCCATTCGGACAAATCCCCTTCGTTCTACGTTTCTCCGGCCAAAAACATCTGCAAATGTTTTGCCTGCGGGAGCGGCGGATCGCCGGTTAATTTCATCATGCAGCATGAGCAGCTCGATTTCTTCGACGCCTTGCGCTACTTAGCAAAAAAATACCATATCGATATCCAGGAGAAGGAACTGACGGACGAAGAAAAAGCCATCCGCAGCGACCGCGAAAGTATGCTCATCGTCAACCAATGGGCGCAGACGTATTTCTCCTCCCAACTGTGGGAGCATCCGGAAGGAAGCAGCATCGGGCTGCGCTATTTCAGGGAACGGGGATTCCGCGACGACGTGATCCGCAAATTCCAGCTCGGATACAGCCTCGAGCGGCATGACGCCCTCTACGGTGAAGCCATCCGCAGCGGCTACCGGAAAGAGTTCCTCGAAAAGACAGGCTTAGTCATTGCCTACGATAACGGCCAGGTGAACGACCGTTTCCGGGGGCGCGTCATCTTCCCTGTCCATAGCCTGAGTGGTAAGGTCGTCGCCTTTGGCGGACGCATCCTCCGGAAAGACGACAAGACGGCCAAATACCTCAACTCGCCCGAAAGTGACATCTACCACAAGAGCAACGAACTCTACGGCATCTTCCTGGCCAAACAGCAGATGGTGAAAAACGATCGCTGCTACTTAGTCGAAGGCTATACGGACGTCATCTCCATGCACCAGGCCGGGATAGAGAACGTCGTCGCTTCGTCGGGTACCGCGCTTACGATGCCGCAGATACGCCTGATCCACCGCTTTACCGAGAACATCACCGTCCTCTACGACGGCGACGCCGCCGGTATCAAAGCCGCCCTCCGGGGTATCGACCTCTTGCTGGAGGAAGGTATGAACGTGAAAGTCGTCCTCCTGCCCGACGGCGAAGACCCCGACTCCTTTGCACGCGGACACAATGCGACGCAGTTTGCCGACTATATCCGCGAGAACGAAACCGACTTCGTCCGCTTCAAGACCCGGCTGCTGCTCGGCGACGCCGGCGGCGACCCCATCAAACGCACCGCACTGATCAAAGACATCATCCGCACCATCGCCATCATCCCCGACGAAATCGCCCGCGCCCTGTATATCCGCGAATGTAGCTCGATGATGGAGATTGACGAGAAGGTATTGCTCAACGAAGTCAATAAAATCACCCTCAGCCGCAACGAGAAGCAGAAGCCCCCTACCCCCCCCCTCCCGGCAGTCTCCCCTACTACGGACGGAGGGGCGCAAACCTCCACCGCGCCGGAACCCTCCTCGCCTCAGGCCGCCGCCTCTTCGACAGTCCCCTCCCCCATACGCTCGCCTTTCGAAGCCGAGGAATTAGTCCTGCTCCGCTACGTCGTACGCTACGGCGAACGCATCCTGGCCTATACCGACGAAGAAACAAACCGGGAGGTCCTGATCCCCGTAGCCGAATTTATCCGCTCCAACCTCGAAGAAGACGATATGTCCTTCCACAACCCGCTCTACAAAGCCATGCTCGACGAAGCAACCGCCCATTGCCGCGACGAAGGCTTCGTCGCCTCCAAACATTTCCTGTACCATGCCGAGACAGTCGTCAGCCACCTGGCAACGGATCTGATCAGCGAGAAATACCAGCTCAGCAAATATCACACAAAGTACCAGGAGATCAAACAGGAAGAAGACATGCTCACACAATGGGTGCCCCGCGACCTGCTGGGCTTCAAGGACGCCTGGATACGGCGGCAAATCAGCGAAATCGGCGACCGGATCAAGAACCTGCAACATACCGAGAACGCCGAAGAACAAGTCCTCCTGCTGATGCAGGAACAGGACGAACTGAACGTGATCAAGAAAAACCTCAATAAGATGATTGGCGAACGCATCATATTAAAAATGTAATAAAACAGATAACGTATGAACTTTTTAGAAACAGAACATGTAGTAAAACAATTCTCCGGACATCTGGCCCTCAACAAGGTCAGCATCCGCGTACCCGAAGGAAAGATCTTCGGATTGCTGGGCCCCAACGGTGCAGGGAAAACCACGCTGATACGCATCATCAACCGGATCACGGCGCCCGACAGCGGAACAGTGCGCATCGACGGACGCGAATCCCGCCCGGACGACATCTACCGCATCGGCTATATGCCCGAAGAACGCGGACTGTACAAGAAAATGAAAGTAGGCGAACAGGCCCTCTACCTCGCCCGCCTCAAAGGCCTCCCCTACGACGAAGCCAAGAAAAGGCTGACGCGCTGGTTCGATAAGTTCGGCATCACGTCCTGGTGGAACCGCGAACTGGAGGAACTATCCAAAGGGATGCAGCAGAAGGTACAGTTTATCATCACCGTCATCCACGACCCCGCGCTGCTCATCTTCGACGAACCCTTCAGCGGCTTCGACCCCATCAATGTCGACATCCTCAAACAGGAAATACTCGAACTCAAGCAGCAGGGCAAGACGATCATCTTCTCGACCCACAATATGGCGTCGGTGGAAGAAATCTGCGACGAAATCACCCTGATCAACCGCGCCGAGGTCGTCCTCTCCGGAGAGGTGAGGGAGATTCGCCGGCGCTTCCGGACGCAAACGTTCCGCCTCTCGATCCCCTCCCTGCCCGAAGGGACCAGCCTGGCGTCGGACAACTTCGCCGTCCTGAGCGAGAACCGGCACGACGACGTGACCGAACTGCGCATCCGCAAGCAGCAGCAAATCAGCAATGCCGATCTGCTGACCGAAATAAGCCGCTCGTCCGACATCTACTCCTTTACGGAGGAACTGCCGTCCATGAATGAAATATTTATCAACACCGTTTCCGGTACAAACCCCACACACGAATGAATAAGATAGGAATCATCATCAAAAGAGAATACATACGGCGGGTGAGCAAAAAGTCCTTCCTTCTGCTGACGCTCCTCATGCCTTTCCTGATCGTAGCCATAGGTTTTGTCCCCTTCTGGCTGGCGCAGATACGGAGCGACGACGTGCGCAACGTGGTCGTCATCGACACAACGGGGAAATACCTTTCCCTCTTCCAGGATACGGACAGCTACCGCTTCGTCGGCAGCGAAAAGTCGCTGGAAGATTACCGCAACAGTCGCGACAAAGAAGCCTACGCCATCCTGAGCATCACCGGCGACCTGCTCGACAATCCCGGCGCCGCCGCCCTCTATTCCGAAAAACAAATACCGGGCGACCTGAGCCGGATCGTGAACCAGGCCATCTCCCGGCAACTGGAAAGCGACAAACTGGCCACCTTCAACATTCCCAACCTGAAGGAAATCATCGACGAGAGCAAAATCCGGTTCAGCATCCAGACCCTCAAATGGGGCGACGACGGCGAGGAAAGCGCCTCCTCCGCGTCGGTAGCCTCCATCGTCGGAATGGCTTCGACGCTCCTGATCTATATGTTCATCATCATGTACGGAAGCATGGTGATGCAGGGTGTGCTGGAGGAAAAGACCAACCGTATCGTCGAGCTGATGGTATCTTCCGTCCGCCCCTTCGACCTGATGATGGGGAAAATCATCGCCCTGGGCTTCGTCGGCCTCACGCAGTTGTTCCTCTGGGGTGTGATGACGACCGGACTCTTCTTTGCCGGCATGATGTTTATGGGAGGAAGTATCGACCCCCAGGCCCTTCAGGCAGGCATGGCCATGCAGCCGTCCGCCATGCCGGCGCAGATGGAGGGCATACAGGAGATCTACCAGGTCATCGGTACGATCAACTTCGCGGA
Source organism: Tannerellaceae bacterium (assembly GCA_031271045.1). Taxonomy (GTDB): domain Bacteria; phylum Bacteroidota; class Bacteroidia; order Bacteroidales; family Tannerellaceae; genus DFXE01. Next base: position 42,459 of record JAISWO010000069.1, read on the forward strand.
GCTTCTTTTCTTCTTTGCCATTTACTTCGTCGGAGGCTACCTGCTGTATGCGTCCGTCTTTGCCGCCATCGGATCGAGCGTCAACCAGCAGGAGGACACACAGCAGTTCATGACCCCGATCATGATCTTTATCATCTTCGCCCTCTATGCCGGCATCGGCAGTATCGAGAATCCCGACGGCCCGCTGGCCTTCTGGTGCTCGCTCATACCGTTCACGTCGCCGATCGTGATGATGGTGCGCCTGCCGTTCGAGGTTCCGCTGTGGGAGAAACTGCTCTCCATTGCGCTGCTCTACGTCTCGGCCTTCGGCATCGTCTGGCTGTCGGCCAAGATCTACCGCGTAGGCATCCTGATGTACGGAAAGAAACCGTCCCTGAAGGAGATTGTCAAGTGGGTGAAATATAAGTAAAGCGTCTTGGAAGCTTATCAGCTTATCACCGTCCTGGGGCCGACGGCGTCGGGGAAAACCTCCTTCGCCGCCGCCCTGGCTCAGCGGTTGGACACTGAAATCATCAGCGCCGACTCGCGGCAGGTATACCGTTCGATGGACATAGGAACGGGCAAGGACATCGCCGACTATACGGTGAACGGGAAAGCCGTCCCCTACCACCTGATCGACATACGCGAGCCGGGATATAAATATAATGTCTACGAATACCAGCACGACTTCGCCCGCGCATACCAGGCCGTGCGCGACAGGGGGAAACGGCCCGTCCTCTGCGGAGGGACAGGCATGTACATCGAAGCCGTACTGAAAGGATACCGCCTGCTCGACGTCCCTCCCAACCCGGAGCTCCGACGCTCGCTCGCCGGCAAACCCCTCGCCGAACTCGAAGCCTTACTCGCCGCTTACAGGGCGCTCCACAACAAGACCGACGTCGACACCGCCCAACGCGCCATCCGCGCCATCGAGATCGAAGACTACTACCGCCACCAGGCGCCCCCGGCGAACGAATTCGCCCCCATCCACAGCCTCAACATCGGCATCCGCATCGACCGCGAAGCACGCCGCCAAAAGATCAGCCAACGCCTCCGCACCCGCATCGAGGAAGGCTTGGTCGACGAAGTACAACAACTCCTCCGCTCCGGCATACCGCCGGAAGACCTCCTCTACTACGGATTGGAATACAAATACGTCACCCTCTACCTCACCGGCCGGCTCGCCCGCGAAGAAATGGTCGCCCAGCTGGAGATCGCCATCCACCAATTTGCCAAACGCCAGATGACCTGGTTCCGCGGAATGGAACGCCGCGGGTGCACCATCCACTGGATAGATGCTTCGCTCCCCACTGCCGGAAAAATAAGTCTCGTCGAAGCCCTGCTCCGGCAGAACCAGCCTTGAAGGCCTCCGGGTTAAGATTTATTAAGTAACCGGCCCGGCCTTTCATTTACAAAGCTGACGAATAATCTATACATTTGCAGGCAGTAATCAAAAAAACCAGGAATATGATTGAACAAATCGGAACAAACGCCGGCCTCGTATGGAACATACTCAATGAAGGCGGCAGATTGAATCTCAAAGAAGTGAAGAAGGCGACCAAGATCAAGACCGAAAAGGATCTGTACGCCGCCCTCGGCTGGCTGGCCAAAGAAGGCAAGCTCGCCTTCGAGGAATCAGAAGGAGACATATACATCTCGCTCCTCTGATTCGCTGACCCTCAAATCAAAACTTCCGGCCAAACCCAGTTTGTCCGGAAGTTTTTTTATCTACACCGGGCAATTGGCGGGCACTCTTGATTGTGATAATGAGGACAAGATCCGTACCTCAAAAAAGGATACGAGCTCATACATACATTTTTTAACAGGAACTTTGATTTTTTTTCCGAAAAACTCTTGTTCGTACAAAATCCTTTTGTATATTTGCCGCGATCCATATAATATTTAATGTACAAATCAAAAAAAAATCAATGTCATGAAAGTTATCCGAATCCCCATCAGGAATCTTCACAACGAGGAACTGTTTAATCTCCTTGTAGAACTTAGAGACCTTATCGAACGTTTCGATGCCGGCAAAATCGGAATTGAAAAACTGTTCTTACAACTTCTTGTACTGCTCGACAAGGCCGACAAGCTGCTGATCGTACTCCGCAAAAGCGTCTACACCAAAGACATCGAAGCCGCCGACAAAAAGCGCGACAAGCTCGTTCGCGGTCTCATCAACCTGGTGAAAGCCATGCAAAACCAGCCCAGCGCCGCCATGCAAAAAGCCGCCGAACGACTCTTCAACCTCCTCAGGGAATACCGCGAACCGATCCTGCGAGGCACCTATGTCGAAGAATCTGCCGCCCTCTACAACCTGCTCGAAGACCTCCGCACCAAATATACAGCCGACGTCACCGCCCTGCAACTGACCACCTGGGTGACCGCCATCGACCAGGCCGAACAGGAATTCCTCACCCTCTGGGCCGGACGCAAAGACGAAAGCGTAGCCAAACCCAAGGAAGAGCTGACCCAAGTCTACGCACAGATCGAAATCCTCTACAACGCCATCATCACCCAGCTCGACATCACCCTCCTGGCCGACGGTCTGGGAGGAGACTTCGCCGCCGACCCGGAAAGCCTCGACACCGACGACCATGATGACAACAAACCTTTTGCCCCCGAAACTCACGGAAATATCGTCTACAACTTTGTTCTTGACCTGAACGAAACAATCAAGAAATACCGTAACCTCTTGCAATACCGCGCCGGGCGACGCAGCAAGAACCCGGACAACGAAACAGAAGAATTTTGATCCGCCATCAGAAAGGAGAACTAATTACCGACAGCCACCCATCGAAAGAGAAGGTGGCTGTCCTTTTTTCATCCCCCCAACCCCTACCCTCCCCAAAAGGAAAAAACCTGCCGGCAAGCCAGGCACAACAGTGCTTAATCCCCCGACAAGCGTCGGCAAGCCGGGCACAACAGTGCTTACCCCCCCGACAACCGTAGGGAACCCGGCAGCATTGTGCCCGGACCCCCGACAACTGTCAGCCGACTAAGCAGCATTGTGCCAGGATCCCCGACAATCGTCGGCCGACCAAGCAGCATTGTGCCTGACCCCCCGACAATCGTCAGCCGACTAAGCAGCATTGTGCCTGACTCCCCGACAACCGTCGGCCGACCAAGCACAACGCTGTCGGCTTCCCCACGGTTGTCGGGGGGCTAAGCACTGCTGTGCCAGGCTTCCCGACACCCCGTCTTCCCTGTCCCACAAGCCCAAGCCGGGCCCAAAAAAATGCACCCGACAGAAATTCTGAAGCAAAATGACGCAACATATTGCTACATTCGAATCAAAAACCTACTTTTGTGGAGAATTTGGCACGAAATGACCGAAGATCAGAAAAAATTGCTGGCTGTATTCGAAGTCAGGGTTCGCGATCTGATCACACATTGTGAACAACAAAAACAGAAGATAAGCGAACTCTCACGCTCCCTGGAAACAAAAAACACGGAGCTGCAGCAAGCAATGCAGACGATCCAGGCATGGCAAACCAAATACGACAGCCTGCTCACGGCGCAAATCATCTCCGCCGGCGAAACGGAAACAAAAAGCGCCCGGAAAAGACTGTCGAAATTAGTGCGGGAAGTAGAGATGTGCATTGCCCTGTTAAACGAATAAAAGCAATGAACAACGAAAAATTTCTTATACATATAGACATAGCCGACAAAACCTACCCCCTGAGGATCTACCGCAAGGACGAGGAAATGGCCCGTAAAGCCGCCAAACAAATAAAAAACCTGGCACAACAATACGGAGCAAAATATCTGAAATCGGTGAGAAACGATAAAGACATACTGGCTATGGTAGCCTTTCAGTTGTCAGTCGAAAAACTGCAACAGGAAGAAAGAAATGATACCACCCCTTTTATAGACAAGATACAACAAATGATTCACTTAATGGAAACCTGCTTAGACGACAACAAGTGAACACGCATCGCTATAAAAAGGCCCCTCCCCGCACCGCAGACACCCCAAGGCAAAGCCAGGGACGTGAAGCAGGCGCTTTTTTTATACATATAAATATGAACAACTAAAAATGATACAAAATATGGAACTCATGTATATAAGCATATCCATAGCGACCTTCCTCATCGGAGGAGCGCTGGTGTGGACATTAACACGTTACGTCTTCAAATCGAAATTTGAGCACATCCTCAAAGAAGCCGAAAAAGAAGCCGAAACAATGAAGAAAAACAAAATGCTCGAAGTGAAAGAAAAATTCCTCCACCTCAAGTCCGACCTCGACAAACAAGTCACGGCACGCAACGCCAAAATACAATCCGCCGAAGCCAGACTCAAACAAAAGGAACTCACCATCACCCAACGACAGGAAGACCTCCAGCGCCGTAACAACGAACTGGAAAACGTAAAAGACAACCTCGCCGCACAACTCGACCTGGTCGAAAAAAAGAAACACGAACTCGACAAAATGCACTCCCGCCAAGTCGAACAACTCGAACTCCTCTCCGGCCTCTCAGCCGAAGAAGCCAAAGACCGCCTGATCGAATCACTCAAAGAAGAAGCTAAATCACAAGCCACCTCCTACGTGAACGAAATCGTCGAAGAATCCAAGATGACAGCCAGCAAAGAAGCCAAGAAAATCGTCATCCAAACCATCCAGCGCGTCGCCACCGAAACAGCCATCGAGAACTCCGTCACCGTCTTCCACATCGAATCCGACGAAATCAAAGGACGCATCATCGGACGCGAAGGACGCAACATCCGCGCCCTCGAAGCCGCCACCGGCATCGAAATCGTCGTCGACGACACCCCCGAAGCCATCGTCCTCTCCGGCTTCGACCCCATACGCCGCGAAGTCGCCCGCCTCGCCCTCCACCAACTCGTACAGGACGGACGCATACACCCGGCGCGCATCGAAGAGATCGTCGCCAAAGTACGCAAACAAGTCGAAGAAGAAGTCATCGAAACCGGCAAACGAACCGTCATCGACCTCGGCGTCCACGGCCTGCACCCCGAACTCGTCCGCCTGATCGGAAAAATGAAATACCGCTCATCCTACGGACAAAACCTCCTCCAGCACGCCCGCGAAACAGCCAACCTCTGCGCCATCATGGCCTCCGAACTCGGCCTGAACCCCAAAAAAGCCAAACGCGCCGGCCTGCTGCACGACATCGGCAAAGTACCCGACGATGAACCCGAATTGCCGCACGCCATCCTCGGCATGAAGCTCTGCGAGAAGTACAAAGAAAAACCCGACATCTGTAACGCCGTCGGAGCACACCACGACGAAACAGAAATGCAAACCCTCCTCGCCCCCATCGTCCAAGTCTGCGACGCCATCTCAGGAGCACGACCCGGAGCACGCCGCGAAATCGTCGAAGCCTACATCAAACGCCTCAACGACCTCGAACAGCTCGCCCTGGCCTACCCCGGCGTAATGAAAACCTACGCCATACAAGCCGGCCGCGAACTGCGCGTCATCGTCGGAGCCGACAAAATAGACGACAAAGCCACCGAAAACCTCTCCAACGAGATAGCAAAAAAAATCCAGGACGAAATGACCTACCCCGGACAAGTCAAAATCACCGTCATCCGCGAAACCCGCTCCGTCAGCTACGCCAAATGAACCTCATCGTCGAACAGGGCAATACAACCACCAAAGTAGCCGTCTACCACCCGGAAGGACAGATAGCCACCTCGCACGTCTACAAAAAATTTCAGACGTCGGACCTGCAACCTTTCTTCCACCAGTACAGGCTGACGCAAGGCATCCTCTCGACCGTCATCGAGCCCGACCGCCGGCTACTCTCCTACCTCGGCGACGCACTGCCCTGCTTCCTCTTCTTCGACGAAAAAGTCCGGCTCCCCATCGACGTACGCTACCAGACACCCCACACCCTGGGAAAAGACCGCCTGGCCGCCACCGTCGGCGCCGCCTGGCTGCAACCCCGGAAAGACATCCTCATCATCGACGCCGGAACCGCCATCACATACGAACTGCTCGAATCCTCAGGCATCTACCACGGTGGCAACATCTCCCCCGGCATGACCACCCGCTTCAAAGCCCTCCACCAATTCACCGGCCAACTCCCCCTCGTGCACGAAGACGAAGACGACAACAAAGACATCCCCTTGGTCGGATACAGCACCCTGACCGCCCTCCAAGCCGGAGTCGTGCGCGGAATCATCTACGAAATGGACGGCTACATCAACGACCTGCGCCGGAAATACCCCGGCCTTTTGGTTTTTTTAACAGGAGGCCATTCGTTTTATTTTGCAAGACGACTAAAAAACACCATCTTTGCAGACATTAATTTAGTATTGACAGGATTAAATCGAATCTTAGAGTACAATGTTGAGAATAAAGAAAGTAGTAGTTGTTAGTATTCTTGTCATGATCCCGTTGACAATGTGGGCACAGAACAATACGAACTCGCCCTACACCCGATACGGTTACGGCGAATTAGCAGACCGTTCCTTCGGAGCAGGACGGGCAATGGGAGGATTAGGTTTTGGGATGCGCTCCAACCGGCAGATCAACCCCATGAATCCCGCATCCTACACCAGCACAGACTCGCTCACCTTCCTTTTCGACTTCGGCATAGCCGGACAACTGTCGTGGTTTGACGACGGCACAAACCGGGAAAAACACATGAACGGCAACCTCGAATACGCCGCCATACAATTCCCCGTCCACCGCCGGATCGCCCTCAGCGCCGGACTCCTCCCCTACACCTACGTAGGCTATGACTACGGCTCCACACAAACCTCCGCAGACGGGATCACCTACATCGAACGCTTCACAGGCAGCGGCGGACTAAACGAATTCTACGCAGGACTATCCTTAGACCTGTGGAAGAAACGTCTTTCCATCGGAGCCAACGCAAGTTACCTGTTCGGACGCATCGCACACAACCAACTGATGACGCTGGACGGCACAACAAACAACCAGAGCCACTATCAAACCCTGCAAGTCAACGACATCAAACTGACCCTGGGTATTCAATACACACAACAGCTAAGCGCAAGCGAACATTACACATTAGGCCTCGCCTTTTCGCCCGCCAAACAGTTGAATACCACCTCGTCGGATATCATCGTGAACGGAGGCGCAGGTACGGCAGACACAGTGCAAGTAACCAATTCCGTATTCGACCTGCCCAACACCCTGGGCACAGGAATATCGTACGTCAAACAGAACAAACTAACCCTGGGCGCCGATTTCCTGTATGAAACCTGGGGACAAGCCCGCTACTTCGACCAAAAAGGACAATTAAAAAACAGAATGCGCCTCGCTTTGGGTTCGGAATTTATCCCCAACCACCAGAACAGAAATATCTTTAGCAGGATAAGATACCGCGCAGGACTTCGATACAGCAACTCCTACCTGCAAATAAACAACAATAGCTATAATGAATACGGCGCAAGTATCGGATTCGGCATACCCTTCGTTGATAACCGCTCGTTTCTGAACCTGTCTTTCGAATACGTAAAGATAAAGCCGGACACAAGAATACTGATTGATGAACAATATTTCCGCTTCACAGTAAATTATACCTTTAACGAACGATGGTTCTTTCAGCGGAAAGTTGACTAACATTATACAGGTCATAAATAAATGGGTCATAAACAAAAAAGAATAATAAATTATGAAAATCAAAGTATTTCTACTTGCCGTCGGATGTCTGATAGGAATGTCCGGCGTTCACGCACAAAAAGGAGTAGACACCGGTACTCCCTTTGGTTCAGGTGAAGACAGTATTAACTGTATCAAAAACATCAGCCTCTTTACGCCCTATGCAAAAAATGGGAACTTCAGAGATGCCCTTGAATTCTGGAAAATAGCATACGAAGAATGTCCCGCAGCTACGAAAGACCTATATTTATACGGAGTGCGTATCGTAGGCTGGCAGATTGACAACGAAACAGACCCGGTCAAGAAAGCCGCGCTTATCGAAGACCTGTTAGCGGTCTATGACAAACGTATCAAATATTTCGGCAAAGAACCCCGGTACGAAAAAGACTGGATCATCGGACGCAAAGCGCAAGACTACGTTCAGCGGCTGGGCGAAAAAGCCAACATGGAACTGCTATACGGCTGGTTGAAAGAAGCCGTCGACGAATACGGCGACCAGACCGATATCATGGCCGTATCCTATTATATGTATGCTTCCAACCAATTACTGGTGGCCAACCCATCCCACAAGGAAACCTACATTCAGGACTACCTCAAGATATCAGCCATACTGGATGCACAAATAACCGCAGCAGCAGACGAAAAAGAACTGAACAATATTAAAACCGTCAAATCAGGTTTGGACAACGGCTTTGCCAACAGCGGCGCCGCCGACTGCGAAACATTGCAAAGACTCTATGCCGATAAAGTAGAACAAAACAAAGACAACCTACCCTATCTGAAAGAATCCATAACCCTGCTGAGAAGGATGCGTTGCAACGAAATAGGAGCCTACTTCGCCGCCGCAACCTACGCATACCAGCTCGAACCAACAGCAGAATCAGCCATGGGACTTGCCCGGAAAGCCGTACAGGATAAGGATTACAACAAAGCTATCACCCTGTTCGAAGAAGCCGCCAACATGGAAACAGACGATACCGTAAAAGCAGAAGACTATTACCTGATAGCCATGCTGTCGTTCGAACAAAACAGCTACTCCAAAGCAAGACAATACTGCCTGAAAGCCATCGAAACAAATCCCAATTACGGAAGCCCCTATCTACTCATTGGAAAAATGTATGCCGCTACGGCCAGTAGCATCTATCCCGATGACACTGTATTGAGGAAAACCGTTTACTATGCCGCCACCGACAAATTCGAAAGAGCGCGGCAGGTAGACCCCAGCGTAGCAGAAGAAGCCGGCAAGCTGATCAGCTCCTACCGCTCATACTACCCCTCTACCGAAGAAATATTCATGCACCCCGACCTGGAAAAAGGCAAATCATTCACAGTCGGAGGATGGATAGGCGAGCGTACAACAATCAGATAAATGACGGGGAAAATCATTGCAGATAAACCAAGAAAAAGAGACATGGCGATTATCGTACGGATAAGCGCCATGTCTCTTCTCCTTTTTGTATCCTGTACCGGAGAACAACAGGAAAGTGTAGAAGTATCATTCGACCCGGAGCATACCTACACCATGAAAACAACAAATGTCTCGACCCTCGTATCCGACTCAGGTATCACCCGCTACCGGGCAAACGCCAAAGAATGGCTCATATTCGAAAAAGCAAACGACCCCTACTGGTATTTCCCGGAAGGCATTTACTTAGAACAATTCGATACACTCTTCCAAGTCAAAGCAAGCATAAAAGCCGACACCGCCTATTACTACAAAAAACAGGAACTATGGAAAGGCATAGGAAATGTGGAGATGAGAAGCTTAGACAATGAATACTTCACCACCTCCCTGATATACTGGGACCAGAAATCGCAAAAAATATATTCGGACCAATACATACGCATCGAACAGCAAGATAAAGTAATCACCGGAATAGGATTCGAATCAAACCAATCCATGACAGAATACAATATATTCAATACTACAGGCATATTCCCCATAAACGAAACACCGGCCGACACAACCCAAACGGAAAAACAAGCCGGACCAGACAACTAACAAACAAAAAGAAGCAAGAAAAAGATGAGGCAAATCCTTTTTTTCTTATCTTCGTGCCCTTAAATGATAATATAAACTTAAAAAACAAAAAAAGATAAATGGCTACGCTTGAAAAGATCAGGAGCAAAGCAGGATTATTAGTAATCGTGGTAGGTTTGGCTTTGTTCGCTTTCATCATTGGTGACTTTCTGAACTCCGGTTCCACTTACGTCAAACAACGTCAGGAAAAGATTGCCAACATCAATGGTTCTACCATCACTATCCAGGAATATCAGAAACGGATAGATGAAATGACCGACGTATTAAAAATGCAAAGCGGCACCGCCAACTTGCCTGAAGAAGACATGGTTCAGATCCGCCAGTCTGTTTTCGACGGAATGGTACACGAAATCGTGATAACCGAGGCTTTGGAACAATTAGGAATGACGGTAAGCCCCGAAGAATTGTTCGACATGGTGCAGGGAGAGAACATCGCACCCGCACTTTTGCAAAACCAAATGTTTCACAACCCCGAAACCGGCACGTTCGACAAAACATTCTTCCTCAATTTCCTGAAACAGATTGATGATGATTTTATAATCACCGCTCCGGAAGAATACAAACCACAGCTTCTTCAGTATAAAAACTTCTGGCTCTTCTGGGAAAAAAACATCAAAACACAACGCATGGAGCAAAAATATACCGCCCTGCTGGGAAGAGTCATCGCAGCCAACACACTGGATGCCAAAGACGCCTTCCAAGCAGCCGCCGAAAGCGCAGATATAGCATACGCCATGCAACCTTATTCAACGATCCCCGACTCAACCGTCAATGTAAGCAAGGCTGAAATAGAAAAACTATACAACCAGCGGAAACATCTTTACAAACAGGCCGAAACCAAGGTGATAAAATACATCTCCGTCGATATTGTACCCAGCCAGGAAGACTTCGATAAAGTAAGCGCGGAAATCGAACAATTGAAAACCGAATTGGCCACATCAAACGATGTGAGAGACCTCGTCAATGATCACTCGGAAGTAGCCTATATCAACGCTTTCTTCTCCGAATCAGCTTTAGACCCTGAGATGAAACAGTTCGCAACAACCGCCTCCGTAGGCGAAGTCTATGGCCCGGTCTTCGAAAATGCCGGCAACAAATACCGCATGTTCAAATTAGTGGACAAGACGACGGCTCCCGACTCGGTAAAACTTAACTTCATCATGCTGAACCCGACAGATACGGCCGTCGCCGACAGCCTGATGGATGTGCTGAAAAAAGGCGGCAACTTTGCCGAACTGGCAGCCAGTTATTCCATAGACCAGACATCATCCGCCAATGGCGGCGAAGTAGGATGGATTACCGAAGCCGTCGCACTGAGTGCATTGGATGAAGATTTCAAGACAAGTCTCTTCGCCGTTCCCACAAATGAAATAACCTTGTTCAAATCTACCCAGGTTATCCTGCTGTTTAAAGTCACGGAAAAAACAGCCAACGTGACCAAATACAAGATTGCCGACATCGACATGACGGTTAGCCCTAGCTCGAAAACATACAGCAACATTTACAATGCGTTAAATCAATACATCTCGAACAATCAGGATATAGACAAGATGGACGCCACCGCCCAGGAAGCCGGTTACAATCTGTTGGCAAATGTTTCGGTCACAGCTTCCGATCAGATATTGGGATCCATACCCCAGTCGCGTCCGGTTGTCCGCTGGGCATTTGAACACGACAAGGGAGATATATCCGAAATTTTCGATTGCAACAACAAATATTTCGTGGTCGCCGCCCTTCAGGGTACGATACGCGAAGGCTATCGCTCGCTGGCCTCGCTCGAACCGACGCTGAAATCGGAAATCCTGGCGGAAAAGAAAGGCGGGAAAATAGTAGAGAACCTGAAAACCCAGAATTTGACGTCGCTGGAAGCATACGCCCAAGCCATGAACGCCGGCATTGACTCGGTCAAGTTTATCAGTTTCAATACGCCCCGTATCTCCGGTATCGGTATAGAACCCAAGCTGAACGCTATGATTGCCTTAACGGAAATCAACCGTCTGAGCCAACCGGTAATCGGAAACAATGGCGTATATGTATTCCATGTACTCAACAAAGAGCAGAACAATGCCGAATACAACGAAGCAGACCAGATACGCAGTCTTGAAGCATCCTATCCATACCGCTACGGATACCAGGCCATGCAATCGCTGGTGAACCGGGCAGAAATAACAGACCAACGCATCCGTTTCTATTAAATAAAACATGACAGACTGTTTACGCAGTCCTGCCCTGTCAGAAAAAGCGGTCGTACATAAAAATTGTACGACCGCTTTTCTTTACCTTTGCGCCTCATAATATAGCGATTGACAGACATGAATACAAAAAGACAACTATTGGGAATGACATTGGAAGAGCTGAAAAAAGTATCTTCCGAAGCAGGTCTACCGGCTTATGCCGCCAAACAGATAGCCGATTGGCTATACAAAAAGAAAATATCCTCTATCCAAGAAATGAGCAATATCGCCGTAGCCAAACGGGCTTATCTGGATGAACACTTTGAAATCGGACTTACGCCGCCGACCCATGCCACCCAGTCGTCCGACGGCGTTATCAAATACCTTTATCCTGCCTCCGGATCTTTTGTGGAAAGCGTCTTTATCCCATCGGACGAACGGGCCACGTTGTGTGTTTCTTCACAAGCAGGATGCAAGATGAGTTGTCTGTTCTGTATGACGGGGAAACAAGGCTTCACAGCCAACCTCACGACCGGCGAAATTATCAATCAGATTCAGTCGCTCCCCGAAGCCGAATCTTTAACCAATATCGTATTTATGGGAATGGGAGAACCGCTTGATAATACCGACGCCGTACTCAAGGCACTTGAAATACTGACCCAGCCTTACGGATACGGATGGAGCCCGAAACGGATCACCGTCTCCACGATCGGCGCCAAGGGATTGAAACGCTTTCTCGACGAGAGCTCCTGCCACCTGGCCGTCAGTCTCCATGCCGTTAATCCGGTGGAACGCTTCTCAATCATGCCGGCCGAAAAGGCGTTCCCTATTTACAAAACAATCGAGTTGATCCGGCAATACGACTTCAGTCATCAAAGGCGCGTTTCTTTCGAATACATTGTTTTCAAAGACTTCAACGACAGCTTCGCGCATGCTATTGCTTTGGCCGGCTTGTTGAAAGATATTCCTTGCCGGGTTAATCTCATTCGCTACCATGAGATACCCGACACGCCGCTGGCTTGTGCCGATCTGAGAAAAATGGAATTATTTCGCGACACGCTCAATATGCGTGGCGTCCTCTGCACCATCCGCACCTCGCGGGGCGAAGATATACAGGCTGCCTGCGGTATGCTTTCACACTCCAATCAGGCTGAATCCCGTATAAGGCGTTAAGGCTTGTGGGATACGGATGCCGTCTGCCGTCTGGTTATTTTCGAGCAAGGCAGCCAGGATACGGGGGAGCGCCAAAGCGCTTCCGTTCAGCGTATGGCATAGCTGAGGCTTCTTGTTCCCATCCCGGTAACGGCATTTCAGGCGATTGGCCTGATATGTCTCAAAATTAGAGACCGAGCTGACTTCCAACCAACGTTGCTGGGCGGCTGAGTAGACTTCAAAATCAAACGTAAGGGCGGACGTAAAACTCATATCTCCACCGCACAAACGGAGGATACGCCAGGGCAATTCCAATTTTTCAACCAGCGATTGCACGTAATGGACCATCTCGTCGAGCGAGCGGTAGGAGTGTTCCGGTTTGTCGATACGGACAATTTCGACCTTATCGAACTGATGCAGGCGGTTCAGTCCGCGCACATCTTTGCCGTACGAACCGGCCTCGCGGCGGAAACAGGCAGAGTAAGCCACGTTCAGGATCGGCAGATCGGCTTCGCTGAGTATCACGTCTCGATACATATTCGTGACCGGCACTTCGGCGGTAGGGATCAGGTAAAGGTTATCCTGCGGAGCGTAATACATCTGGCCTTCCTTGTCCGGCAAATTCCCGGTGCCGTATCCCGAATCGGCATTGACCAGATAGGGCGGCTGCACCTCGATGTAACCGTCCTGGCGCGCACTGTCTAAGAAGAAGTTGATCAATGCGCGTTGCAAGCGACAGCCATATCCTTTGTAGACAGGGAAGCCAGCGCCGGCGATTTTCACTCCCAGTTCAAAATCTATCAAATCGTATTTCTTTGCCAGCTCCCAGTGGGGCAGGGCATTTGCGCCCAGGTCGGGGATGGCGCCTCCTTGCCGTTCGACGACGTTGTCGGCGGCACCTTCACCTTCGGACACCGATTCGTGCGGCAGGTTCGGTATCGACAGTAGCAGTTCCTGTATCTGTTGGTCGGCGGTTTCTTTAGCTTCGTCCAGCGCTTTGTTGGCTTCCTTCAGTCCGGCCACGTAGAGGCGGGCGGCTTCGGCTTCATTCGTCCGTCCTTCTTTCAACCATTGTCCGATATTTTTGGAGATACGATTCAGTTCGGCCAAGTTGGCTTCCAACTGTTGTTGGGATTCGCGTCTTGTTTTATCAGCTTCTATGATCCGGTCGATGACGACTTTTGCGTCGAAATGTTTGATAGCCAAGCGACGGATCACCTCGTCCCGTCTTTCTGTAATTACTTTGAGCGTCAGCATAACTTAATGATATGTTTTTTATTTATGAAGAGGCAAAGGTACGTATTATCCGGGAATATGATGACCGTCGGGCTTGTTGATGTCGCAGCTCTCCATCTTCAGAGCAAACGATCTACCTCTCCCCCGGCTTCTCCCCTTGCGAGAGGAGCCGGGGGAGAGGTCAACGAGGCCGGCGGCTTGTTTATCCACACGAAACGTTATAGAATCTGAGATATTTCATCCGTAAAGTGCACTCATTCCGTTTTTATTCCTTTTCCTTTTTCAGTTCGATGAGGACAACGCCATTGGCGGCTTTGTCGCCGTAGGCTTCAATAGCTCTGCTACTTTTCAGGATATTAATGAATTCAATTTGTTCTCCGGGGATCTGATTGGCTTCTTTCCCGCTTATTTCTTTTCCGTCCAGGAGGATAAGGGGAGGATTTGCCTGGGTAACAAGATCTGTATAGGATATGCGGACTTCGTCGCGGGCCCTGGCAGCTTCATCACGGGCTTTTTCTATATTTTCGCGGATGACCTTCTGCATTTCTTCGGACTGTACGTACTCCATCGTCTTTTCGATTTCAGGACGGGCGGCTTCCATGGCTTCGCGGATGATTTGCTGCATTTCTTCGGAGCGGACATACTCCATCGCTTTGTCAATCTCAGGACGGGCGGCTTCCATGGCTTCGCGGATGGTTTGCTGCATTTCTTCGGAGTGGACATACTCCATCGCTTTGTCAATCTCAGGACGGGCGGCTTCCATAGCTTCACGGATGGTTTGCTGCATTTCTTCGGAGCGGACATACTCCATCGCTTTGTCAATCTCAGGACGGGCGGCTTCCATGGCTTCGCGGATGGTTTGCTGCATTTCTTCGGAGCGGACGTACTCCATCGCTTTGTCAATCTCAGGACGGGCGGCTTCCATGGCTTCACGGATGGTTTGTTCTATTTCAACCTGGGCTTTTTCAATTTCTTCGCGGACGGATTGCTGTACTTCTTCCGGATCGGGTTCGCGGAGGATGTCCGCAGGTTCCTGTTCCGGAGGAAGCAGGAGAGTATCCGGCGGCGCCTGCACGGTTGCAAGCATTTCGCTTAGTTTGACATTCGAAATCACTTCCAGTTCGCGGGAGATTTCGGGACGGGCAAAGGCAACAATCGCAGATGCTGCCAGCGGGAGTACGTAGAGGTACTTCAACCGTGCCCAAGAGTGGGATTTCCTTTTTAACATCATAGCTATTCGCTTTTTAAGTGAACTGTGATTAAAGCTGCTGGCCATCGGGGTAAAGCGTTGTGCACCGGCAGCTTTTTTGATTAATAATAATTGATATTTCTTTGCGTCGACGCCATTGCGGAGGACGGCTTCGTCGGCTTCGTATTCGTGGATATGCTGCAATTCCTGCCTGAGCAGCCAGGCAGCGGGGTTGAACCAGTGGAGCAGGACGCAGGCCTGAGCGAGCAGCAGGTCGAGGGAATGACCGTTGCGGATATGCGCCGTTTCGTGGGCAAGGATCTCTTCGCCGCTTTCGTCCCAGTCCTTTTGCGAGATGACGACGTAATTCATCCAACTAAACGGAGCGACGGGTTCGGACGTCAGGATCAGTCGGACGCCCTTATGGCGGCTTTGTGCGCTCCTGCGCATCAGCCGGTAGAGGCCTGCGCAGGCAAGGAGAAAGCGGAGGCTAAAGAGCGCGACCCCTCCAGCATAAACGAGCAGCAGGATGCGTGGCCAGAGTGGCACCGGCATCCGGGGCGTTTCACCGGCCGGGGCCATCACCCGGAGGATTTCCTGCTCCACGAGCAAGGGCTGGGTGAGGACCGGCCGGGGTAGCGTCAGTTCGCACAAGGGGATCAGCATCGAAAGGAGGAGGATGCTCAGTAGCGCCGCGCGATTGAAGCGGTGAAATGTCTCGCGGCTCAACAGGACTTTATAAAACCCGTAGAAGACGGTCAGGCAAACCGATGCTTTGAGTATGAATACCAGGAACGTTCCCATACATTATATTATTAGTTTCCTCGTTCCACTTCATCGAGCAACCGGCGCAAATCGTCGACCGACAGGTCTTCTTCCCTGATGAGCGAAGAGACGAGACCAAGGTAGGAGTTGTTGAAGTATTTGGTGATCACATTGCGCAGATTCCCCTGCCCATAGTTTGCGGCCGTTATTAGGGGATAGTATTGATACGTATTGCCATGCGCATGATGCGAGAGGAATCCTTTTTCTTCCAATCCTCTGACGATGGTCGAGAGCGTATTGAAGTGAGGACGGGGTTCGTCGTAGCAAGCGAGCAATTCTTTCACAAAGAGAGGTCCTTTTTCCCAGAACCGCTCCATGAGTTCTTCTTCTTTTGCAGTCAGTCGTTTCATGTTTCGAATATTTCCGGCAAATGAACTAAATAATTTAGTTGCAAAACTAATTCTTTTAGTTAAACATCTGTAATGGGGAAAAAATCCTTCCCATCGTCCATCGAAAAGGGTTTTAGCCCCCCCTTGTACAATCGGGCCTCAAGCTTCAGCATAGCGGTTTTGAGAAACGACTACATCACTTTTTGAGTGTTCATCAGTATGCAGATTGTTTTTTCTGTCATTCGGTAAGTTCGAATAGTAAATACAACTAAAGTAGGAAAAAAATCTCCGTTGGGGGGATTTTTAGAGGAATGATACGAAATGGAAGTATTGCTCCGGGCAGGAAAACGACAAAAAGAAATAGCTGAACTTGTAGGAAAGACCAATCCGTTATCAGTAGAGAACTCAAGCGCAACAGCCATAAGCGGGGCTATTCTGCACGCTTAGCTCAGGAATACGCCGACGAACGCAAGGAACGCAACCGGCGAAAGCGCAAGTTTACCGACAGCATTCGCAAGAAAGTAGTCAGGGAACTAACCAGGAACAGGGTCTCCTGCACAAATTGTTGGCAGAGTGAGGTGGGATGGGCTACTGATGGTAAGCCACGAGCGTATCTAACATTTTATCAGGGAAGACAAAAAGAATGAAAGAGCGCTCTATAAACATCTCCGGCACAGACTCAAACACCGGAAGCACGTGGGCGGGAAGAAGGTTGTCATACCGGAGAAAGTATCCATTGATCTGCATCCCGATGTTATCAATCAAAAACAACGTTTTGGCGACTTTTTTTTCTTCTCAAAGTTTGGTGTTAATCAAAAAAGGCATATCTTTGCGTCGTCTTAAAAGAGATTAAGCAACAAAAAATAAAGGGCGTTTAGCTCAGCTGGTTCAGAGCATCTGCCTTACAAGCAGAGGGTCGGCGGTTCGAATCCGTCAACGCCCACACTGAAAATCAAGGACTTGCAGTAAAATGTAAGTCCTTTTTTCTTTTATGGTACATACAATTTGCATACAACTTTGCCGATGTTGCAAATGACAGGCTCAATATTTTGCAGGATGCAACCCATATTTTTGAATGATTGGCAACATCAAATCATCTTCGACAAAGATGAATAAAAAGTAGTCTATACTTGTCATAGTACAGAAACCAACCTCAAAATGTTTTTTCCCGTTTGTCTTACCCTAGAAAAAGTTAACTCTTTTAGGAGTCAACTTTTTCTAGGGTAAGACAGGCTGCGAAAACGTGATTTTTCTGTATTGTTCAACTTCTGTTCTTCTGTATAGCAAAAAAACGTTTGTTTATTTTTTTTACTCCAACGTGCATCCACATCTTTCTGTCTCTTTTTATTTGGTTTATCATTCCACAATTCCGAGGCTCTACCATCTTTTATCTGTTCATTTTCTGTAATTTTATTGTGCTGACGGGGAACTTCAATAAAACTTGCCTCTACGATTTTCCGACATTAACTATCAATCCGAGTGTATTCAATTCTTTGATAAACAATGAAAAAAGTTCTTCTACCAATCCCAAATCCGTTATCTGCTCCCTGAAATGCCACACTGTACGACTGTCGGGTATATCATCTGCTATTGTCAAATCTAAAAAACGCATGAAACTTAATCGATCATTTATCTGAAATTCAACTTGATCGTCTGATAGATTGTAATAACGTCGCAGTATTAAAATCTTAAACATCAGAACATAACCGTATGCGGACGACCTCCGACGCCTTTTGATAATTTGCTCAATCTCTTTCCGAGTAATTCCAAAAAAAAATCGAAGTTAACCCCGCATTTAATTTTTCGAGCGGGTCGCCCAATTTACTGATTTTACTTAATCGCAAATCGTTATCCCAAAACCCGAGTGTTTTTATGTCTTTAGTACATTTTTATATCGCAAATACACGAATACATATTTGAATATCAA
>JAISWO010000008.1 GCA_031271045.1 Tannerellaceae bacterium
ACAACCATCACAGGCACTTTGATTGTGGCAATCACATCGCGCCAATCCCTTGCAAGATGTTCGCTCATGAGCCTTCCCAACATTTTCTGCCTGACGGACGGATTGGGGTTAGGATTCAGGAAATTAAACATATTACGTTCGCGGTTGCCGAAATTGCTCGTATATGTTCGCATTTCTTCGTCTGTCCAGGATGGGTCAACAAGCAGGCAAGGAGGTTCGTCTCCCAGGATATACTTGATCACTTTGGACTGTCCGTAAATAGAGAAATAACACCAAGCGACGGAATTACCCATTGAATGTCCAAATAGATGAAACCTGTCGATTCCTTCATGTTCCATCATTTCTTTAGCATCTGTTGCCAAGCGTTCAATATGATGCCCATACTCCGGCGAATCCGACTTGCCCACCCAGCGGTAATCGAGGCAATAGATGGCGTATTTATCCTTAAGCCCGTCATAAAACCTGTCAAATCCGGCCGCTTCCTGTCCGAAACCCGGAAGAACTACGATTGGGGTGCCGGAGCCTGCCGCGCGGTAATGTAAACGAACGCCGTCGGAGGTAGTGAAATACCGGTCTTCATCTGTCGCCTTGTTTGTTTGAGCTTGAACATTGGAATATCCGGACAGGTACAGTGCAATAAATGTTACTCGCAATAAGAATGATAAACGGTCACCCACACCACAACTCGAACCGAAAGCCGACGGTTGGGGATTGTCATCTCCCGAACCACAGGATGAACCGGCAAATACCGGCTGATTGACGCCCATAAAACTTTGGACGCTACAACGGATAGTATACCTACCGGCATTTATCCATTCATTCAAAAAAATCAAATTTCTCATGTCATTTTAAATTTTAATTAGCACTATCGTTACCAAAAGTATTTTTGTTACATTTGCGCCGTAAAAGTACGGTGGGTAATTTTATTATGCAAGAGGTAACTAATTAGTAATGAGGTTACAAAAAGGTTAGTATTGTTGGTTTTTAATGCGATAAAAGCGAAAAAAAGATGAAAGAATTTTTACATGAGGGCACTTGTCCTATCCGCGACATCCTCAGCCGGCTTGGCGACAAGTGGTCATTGCTGGTTTTGGTAACCCTGAGCGCAAACGGTACGATGCGTTTCAGCGACATTCAAAAGTCTATCGGCGATATTTCGCAACGGATGTTGACGGTTACTTTACGCTCGTTGGAAGCCGACGGGTTGGTGGTCAGGAAAATATATCCCGAAGTGCCGCCGCGTGTTGAATATTTCCTGACTCAAAAGGGACATTCACTCCTGCCGCATCTCGACAATCTTGTAACGTGGGCGGTAGAAAACATGCAGGAGATTGTGGCTTCACGAAAAAGGTACAATGAGAAAGAGGAGTGAGGTCGCCGGATTGTATTTTGAGGAGAATAAGCGATATGTTTCGTTTATGTCATTACAGATCAATAAAATTTCCGGCAAGGTTACAGTTTTTTGATACCTGATATAATCTTATTTATTTTCAATTTTCACCTCTGTTCCATTAACCTTAATCACTCTTTTTTCTTTGAATAAAAGCAGTTTATCCAAATATTCCTTACGCTCCATCCATTTTTCATCCGGCGAAGGCGTAAAGGATATTATCAAAACTGTATTTTTTGCATGTTTTGATAATCATCTTTTATCCGTATATTTTTGTGGCTACTATTCACAAATCGAATAGTGGCTTTCTTTTTTATATGCCTGCAAGGAAAGAAAGTTTTACACAGGCAGGCATATACATAAATATATGATAAACCTATTATCAATTATTCAAAACGAGAAAGCCAACATCAAGTTGGAGATTACAGGTGAAGATTTATTAGTGTTTTCTAATGACCTGATCAACCGGGCAAAATCCGAACTATCTATTGAGATTGCAGAAGCTCGTAAAGAGCGTTATCTCACGAAAGAAGAGGTAAAGGGTATTTGCGGAGTATGTGATGCCACGCTTTGGCATTGGAACAAAAAAAATTACTTGAAAGTCATTAAAATTGGCAACAAGGTACGCTATCGTATGTCGGATATCCGGCGGATTCTGGAAGAAAAAACCCCAAATCATTAAGCCCATGAAAAAAGAAAACGATTCAGGTTGCTATATCCGTGTCGGCACAACCCTTTACAAGATAGTCCGACGTCCGCTTATCAGTGGTGATTTCATTGAAGAACGCCAGATATGGAATTACGAAACGCTTCGTCAGGATCATTCCAAGGATTTCATCTCGCAGATTGAGAAGTATGACGGTTTCTGTTCCGTACCCGACCATATCCATTACAGACGTACCATCGGTACGTTCCTGAACAGGTATGATCCTGTAAACTACCAACCTACAGCAGGAGATTGCCAGTTGACGCTGAAGTTCTTCCGCCATATTTTCGGTGAACAGTTAGAGATGGGACTGGACTATATTCAGTTACTCTATCTTAAACCCTTGATAAAGCTCCCCATCATATTGTTGGTTTCCGTTGAGCGCAACACAGGTAAAACGACGTTCCTGAATTATCTCAAAGCCATCTTTGCCGGCAACATGACGTTCAATACGAACGAAGATTTCCATAGCCAATTCAATTCCGACTGGGCACACAAACTGCTGGTTGGCGTGGACGAAGCCTTACTCGACAGGCGTGAAGACTCCGAACGGATCAAGAACCTGAGCACGGCGCTCTCCTATAAAGCGGAAGCCAAAGGAAAGGACAGATATGAGATTGATTTCTTTACCAAATTTATCTTGTGTTCCAACAATGAACACTGTCCCATTATCATTGAGCCGGGTGAAACGCGCTATTGGGTGCGTAAAATCCATACGATAGCAGAAAAGGACGTGAAAATGCTGTCGAAGCTGAAGAAAGAAATTCCTCAATTCCTGTATCTTTTATTAAACAGGGAATTAAGCTCCCGACAGGAATCTCGTATGTGGTTCAGGCATGATTTGCTGGTCACGGATGCCCTCCGCAAAATCATTACCTATAATCGAGGAAAGGTTGAGATTGAAATGTGCCATCTTATTTCCGAACTCATACAGATAAAGGAATTGGAGGAGTACAAATTTTCGGTCAATGACATGCTCGGTATGCTGAAGCGTCTTTCCATCCAGACGGAAGCCAATCAGATACGGAAGATCCTGCAGGAGAAATGGAAATTGTCACCCAAACCGCCTACCTATTATACCGCTTATTTGTTCGGGTTCAACGGAGAAATCCAAACCATTCCCGATCGGGTGGCAAGGGTCTATTGTGTCACTCAAAGACAATTGGACGAAATCATGTCAGCCTGTTAGGTCAATAAACCGATTTATAACACTTATCAGACCTAACAAAATTCTTATAAAAATGACATTTGAAGAAATAAACAAGATGCCTATCCGGGAGTATTTAGCAGGATTGAATTACCAACCGGCCAAAGAATACGGTTATTATGGCATGTTCCGTTGTCCGTTCCGCGACGACCGGAACGCAAGTTTCAAAGTGGATTATAGCCGGAATCTGTGGTATGACTTCGGAATAAATGAAGGAGGCAGTTTCATCGACCTTATAATGAAATTGGAAAACTGTACATTCAAAGAAGCTGTTAACCGATTTGAAGGAAAATGTGCAGACATACGAATAAACAAATCTGCAAACATTTTTCTTTCACCGGTTGAACAGGAACGGATAAACTCAGTTATAGACATTTTCCAAGTCACGCATCCTCAATTAATTGTTTGGCTTCAGGAGCGGAAGATTGAACCGAACCTGGCAAACCTGTATTGCAGGGAAATACATTACCGGAACCGGGGTAAGGATTATTTCTCCATCGGCTTCGGGAACGACAAAGGAGGATATGAATTGAGCAGCCCTTCCGGCTTCAAAGGATGTATCCCACCGAAAGATATTACCACTATCTCAAACAACCGGGATGTTTGTCTGGTCTTTGAAGGCTTTTGGGACTTTTTGTCGTACCTTGCCTTGCAGAAAGCCGGGAAGACGAAACATGACGTTGCCATTCTCAATTCAGTCGCCAATGTTCAAAAAGCATTGCCGTTTCTCAAAACCCACCGGGAAGTGTATACTTATCTGGACAACGATAATGCCGGAGTAATGGCAACTCAGGTGATCCGGAAAGCTTGCATAACTGTCTTTGACCGGTCGGTACGGTATGCCGGATTCAAAGATCTAAACGATTACTTGAGGAACAAACCGGTAGTCACAAAAGATATTGATTAAAGAAGGCAGAAAATGAGAGCGTAAGAGGAGAAATATTTCTTGTCCTTAAAATATTTCTCCCTCTCATTTGTCTGCATAAATAGAGAATAACATAAAACGATCAACAATGAATGTCGTATATATCAGTATCGGAATAGTAATCTCACTGTGGATTTTCGGCAACCTGCACCGCAGGCGGAAGCGTAGGGGGAAAATCATCCATGTTGTTGAAAATCATTGTACCGGATGCCGGCGTTGCATCAAAAGATGCACGCGCAGCGTTTTGGAAATGATAGAAGATGAAACCGGAATACATGCCACAGTGAAATATCCCGGCAAGTGCACCGCCTGCGGCGACTGCCTGGGTAAGTGCAAATTCAATGCTTTGAAATTAATCGAACGGTAACATTAAAAATGAAATAGTTATGAAAAGAAGTTTGCATATCACCTGGCATTTATTGTTAGGATTAGCCGCGGTAGGCGGATTCGGCGGCATCGTACAGTTGCTGTGGAACGCTTTGCTACCGCAGATTCTCGGAATCGCTACCATTAGCTTTTGGCAGGCATTGGGATTATTTGCGTTGTGTCGTATTTTGTTCGGCAGTTTTGGAGGCAGACATTGGATGGGTCATGCTCACACTCATTTTCACAACAACATTATCCGTGAAAAATGGATGAGCATGACGCCCGAAGAACGCAAAAAGTTTATCCAAAACCGCCATCATTTCAATCATGGTTTTAACCAGGAACCTGAAAAGATAAATTGACGTGACGGAGGTAAACAACGACAACATCGAGAAACTGATTGCAGAATATCAACCGCAGATCAAATCCTTTATCCGCAAACGAGTAGAGAACAAGGAAGATGCGGAAGATATTCTGCAAGACGTTTTTTATCAATTCGTAAAAACAGTCCATACCTCCATGAATCCGATTGAACAGGTAGCGGCATGGCTGTATCGCGTGACAAAACATACGATTATCAATCATGGAAAAAAGAGGCATGAAAAAACGTTCGCTTACCCGAACAATGAAAGTGACGAAGAGATACTAAAAGATTTTTCAGACGTTCTGTTCAACAACGAAGTTGCGCCTTCACCCGAAACGGAATATCTGCGCTCATTGGTTTGGACAGAATTAGAAAACGCCCTTGCAGACCTGCCTCACGAGCAGCGTGCAATTTATGAACTAACAGAATTTGACGACATACCCATAAAAAAAATCGCCCAAACAACCGGCGTTCCCATTAACACATTACTTTCGCGAAAACACTATGCCGTATTGCATTTACGCAGACGGATGAAGCAATTGTATTATGAAGTCCTTTACTTGTAGACAAACCATACAAATAATAATGCTGCACACGATCGTTGTGTAGCATTGCACACGATCGTTGTGTAGCGTTGCACACGATCGTTGTGCAGCGTTGCACAACAACGTTGTGCAATTCGTATCACACTCACGCTGTACTATGCTTATCTTTGTAGCGCGATGCGGAAAATCATACACATTGATATGGACGCCTTCTACGCCTCTGTCGAGCAGCGGGATTTCCCCGAATACCGGGGCAAGCCGCTGGCCGTAGGTCATCCGGAAGCGCGAGGAGTGGTAGCAGCAGCCAGCTACGAAGCCAGGCGCTATGGCATACGGTCGGCCATGCCGTCGAAGATCGCCCTCAGGAAATGCCCCCACTTGATCTTCGCTCCTCCCCGCTTTGAAGTATACAGGGAAGTATCTGCCCAGATCATGGACATTTTCCAGGAATATACCGCCCTGGTAGAACCTTTGTCTTTGGACGAAGCCTTCCTGGATGTGACGGAGAATCATAAACAGATGGCCTCCGCCACGCTTATCGCCAGGGAGATCAAACAACGCATCACCGAACAGACCCGCCTGACGGCCTCTGCCGGCGTTTCCTTCAATAAGTTCCTGGCCAAGATAGCGTCGGATTACAGGAAACCCGATGGATTGTATGTCATCCGTCCGCAGGAAGCGGAAGCCTTTGTCGAATCATTGGAGATTGAGCGTTTCTTCGGCGTCGGCAAGGTGACGGCCCAGAAGATGCACCGGATGGGTATTCATACCGGAGCAGACCTCAAGCTCTTTAGCGAAGAACGTCTCGTGCAGCATTTCGGAAAGGCCGGACATGCGTATTACGAGAATGCCCACGCCATCGACAACCGGGAGGTCAATCCTCACCGGGTACGCAAATCCGTCGGAGCCGAGAATACGTTTGAAACAGACCTGGAGGCCTCCATAAAGATGACCATGGAGCTCTATCATATCGCCCGCAAGGTGTGGGAACGCATCGAGGAGGACCGGTTTTACGGACGCACCATCACGTTGAAGATTAAATATATGGATTTTGAAATCATTACCCGCAGCCGGAGCCTTCCTTCGCCCGTCAACCACTTCCGCATCTTCTGGGATACGGCCAAAGAGATGCTCAGCCACATTGATACCGACAAAAAAAAGGTACGCCTGATGGGACTGAGCATCAGTCATAATGAAGACGATGCACCATTCCCGCCAGGCGGTATCCAGTTGAAATTGGAATTTAAAGATTAAAGCGTACCTGAAACCAGAATAACGACCAACAGAGACAAGATCGCGTACAATTCAGGGAATACAGCCATCACCATCGTCGCACCAAACACATTATGTCCGGCTCCAATGGCGGTAATACCATTGGCGCAAACCTGTGCCTGACGGATGGAGGAATAAACCCCGGAAATACCCATCATGATGCCCGAACAAAAGATAGCGCAAGCTTGAAGCATCGTAATACCCGGAATAAGAAAGGGTGATACCATAAAATAAGCAACGAAACCGTATAATCCCTGCGAACTTGGCAGAGCGCTGAGTGCAATATAGGTACCCAGGG
Source organism: Tannerellaceae bacterium (assembly GCA_031271045.1). GTDB lineage: Bacteria > Bacteroidota > Bacteroidia > Bacteroidales > Tannerellaceae > DFXE01. Next base: position 7,074 of record JAISWO010000008.1, read on the forward strand.
CATCCGGATTTTTCTTCATTGCGCCAACCACTGCATTTCCACAAATCGTTACTCCCAGAGCGCTGGCAACAAACGTGCCTCCTGTCAAAATAGCGACACCGATATAAGCTAATAAAATTTCCATAAATGATTGTTGTTAATTTAGTACTTTATTTAATTTGTTTTTTATGCTTTTTTGAATGGTGAATATTCTTTCCCTCCTCCTTCAAATTCGGAGTTCTTATAGTATTCAACAAATATAAGACGCACCGGATGCACCAATGAGCTGATGGTACACAGGCCGATATTCAATCCGTGACCGACCAGGAGGATGATGAGCATGATCGGTATGCGGGCTACAAGCGGCAGACCGGCCGTCATATCTACCCCCAGCATATTAAAGACGCCACCCAGAATACCTCCCGTCAGGCCGATCGCATATAAACGAATATACGACAGCGTGTCTCCCAACATACCGGAGGCGGTATTGTAGGTAATCCAAAGCCCCGACCCAAAATTGAGGAAGACGTTCTTCCCCGGCGAATTGTAGAGGAAGGCCAGCAAGGCGCCTGCAATGGCTACGCCGTAACAGGCATACACCATTGTCTGCGGAAGCTGTATATCCAATACCGGCAGTCCGAATACCAACAGCAGGGATACGATGATAAACACCCACGCCCAGGGGGCAATACTGTATTTGACACCCTTCTGCACCTTTGTCTTATAGGCGGCAACGCATTTGCCGAAGACAATATGCACCAGACCGACAATGATGGCTATCTTCATTAGGTTATCGCTGCTCAGGAAGTAGTCTTTCACCGCCTTAAAGGCCGGTACATCCACCAGGGCGACGCCAAAGAACGTCCCCGTCAGTATTCCGATGATGATGGTTGTCCCTCCCAGGTATTGGAAGAGCGAAAGGATGGGACGCATATCCGGGCTGACTTTCTTCTTCAGGAAAGTACAGGCCAACAGCACCAGCAGGCCATAGCCTCCGTCGCCAAAACAAAGCCCGAAGAACAGCATAAAAAAGGGCGCCAGCAGCGGCGTAGGGTCTAACTCCGTATAGTTGGGGAGCGAGAACATGCGCGTGATAGGCTCGAAGAGGCGGGAGTAACTGTTGTTCTTCAGCTTGATGGGAACCGGGTCGTTTTCCTCTGTTTCTAATTGCCGGAAGAAATAACCTTGCTTGTCCAGCTCCGTTTCCAGGTTTTGGGTCTGGTCTTTGGTTGTCCAGCCTTCCAGGAACATCAGCCTGTGGTCGGCTTGCTGCTCGGTCTGTACCTGCACGTTGGCATAGTTAAAATCATCTTGCAGGCTTCTGTCGAAAGCCTCCAGCGTGTTATACTCCGAGGCGGCCAGTTCCTTCAGATTATCGTCTGTATGCTTGATATTATCCTGCAATTGCTGATAGGCCGTATGGAGCGCTTCCAGTCCCCTGTCGGGCATTTTCGAGCGTTCGGCTTCGATGTCGACCGGCTCGTCTTCCTTGGTTACGGTAACGAAATAGCTGACGGATTGCACATTGTTTACTAAGAAAGCATTGTATTCATTTACCCATGCCGGTTCGAAACGGGCTGTCGGACAGTTGAAGAATGTAACGACATAGCCGGCTTCTTTCAGGTTGTTGATGGTGGTATAGCTAAAGTCCCCCCACAACTCCATATATGTCATGTCTTTCAGCAATAGCTGTTTTTCGACCAGAAGCTGCGCTTTCTTTTCCTGAAGTATTTCGATCTTCTCTACCAGCCGCAAACCTTCGGCTTTGGAAAGATCTCCGGCGGGCAGGAGGACAGCGTCTTTGCTTTCATCATTCAGCCGTTTGAGGTCCTTCAGTAAGGCCTGTACCCGTTTCCGGTCGGTCAGCATTTTCTGAAGTTCGGCACAGCCGGCGATCGGTTTCGTCTGCTTCACATGCACCACTCCCAGGTCGCGCAGGGTGTGAAGGAAGTTATCATACTCTTTATGATATACCATAAAGGCATATTTCTGCATCGGCACAATCATTGGGCAACCTCCTGTTCTTTTATTTTACGTCTTTCCTGGTTGGTACGCATAATCTTCTGGGAGGCTTTGGAGAGGCTTTGCTCGTCTTCCATATACCTCTTGACCTTCCGTATGGCATCTTTATAGCCGGGGATCTGCACTTTTTCGAAGAGGTTGACTTTTTGGGTTGTCTTTTTTCTCGCGTGCTCCAGTAGCTCCAGCTTCATTTGCGAAAATTCAGCTTCAATGCCGGTACGCGCAAGCCCTTTCAGCAATTCGACCCCATCGGTTACCCATAGCGGAGTGTTGAAGAGGCTGTAAGGAAGGATCTCGAAGTCTATCTTTTGCAGTACCGGGACGATTACACCGGCGATTTTCTTTGTGGAGAGCGTTACGTCCTTGACGCTTATCAGGTCGGGAGTAAATTCGTTCCACAAGGCCACCATGTTTTCGTAGCTGCGTATTTCGTTTTCAAGCCGGAGTTCCAATTTCGTCGATTCATCTTTTGTACGGGTCACTTCCATACGCAAGGCGCTTTCTTTGCTCTTGATCGTAGGCAGCGCGCGTTCACGCACCTTCAGTTGCTTTTCTAATGCCTGAAGCGACGTCTTATTGTATTGAAACTTGATTGCCATTGTTTAGTTTCTCCAGTATTTATCCACCAGTTCCTGCTTGATGTTTACTTCGGCAGGCGTAAAGTATTTCGCAAAGAGCTCCCATGCCACATCAAGCATCTCGGTTGTATTGAGATTCACGTCGATAGCGAGGAGTTTGTCGGAGTAATCTTTGGCAAAGGCTAACGTCCGGTTGTCGTAATCCGTCAGGTCGAAACCGTTCTCCAGCTTGGTTTTTGCATTGGCGGCGTCAGCATAAAGGCGGACGGCGGCATTCATCACCTGGGGATGATCCTGGCGGGTCTTTTTGCCGGTAACGAGTTGTTTCAGGCGGCTCAGAGAACGGAAGGGGTCAACGATGACCTTACCGATATCGCTGTCGCGACGGAGGTATAGCTGTCCTTCGGTGATATATCCTGTATTATCCGGCACGGCATGAGTAATGTCGCCTCCCGAAAGGGTGGTCACAGCGATGATGGTAATTGAGCCTCCGTCGGGGAACTGCACGGCTTTTTCGTATATCTTCGCCAGGTCCGAATAGATGGAGCCGGGCATGGAGTCTTTCGACGGGATCTGGTCCATGCGGTTCGATACGATGGCCAGCGCATCGGCATAGTTGGTCATATCGGTGAGGAGCACCAGCACTTTCTCGTTTTTCTGTACTGCGAAGTATTCGGCAGCCGTGAGCGCCATATCGGGGATGAGCAGGCGTTCCACAGAAGGGTTCTCGGTGGTATTGATAAAGCTCACGATACGGTCGAGGGCGCCGGCATTGCTGAATGTGTTCTTGAAAAACAGGTAGTCATCGTTTGTCATACCCATACCGCCGAGGATGATCTTATCCGATTCGGCACGCAGGGCTACGAGGGCCATCACTTGGTTGAACGGTTGGTCGGGGTCGGCAAAGAAGGGAATCTTTTGCCCGGTCACCAGCGTATTGTTCAGGTCGATACCGGCGATACCGGTAGCGATGAGTTCCGAGGGTTGTTCGCGTCTGACCGGGTTCACCGACGGACCGCCGATTTCTACTTCTTTTCCGTCTATTTCGGGGCCTCCGTCAATGGGGTCGCCATAGGCGTTGAAGAAGCGGCTGGCTAATTGTTCGCCTACTTTCAGCGTAGGCGCTTTTCCCATGAATACGACCTCTGCGTTGGTAGGGATGCCTTCCGTTCCGGAGAATACTTGCAGAGTGACTTCGTCGCCGATGATCTTTACTACCTGAGCCAGCTTCCCGTTTACCGATGCCAATTCGTCGTATCCTACGCCTGTTGCTTTGAGCGAGCAGGTTGCTTTCGTAATCTGGGTAATCTTTGTATATATCTTTTGAAATGCTTTTGTTGCCATAACTGTATATCCTCTTTATTTTTCTTTTCGCTCTTTCAGTAGGTTGTCCAACTGTTCGTTGAATTTATAAAACTGTTCACTCTTATAGGCAGCGTAGTTCATCTGCTTGAAGACGTTGATCATGTTTTTGAAGAAGTCCATGACCTCGATAAACGTATCGAACTTGAAGTTGGCGCGGCAGATGTCGACCACTTTATCAAGCATAAACTCTTGCCTGTCCAGCGGCGTTACGGCGTCGACATCGTCGAAGGCATCTTGCTGGAGGATGACAAAGTCGATCAGTTCCGATTTCCAGAAGGTGATATGATAGTCTACCGGCACGCCGTCGTCCCCCAGGATGTTGATTTGTTCGGATATTTCTTTACCGCGCAGCATACGGGTTTTTATTTCGTTCACCTTTTCTATCCAGGAAGGAGAGATATGTTGGGCAATGTACTGCTGAAATTCAGGATATTCCAGGTATTTGGAATAACTGTCGATGGGGTTGATGGCGGGGTAGCGTTTGCGGTCGGCGCGTTCCTGTTCGAGTGCATAGAAGCAGCGGGCTACTTTCTTTGTGTTTTCCGTAACCGGTTCTTTCAGGTTACCGCCGGCGGGTGATACGGTACCAATGAAGGTAACGGATCCGGTTGCTCCGTTGCTTAGTTCTACGTAGCCTGCGCGGGCGTAGAAGTTGGCAATAATGGCGGAGAGGTCCATTGGGAAGGCGTCCGGTCCGGGGAGTTCTTCCAGGCGGTTCGACATTTCGCGCAAGGCTTGCGCCCAGCGGGAGGTGGAGTCGGCCATCAGGAGCACCTTCAGTCCCATGCTGCGGTAATATTCGGCAATTGTCATGGCTGTATATACGGAAGCTTCGCGGGCGGCTACGGGCATATTGGATGTGTTGGCAATGATGATTGTGCGTTCCATCAGCTTTCGTCCGGTGTGGGGATCGATCAGGTGGGGGAATTCGGCAAAGATTTCCACGACCTCGTTGGCGCGTTCTCCGCAGGCGGCGATGATGACGATGTCGGCTTCCGCTTGTTTGGAGATAGCGTGCTGCATCACTGTTTTTCCTGTTCCGAAGGGGCCGGGGATAAATCCGGTTCCTCCTTCGACGATCGGGTTGACGGTATCGATGGTCCGCACGCCGGTTTCGAGTAGTTTATATGGACGGGGTTTTGTGGTGTAGCAGGTGATGGCTTTTTTCACCGGCCATTTTTGTGTCATAGTTACTTTCACGTCTTTCCCGTCTTCACCGGTCAGGATGGCGATGGTATCGGCAATGGTATATGAGCCTTCGCTGGCCAGTGTTTTGATGGTATAGGTTTTTCCTTCCAAGACGAAGGGTACCATGATCGTATGGGGTTGGAAATTTTCGTCCACTTCGCCCAGCCAACTTCCGGCTTTTACTTTGTCGCCAAGGCTGGCTAAGGGTTTGAAGTTCCATTTCTTATCATTGTCTAAGGCGAAGGTGTATTCGCCTCTTCGGAGGAAGACTCCTTCCATCTTATCCAGGTCGTTTTGCAGACCATCGTAGTTGCGCGAGAGCATACCGGGTCCTAAAATGACTTCCAACATGTGTCCTTCAAATTCGGCTTCGTCGCCGACCCGCATACCGCGCGTACTTTCGAACACTTGCACAAAGGCATTCTGTCCGATCACTTTGATCACTTCCGACATCAGCTTTACGCCTCTGACGGAAATGTAGCAGATTTCATTCTGAGAAACCGGTCCATCCACCTCTAAGGTCACCAAATTGGAGACGATTCCTTTTACTATTCCTTTCGTAGCCATATTTATTTTTTATTGTTTCTTTTAAATTCTTCCAAGACATTATTGCTGCCCTTCTTCATGGCGCCTACCAGTTTTCTGAAGTTCTGTTCTCCGGAGGTTTTGTCGAGCGTTGCCCAGCGTTCCATTATTTCCAATTTCAGGAGGTAGACCAGCAGGTTCTCGATGTCGAAGGTTTGATAGATGGTTGTTTCTTCGAGCCATTCCCATTTGAGGAGGTCTACTTTCTTTTCGCGCAGCAGGAGGTCGTTTTCTTCGGCGATGCGCAGGAGGGCGGGGAGGTATTCCAGCGTGTCGGGCAGGTCGAAGTCGCGTGCGGTGGAGGTGCGGAGCTTTTGTGCGGTGGGGTTGTTGCCGACGATGTAGGCGGTTTTATCCCATTTATACTTCCGGCAGGTGAGGGCTATGAGTATATTCTTGATGTTGAGATTCAATTCGAACCATCCGGCGATGAATTTGTTCGCGCTTTTCATGGCGTAGGCGTAGTAGAGCGCCGACAGGTAGTCTTCCCAGGGAACGGGTGGTTTCTCGTCTTTTTCTTTCGCTGCTAGGAGGGTGCGTGCGAAGGTTTCAAAGTAGGGAGGGAACCGTTTGTTTTTGTTTTTAAAGGGTTTTTCTTCCTCTTTTTCGTTTTTCAAACCTTCGAGGAGTTCGTTCAATTCTTCGTATGTGAATCTTCCTCTTGTATCCGGGTCATAGCCGGGGTGTTGTATTTGCTCGAGCAGGTTTTCGTTGTCGAACTTCAGGGTAAACAGGTTGAGCAACCGGGCGTCGGCTCCGGACAGGTAAGGGCCTGTTTCTTCCTTGAATCCGGCGACGGTATAGGGCAGTTTGCTATCGTCAAACGAGATGTTGGGAAGTCCTGCTATTAAGTAATAGTATTTACTCATCTTTGAACAGTAGTTCTACTAATTGTGGACGGAGGAAGTCTTTAAAGAAGGATACGAATTCGTCTTCTCCGAAGGTTACTTTGTAGGAACCGTCGGCGGGAACGATCGTAAAGGAGGTGTCTTTGCCACCGACTTTTTCTATTTTCACTCCTTTGTTGAGCAGATCTTTGGCATTGGCTTCGAAGTATTTTACGAGCGTTTCTGCTTCGGCGGTCTGGATGGTCAGGGCTTCGTTTTTCACCCATTCGGCGGCGATGGTCAGTATAACTTTCCGGATGTATTCTTTGTCTTGGGTGACGGCTTTTACGTTGGCCGATGCGACGTGATTGGTTATCAGGTTTGCGACTTCGCTTTTCAATGCTTCCACGGCTTGAACGGCATAGAGCTTGAGTTCGGCTTTCGTATTCTTTTCCAGTTCAGCCGCTTGCTTGCCGGCGGCGGCGACAATACGTTGGGCCTCTGCGTTGGCTTCGTTTACGATGGTCTGTTTCTGTTGGTTAGCTTCCGTGATGATCCGGCTGGCTTCTTCTTTACCTTTCTCCACTCCTTCGCGGTAGATTTTATCGGTAAGTTCCTGAATTTTTGTATCCATTTTCGTACTTATATGTGTAATTATGGTTATTGTTTTTCATTGTTTACGGCCACAAAGTTATTGTTTTCTATGGATTGACCTAATTTTAAATGTGAAATGACGTGAAGACTGTTTTTTTTGTTATTCCAACGGTGTTTTTTCTTTGTTTGGCGTATGCCCGGAAGGTTCTATCTTTGTGGGCAATAAAAGATATGGATATGGAAGAAGAATGGTTTCCTTTGGTCGATGAAGCGGGCCATGTGACGGGCAAAGCGACTCGCAGGGAGTGTCATGGGGGGAGCAGGATGCTGCATCCGGTGGTGCATCTGCATGTTTTTAACGAGGTGGGAGAGTTGTATCTGCAAAGGCGGCCGGCTCATAAGGATGTCCAGCCTGGAAAATGGGATACTTCCGTCGGCGGACACGTTGGCTGGGGGGAAGTAGTGGAGGACGCCTTGCGCCGGGAGGCTTGGGAGGAGCTTGGTATGACGGGCTTCAGGCCGGAGTTTATCGGGCGTTATGTCTTCGAATCGGCTGTTGAGCGGGAATTGGTTTATTCCTACCGGACGGTTTACGGCGGCCTGATCGTGCCCGACGCTTACGAGCTGGACGGCGGACGTTTCTGGATCGCAGGCGAAATCCGGAGTGGCATCGGGAAAAATATCTTTACGCCCAACTTCGAGACTGAGTTTCATCGTTTCTTGTCCCCGACCATTTAAATTCCTTACCCGTCCGTTCAAACGGCTATCCCATCCAGTCAAACGGGTCGCTCACCCATTCAAATGAGTAAGGCGCCCGTTGGAACGGAAGATCAGGCATCGTCATTGTTTGCCGGTCCCATTCGTTATAGAGCCGATTTTTTTCCGTAAATTCGCGGCATTATTTTTCAACGATAACATATATAATATAAATGTATAGAACAAAAACGTGTGGCGAACTGCGGGCTTCGGATGCGGAGCAGACCGTCACCCTGGCCGGGTGGGTGCAGAAAAACCGTCGGATGGGAGGAATGACCTTTGTCGACGTACGCGATCGGTATGGCATTACCCAGTTAGTGTTTAACCAGGAGATCAACGCCGGCCTCTGCGAACAAGCCGCCAAGCTAGGACGCGAATACGTCATCCGCGTAACAGGCGTCGTGAAAGAACGCTCCAACAAAAACCCGCACTTGGCCACAGGAGACATCGAAGTCATCGCCACAGAATTAGACGTGCTCAACGCCGCCGCTACTCCCCCCTTCACGATCGAAGACGATACCGATGGAGGCGACGACCTCCGGATGAAATACCGCTACCTCGACCTCCGCCGCAACGCCGTGCGCTCCAACCTGGAACTCCGCCACCGGATGACCATCGAAGTGCGTAGCTACCTCGACAAGCAAGGCTTCATCGAAGTCGAAACTCCCGTCTTGATCAGTTCCACACCCGAAGGAGCGCGCGACTTCGTAGTACCCTCGCGGATGAACCCCGGACAGTTCTACGCCCTGCCCCAATCGCCGCAAACCTTCAAACAACTACTGATGGTGTCCGGCTTCGACCGCTATTTCCAGATCGTTAAATGCTTCCGCGACGAAGACCTTCGCGCCGACCGCCAACCCGAATTTACACAAATAGACTGCGAAATGAGCTTCGTCGAACAAGATGACGTCCTCTCCCTCTTCGAAGGCATGTCGAAACACCTCTTCCAAACAATCCGCGGCATCGAAATAACCGGCCCCTTCCCACGCATCACCTGGCACGAAGCCATGCAATACTACGGATCCGACAAACCCGACATCCGCTTCGGCATGACATTTGTCGAATTAAACCATCTCCTGACGGGAAGCGGATTCGCCGTCTTCGACCAGGCTGCTTACATCGGAGGCATCTGCGCCCCAGGCGCCGCCAGCTATACCCGCAAACAAATAGATGCCTTGACAGACTTCGTCCGCCGCCCCCAGATCGGAGCCAAAGGACTCGTATATGCCCGCGTAGAAGCCGACGGCTCCATTCGCTCAAGCGTCGATAAGTTCTACTCCCAAGACGTACTTCAGCAGCTCAAAGAAGCCTTTGCCGCCAAAGCCAGCGACCTCATCCTGATCCTTTCCGGCGACGACGTCATGAAAACGCGCAAGCAACTGAGCGAGCTCCGCCTCGAAATGGGCAACCAATTAGGACTTCGCAACAAAAACACCTTCGCCCCCCTCTGGGTGACCGACTTCCCTCTCTTTGAATGGAGCGAAGAAGACCATCGTTACTACGCCATGCACCATCCCTTCACCTCCCCCAAGCCCGAAGATCTCCACCTGCTCGACACCGACCCCGGAGCCGTCCGCGCCAATGCCTACGATATGGTCGTCAACGGAGTAGAAATAGGCGGCGGCTCTATCCGTATCCACGACAGCGCTTTGCAGAACAAAATGTTCCGCCTGCTGGGCTTTAGCGAAGAACAAGCCGCAGCACAGTTCGGCTTCCTGATGAACGCCTTCCGCTACGGCGCTCCCCCTCACGGCGGACTGGCATATGGCCTCGACCGCTGGGTATCCCTCTTCGCCGGCCTCGACTCCATCCGCGACTGCATCGCCTTCCCCAAAAACAACTCCGGCCGCGACGTCATGATCGAAGCCCCCTCCAACATCGCCCAAGCACAATTAGACGAGTTGCACCTCGCCATCACAAACGAATGAACATCCGCGAAATCCTCCGGGAAATAGAACAATACGCCCCCCTACCCCTGCAAGAAAGCTTCGACAATGCCGGTGTCCAAACCGGCGATGTGAACCGGACAGCAACCGGAGCACTACTCTGCTTAGACGTAACCGAAGCCATCGTGGACGAAGCCATCCGCAAAGGATGCAACCTGATCATTGCCCACCACCCCCTGGCCTTCAAACCCTTCAAGTCGCTTACCGGCAAAACCTATGAGGAACGTTGCATCATCAAAGCCTGCAAACACGACCTGGTAATCTATGCCGCACATACCAACCTCGACAATGCCAAGGAAGGTATCAACCATTACTTAGGCGAACGCATCGGCCTCCGGGACATGCACATCCTCAGCCCTCAGAAGAATATCCTGTCGAAATTAGTCACCTTCGTGCCGCAATCCTTCGCCGAAACCGTCCGTCAAGCCCTGTTCGCAGCCGGCGCCGGCCATATCGGCAACTACGACGCATGCAGTTTCAACCTCGCAGGCGAAGGTACCTTCCGCCCAGGAGCAAACAGCCAACCCTTCTGTGGTGAGGCCGGCAAACTACATCACGAAAAAGAAATACGTATCGAAACCATCCTTCCCACCTTCCGGCAAGACGAAGCCATACGCGCCTTACGCTCCGCACATCCCTATGAAGAACCGGCCTTCGACCTCTATCCCCTCAATAACCATTGGGATGCCGTTGGCTCCGGCATCGTCGGCGAACTGCCCGAAATCGAAGAAGCGCACCCCTTCCTGCTGCGGATAAAAGAACTCTTCGGCCCAGGCTGCGTAAAACACTCCACCCCGATGGGAAAGCCAGTCCGCAGAGTCGCCTTTTGCAGCGGCAGTGGCGCCTTCCTGATCCCGGCAGCCATTGCATCAAAAGCAGATGCATTCATAACCGGCGAAGCCCGGTACAACGACTTCTACGACGCAGAAGACAACATCCTGCTGGTCGTCATCGGCCATTATGAATCTGAAATATGCACAAAAGACATCTTTTATAGGATCATATCAAAAAAATTCCCTACTTTTGCACTGCATCTTTCGAATGTAAATTCAAACCCAGTTAAATATTTATAAAATGGCAAAGAAAACATCAGTTGAAAAAGAATATACGGTTGAAGACAAACTCTCTACCCTCTATCAACTTCAGTCCATGCTGACCGAAATAGATAAGATCAAAACACTTCGCGGCGAACTTCCCCTGGAAGTACAAGACCTTGAAGACGAAATTGCAGGCTTGGAGACACGTCTGCACAACTATATGTCCGAAATAAAAGAATACGAAGCCTCCGTCATGGCGCAACGGAATAGAATACAAGATTCCACAGCCTTGATAGAAAAATACAAAAGCCAGTTGGACAATGTGCGCAATAATCGCGAGTTTGACAACCTGTCCAAGGAAATCGAATTTCAAGGACTTGAGATCGAATTTTCAGAAAAGAAAATCCGCGAATTCGGCGAATCCATTACCAACAAAAAAGCAGAAATTACTCACCTGGCAGAAACCCTGGAAGGACGCAAAGCCGACTTGATTCAAAAACGTGGCGAACTAGAAGAAATCGTATCCGAAACCAAGCACGAAGAAGAAAAACTAAGAGAAAAGGCCAAGAAATTAGAAACGGCCATCGATCCCCGCTTGTTGACAGCATTCAAACGCATCCGCAAAGGCGCCCGCAACGGCCTGGCGATCGTTTATATCCAACGTGACGCCTGTGGAGGATGCTTCAATAAGATCCCGCCCCAGAAACAAATGGACATCAAACTCCGTAAAAAGATTATTGTCTGCGAATATTGTGGCCGCATCATGATCGACCCCGAATTGGCCGGAGTAGAGATCTGACCCCAAAATGTTACCCGCCGTTCGTACGTACATCGACAAACATCACTTATTATCCGGAGATAAACCAGTAATAGTGGGACTGAGCGGAGGAAGCGATTCGGTAGCCTTATTGGCAATATTGTCGCGCTTAGGGCATCAATGTATTGCCGCACATTGCAATTTTCATCTGCGAAACGAAGAATCAGACAGAGACGCAAGCTTTGCCGGAGATTTTGCGTGTACATTAGGCATACCTTTTTATAAAACAGATTTCGACACCCGCCGGTACGCATCCCGGAAGCGCATCTCTATTGAAATGGCTGCACGCGAATTACGATACGACTGGTTTGAAGAATTACGACAACAATTGGATGCACAAGCAATTGCCGTAGCCCATCATCAGGATGACAGCGTAGAAACATTCCTGATGAACCTAACGCGCGGCACAGGTATCAAAGGATTGAGAGGAATACAGCCAAAAAACGGTTTCATTATCCGTCCGCTTCTGGCTACAGGACGGGACGAAATCCTGGCATGGATTGAGCAGGAGAAACTGACTCACGTCACCGATAGTAGTAATTTGTCGGATATTTATACCCGCAACTTTATCCGCCTCCGGCTATTGCCTTTGCTTGAAAATCTGAATCCGTCAGTAAAAGAAGCCATCGTACGTACATCCGGACATCTTTCGGACATAGAAACCATCTATCAGTCGGTTATTGAAAAAGCAAGAACAAGCGTGATGAAAGAAAATAATTGCATTTCTATTACGAAATTACTGCAATTCCCTTCACCGGGAACCATTCTTTACGAGTTGCTTACACCTTTCCACTTCAGCCGCATCGTAACGGAAGATATCTTTTCCTCCTTACAGAAAGAATCTGGAAAAACATTCTACTCTCCGACGCACCGGCTGATAAAAGACCGGACATATCTGTTGCTATCACCTATTAAAGAAGCAAACGCTCATTCATACACGATAGATATGGAAAATACTCTCTGGCACGGCCCCATAAACCTCTCATTACACAAGATAACTATTGACAAAGAATTTTGCCCGGAAAAAAGCACATCTTCCGCTTCCTTTGATTACGATAAAATAGAGTTTCCACTTACGTTACGCACCTGGCGACCAGGCGATTGGTTTGTTCCATTCGGAATGAGAGGTCGCAAGAAATTGAGCAATTACTTCTCAGACCGCAAATACAGCCTGATAGATAAAGAAAAGACATGGATTTTGTGTAGTGGAGAGGACATTATCTGGATCGTAGGCGAACGGATTGATGATCGTTTCAAAATAGAAACAACAACAAAAACAGTCTTGTTGATGAAATTTTTTCAGGATGAATAGCATCGTCTATAAAATATTTTTTACCTTTGCGGCAATTACTCCGCAGAGTGTTGCTAATTGTTCAAATTAGCTGAACAATCCGGTTAAACATCAATAAATAAAAAGACAGACATAACTTAATTATGTGCATAACTATTGTGCCCAAGACATCATTACGTAATTCAGATTTACACATTTCTTACATATGCAGAAATACAATATTCTAGAACTTAACGAAAAACTTCTGCCCGAACTACAAAAGATAGCGGGAGAGTTAGGAATAAAAAAGGTTACTTCCTTTAAAAAAGAAGAGCTTGTTTACAGGATTCTTGATGAACAAGCAATTTCTATTGCCGGGATTCAGGTGGAAAAAGCCAAAGTGAAAGAAGCTCGAAAAGCAAAAGAAAAAGAAGCTCAGAAAGCAGAAAGACAAGCTAAAGCTCGGAAGAATGTAAAACCTCCTGTAATCAAACAAGAGGATACAAAACCCGCAAAGAATGAAACGGAAAAAGACGAATCAATAGAACAGGATCCTGTTCTATCTCAGGTACCAACAGAGATGCCTGCTGTAGAATCAAAGGAAATTACTCCAAGCGTCGGCGCCGGGCAAGAAAAGAAAGTCATACCGAGCCCGGAACGCAGGAAAAGAAACTATGGAGAGAAGAATGAACGGATAGCGAATGCTCTTGAGTCTGTTGTTTCCGGTGATAAAGAAGAGACTATCCGGGCGGTTGCATCTCCTTCCAACGAAATTGTGCCCGTCGTCGTTGTGAAAACAATTGAAAAACCGTTGCTGCCTCCCGTTGTTGCAGAACACAAGGATGAAGATGTTGCCGTCGAACAAACAACAGTAGAGGAAACAAAAGCGCAAGAGGAAGCGACAACAAAAGAAGAAGAGCTTCTGCCACCACCGCCGGAAGAGAAGAAAAGAATTGTCTTCAAGCATCCCAGCGCTAATTCATTACTCGACCAGCTATTCCCATTAACGCCTTCTCCGGCAAAATCCGAACAGAAAAAAAATCAAAAAGAACAGAAAGAACATGACAATACGGCGGCCCGTCAAAACGGGAAGCAGCCGAATCAACAACAGGCGAATGTAAATAATACGCCGCAGCCCGTCTCTCCACAAGAGAAGATGTACGAATTTGAAGGTATACTGATAGGGACAGGCGTGCTGGAAATAATGCAAGACGGTTATGGCTTTCTTCGTTCGTCCGATTATAATTACCTGACCTCGCCGGACGATGTGTATGTGTCGCAATCACAGATTAAAATGTTCGGCTTACGCACGGGTGATATTGTAGAAGGACCGATCCGTCCGCCCAAAGAAGGCGAAAAATACTTCCCGTTGGTGAAAGTTGACCTGATCAATGGCCGTACTCCGGAAGAAGTGCGCGACCGCGTTCCGTTCGATCATTTAACCCCGCTTTTCCCTGACGAGAAATTTATGCTCACAGCCCGTAAGGCGCCGAAAGTTTACGACCCTATTGCAGTCCGCGTAGTTGATTTGTTCTCTCCCATCGGTAAAGGACAGCGTGGATTAATCGTTGCACAGCCCAAGACAGGCAAGACGATGCTGCTGAAAGACATTGCCAATGCCATAGCAGCCAATCATCCCGAAGTGTATATGATGGTTCTTCTGATAGACGAACGCCCCGAGGAAGTGACCGATATGGCCCGTAGCGTCGATGCGGAAGTAATCGCTTCTACATTCGACGAACCGGCAGACCGCCATGTCAAGATAGCCGAAATAGTTTTGAATAAGGCAAAACGGATGGTGGAATGTGGTCATGACGTGGTCATACTCTTAGACTCGATCACGCGGTTAGCCCGCGCTTATAACACCGTACAGCCGGCATCTGGCAAGGTTCTCTCCGGAGGCGTGGATGCAAACGCTCTGCAGAAACCCAAACGCTTTTTCGGCGCAGCCCGCAACATTGAAAACGGAGGCAGTCTGACAATATTGGCAACCGCTCTTACGGAGACCGGCTCCAAGATGGACGACGTCATCTTTGAAGAATTTAAAGGTACCGGTAACATGGAATTGCAATTAGACCGCAAATTGTCTAATAAACGCATCTACCCGGCAGTCGACATCATTGCTTCCAGTACGCGCCGCGATGATTTGTTGCAGGATGAAGGCACGGTAAATCGTATGTGGATATTGCGCAAGTATTTATCGGATATGAATTCCATCGAAGCCATGGAGTTTGTAAAGAAACGATTGGAACAGACCTACGATAATATGGAATTCCTGGCATCCATGAACGGATGACGCGTTAGTCCCTGTTTGAAAAATACTTCATAAATTGAGCCCGTTCATACATGTTCGGGCTTTTTATATGTGCATAATTGAGCATGCCCTGATACTGTGATAAAGAACGGTACTTTGCCTGATTCATCCATTCCTCGATACAGATTAATATCTGGGAAATGATTTCCGGGCCATGCGTATAGATGGCGCTGACCATTTGTACGGCAGACGCGCCGGCCAGCAAACATTTCACAACATCTTCCCAATCGTGCACACCCGTGGAGGAAACGATGCTGATGTCCGGGATTTTACCGGAGACGATCGCCGTCCAGCGAAGCGTATCGTACAGGTCGGAATGATTACTGAAAACATTTCCGGATACGGTTTGCAGCGTATGTATGTTGATGTCGGGTTGATAAAAGCGGTTGAAGAGGACGGCGCCGTCTGCCCCGTTTATCTTCAGGGAATGTATCAGAGCCGGGATATTATTGAAGGATTTTCCTATCTTCATCACGACAGGTATGGATACGGTCTCTTTTACTTTACGGATAATATTCACATACACGGCATGGCCCGCTTCACAATCATGAGTCAGGCTGGTATCCATATAATGAACATTCAATTCGATAGCGTCGGCGCCTGCCAGTTCGATCTGGCGGGCAAATTCAATCCATGCGTCCGCCTTATAGCAATTGATACTGGCAATAACGGGGATTGTGCAAACGGTTTTTGATTTCTTGATGAGTTCCAGGTACTGAGCCACCTGATGGGCTTTCACATACTCATAAATATAATCCGACGCCTCTGGGGAATCCGGTTCATTCAACAAAGAAATGCTTTGCATTTCAATTTGTTCTTCAAAGAGAGATTTCAGGACAACGGCACCTGCGCCTGCTTTTTCGTACTCTCTGATTTTTTCCGGTGCGGAAGTCAGCCCCGAACTTCCAACGATAAGTGGATTGCGAAGCGTCAACCCGGCGTATTTTGTCGTTATGTCTATCATAATTTAATCTTGAATCACGTTCAGGCAAATGTACACATTTATTTTGTGGCATCCATCAAAAAAATCATGTCTTTGAGCACAGCATAAAACAATGACAACAAACTACCACATATCATCTTTTCTCGGCGACGATTTGAGAGCAATGTACGCAGTACAATCCCTTTCCGGCTCCTTGTGAGGGCGCTTTCTCAATAGCCTATGAGGAGACGGGGGAGAGGTTTATTCGTTGACTTTACGTATCTTTGCAATCTACAAGTTACAAGTAAATGCAATTCGCAACTAAAGAAGCTCGTAACTCGTAACTAAAAAATAAACATTCAATGCCATTAAACTTACAGAAAAACCTGCCGGCCATTGATCTGCTGAAGAAGGAGCATATATTTGTGATGGATTCACTGCGCGCTTCGACACAGGACATCAGGCCTCTGCGTGTGGTCGTCCTCAACCTGATGCCGCTCAAGGTGACGACAGAGACCGACCTGATCCGCCTGCTCAGCAATACCCCCCTGCAAATCGAACTCGACCTGATGAAAATAAAAGGCCATACGCCCCGCAATACACCGGCCGAGCATATGCGTGAGTTTTACAAAGCCTTCGACGACCTTGCCGGTACGTATTACGACGGCATGATCGTGACGGGCGCGCCCGTAGAGCAGATGTCGTTCGACAACGTAGGCTATTGGGAAGAACTGACCGGCATCCTCGATTGGGCCCGTACACATGTGACGTCTACATTATATATATGTTGGGCGGCGCAGGCGGCTCTATACCATTTCTACGGAGTGCCCAAATATGAACTGCCAGCAAAGAAGTTCGGCATTTTCAGTCACGTCCCGAATGAGCCGCACCTGCCGATCTTCCGCGGCTTTGATGAAGAATTTTATGTGCCCCACAGCCGGCATACCGAAATCCGTCGCGAAGATATCCTGCGTGTGCCTGAACTCAGACTCCTATCCGAAAGCGTCGATGCGGGCGTCTATATGGCTATGTCGCGCGGAGGGCGCGAGTTTTATATCACCGGGCATTCGGAATATGCACCGGGAACCCTCGATAGCGAATACCGCCGGGATTTGAACAAAGGCCTCCCCATTCAAAAACCCCGAAACTACTATCGCGACGACGACCCCTCGCAGGGCCCCCTGGTCCGATGGCGAGGCCATGCCAACCTGCTGTTCACCAACTGGCTCAACTACTACGTCTACCAAGAAACGCCCTACCGGATAGAAGACATCCGCCACCTGGGTAATCTCTAAGGATGAAAACGCGCTCCGTCGAATTACTCTCGCCCGCCCGCAACTTGACCTGCGGCATAGAAGCCATCAACCATGGCGCCGATGCTGTCTACATCGGCGCCCCAAAATTCGGCGCCCGCGCCGCCGCCAGCAATCCGGTCGATGACATCTGCCGCCTCTGCGACCACGCCCACCTGTTCGGCGCCCGCATCTACGTAGCCTTCAATACCATCCTCCGGGAAGAAGAACTGCCGCAAGCCGAACGCCTCATCCGGCAATTATACGCCGCAGGAGCCGATGCACTCATCATACAGGATATGGGAATCACCCAACTCGACATTCCGCCCATCCCCCTGCATGCCAGCACACAGACCGACAACCGTACGCCCGAAAAGGTGAACTTCCTCCACTCGGCCGGCTTTTCGCAAGTCGTCCTCGCCCGCGAATTATCGCTGAACCAGATACGACAGATAGCCAGACAGACAAGCATCGCTCTGGAAGTATTCATCCACGGCGCCCTGTGCGTAAGCTTCAGCGGACAATGTTACCTCAGCGCCGCCCTCGGCGGACGGAGCGCCAACCGCGGCGAATGTGCCCAATATTGCCGCCTGCCCTATACCCTGACGGATGCCGGGGGGCAGGAAATCGTCCGGGGGAAGCATCTCCTTTCCCTTGCAGACCTCAACCGATCGGACGAGCTGGAAGCTCTGCTCGACGCCGGCGTCACATCGTTCAAGATCGAAGGACGGCTGAAAGAACTCTCGTACGTGAAAAACATTACGGCCTGGTACCGCCGGCAATTAGACGCCATCCTGGCGCGTCGCCCCGAATACTGCCGCGCTTCGGCCGGACAAACTACCCTTGCTTTTGAACCGACGCCCCGGAAGAGCTTCAACCGCGGATTCACGCCCTATTTCCTTCACGGACGTACGCCCTCGATCACCGCCTTCGATACGCCAAAATCCGTTGGCGAGCCGGTCGGAACCGTGAAGGAACGCCAAGGGAATGTCTTCACCCTGGCCGCCGGCGCGGAACCACTAAATAACGGCGACGGCCTGACGTTCTTCAACGCCCAAGGCAAACTGGAAGGCTTCCGGGTAAACCGGGTCGCCGGCAACCGTGTCTACCCAGCCGAGATGCCCGCTTTGCTTCCCTTGAATACCCCCCTGTTCCGCAATTACGACCAAGCCTTTGAAAAGCAATTATCCCTCCCCTCCGCCGAGCGCAAAATCGCCGTAGCGATCGCGTTCTCCGACAATTCCTTCGGCTTCACCCTCCGCCTGACGGACGAAGCCGGAGGATCTGTCAGCCTGGCCGCGCCCTTCCGGAAAGAACCGGCCCGGCTTGACCCGAAAAACAATATCCTCCGGCAACTGTCCAAAATGGGGAATACCCCCTTCCATGTATCCTCCGCTCACGTATCTATGAGCCGCAACTGGTTCGTCCCATCCTCCCTCCTGTCGGAAATGAGGCGCCAAGCCGTCGAACGCCTCTGCCTGGTGCGAAAGATCCTGCATCGCCGGGAAGCCGCCTCGTGGAAAAATCCGCCCGCGCCACTGCCTTTCCCCGAACGCGAACTGACCTACCGCGGCAACGTCTTCAACACGAAGGCCGAAGCTTTCTACCGCATCCACGGAGTAGAAACTGTCGCCCCCGCCTTCGAGCTTTCCCCGCCGGGGAATGTCCCTTTGATGTTTACCAAACATTGCCTCCGCTACAGTCTGGGATGGTGCCCTTCGCTGCAAAAAAAGGGTTCTCCCTACAAAGAACCCTTTTACTTGCTGCACAAGCATACGCGCCTGAGGCTGCAATTTGATTGCGACAACTGCCGGATGCTCCTCTTTGCCGCAGAATAAGCCGGTGGAAGGCTATTCCTTCGAAGGTGCCGGCTGGTCGTCCTGTCCGCTATCGTTATCTTTTATTTTGAGCGAAGCCGGTATCCCGGGAATGGTTTTCATAATATCTGTCACCGGAGCGATTGAAGAGACCAGTCCGGTAAGCAAATTCGTCAACGTCCCCCCTTGGGATGTATCCATCACGTTGACATTTCCCAGATGGATATGCTCAAAGGCCTTGACTTGTTCGGCTGCTATTTCTTTCCATTGCTCAACCATTTTCCACTGAATGGCTACCTGCGGGTTGTTTTCGGCCACTTTCACCATTGCTTCGAATCCTTCGGCTTGCGCCATGAGCGAGGCTTTTTCGGCAGCCGCCTTGGCGAGTCCTTGCTGTTCGATTACTTTGGCGTGCGCCAGACCTTCGGCGGTGATAGCTTCCCCTTTTCCTTTTCCTTCGGCGGCGACGGCGTCGGCGTGTCCTTGCGCTTCAATGCGTTGTTGGTTTGCATTTGCTTCAGCTTCTTTTTCCAATTTCAGTTTGTAGGCTTCGGCATCGATCAGTTTTTGTTGTTTTGCTATTTCAGACGGGACGATTTTCTCGGCTTTCAATGCCGATTCGGTGCGTTTGGCTCGGGCATCTTCGGCATCTTTCCTGGCTAATTCTTTGTTCTTTTCAATTTCCGCCTTTGCCCGTTCTTCGGCCGACAAGGCCAATCCCTGCGATTCGGCCTTGATCACTTCCAGTTCGGCATTGGAGACGGTTATTTTTTTCGCCGCTTCTATTTCTCCGATGCGGGCCTGCGAATCGTATTGTGCAACGCTGATGTCTCTGTTTTTCTTTGCTTCGGCTACTTTGGAGTCTCTTTCCGATTCGGCTTGGGCTACGGAAATGCTCTGGTCTCTTTGGGCGTTGGCGATGGCAATATGTTCCTCCTTTTTTGTTTCGGCCACGGTAGCATTTTTGATTTTCAACTGCTCGGCAACGCGCGTTTCACCCTCGCGTTCGGCGGTAGAGATTTCGACATTGGCTTGATTGATGGCCTTTGCCTGGTCTTTCTTTCCTAAAGCAACGATATAACCGGCTTCGTCCCGTATATCTGTGATGTTGATATTAATCAGATGCAAGCCGATTTTGCGCAGCTCGCTGTCGATAAGTCCTTTGGCTTTTGCCAGAAATTCGTCGCGGTCGGCGTTCAGTTTTTCAATCGTCATGTCGGCGATGATGGTTCTCAATTGTCCGTAGACAATATCTTTTACCAGGTCTTCGATTTCTTCCCTTCTCAGATCTAAAATTCTTTCGGCAGCCGCCTGCATGACTTCCTGTTCGGTGCTGATACCAACCGTTACGGTGGTCGGTACGTCTACGCGTATGTTCTGGGAGGAAAGCGCTTTTTGCAGATTGCAGTCGAATTGAAGGGGTTTCAACGACATATAGGCATATCCTTGCAGGACGGGAATCACAAAGGCGGCTCCTCCCTGGATGCATTTAGACGATTTGTTACCGCCTGTTTTTCCATAAATGACTAAGATTTCATCCGATTTGCATCTTCTGTAACGGGATAAGATGGCGATGATGGTCAGGATGATGAGACCGACCAATGTTCCGATTAAGGCGAAAATGTTTGTGTCCATATAATTGATGTGTTATTAGTGAGTTAAAGAATAGGGCAAACGACATTCCTGTTTCCTGACACTTTTATTTTCTGTCCTTTGGTCAGGGTGATTCCTGCGGCGCATTTCAGCGTAACCGTAACCGGCCGGCCTTCCAATATGATGAATACTTCGCCGATCTTTGATTGCGCGTCCCAGAAATAGACTTCGGCATCCATCTCTTTTATTTCATTTGTATATTTCATGCTTTGCTGGAGTTTTTCAAAGAAAAGTTTGTACAGGTAATACAGTACGGCCATAAAAACGATCCCGGTCAATACGCCAAGGCTGGCCGAAGCAAGGCTCAATCCTTGCATGAGCGTCAGCGTCAAGGAAAAGCCTATGGTGAAATGAATAAGTCCTTTGAAAGAAAGTAAGTCGCTCACGAGGAAGCCGGAGCCTGTGCTCAAGTCGGCATCCATATCCAGGTCGCCAAAGAATACGGAGCCTAATGTACTCAGCAGGAAGAGAGCTGAGGCTACGATCAAAACAATTACATACCAAGCCATAAGATTGAATTTTAATGATACAATAGTAAAAGTCCCAAAGGTAGGCAAAAAGTATGAAGTGGATGGATTTGCATAAAAAAAAGATGTCCGCACTTTCACAAGTCCGAAC
Organism: Tannerellaceae bacterium; assembly: GCA_031271045.1. Lineage (GTDB taxonomy): Bacteria > Bacteroidota > Bacteroidia > Bacteroidales > Tannerellaceae > DFXE01. The sequence continues at coordinate 28,654 of JAISWO010000008.1, forward strand.
ACCTATAACTACAACTTAATTTGTAAAGTTCTATTTTCGGCACAAACATACGACCTTTTCTTGATACGGAAAAATAAAAGCAAACTTTTTTTGCGGGAAAAGGTGATTTTTATATGTCATTGCATGTTTTTTAACGTTTTTTCGGTCTCACGGAGTGAAAGGCTACAAAAAAACGGCTCACCTTCGTCGAGATGAGCCGTTTTGTGGGTCTGTACGGGGTGGATTATCCGTTCACTTTCTTCATGTGGGCGATGAGTTCCAATACTTTATTGGAATAGCCCCATTCGTTATCGTACCATGCAACGACTTTCACAAATTTATCGGTCAGGGCGATACCGGCTTTGGCATCGAAGATGGATGTGCGGGAGTCGCCAATGAAATCGGAGGATACGACTTCGTCTTCGGTGTAACCGAGGATTCCTTTCAATTCGTTTTCGGAAGCAGACTTCATCGCGGCCTTGATTTCTTCGTATGTGGCCGACTTGGCTAAGTTGACCGTCAGGTCGACAACAGATACATCCAGTGTGGGTACACGGAATGCCATACCGGTTAGTTTGCCGTTCAACTGAGGGATTACTTTTCCTACCGCTTTGGCGGCGCCGGTGGACGACGGGATGATGTTGCCAGCAGCGGCGCGGCCGCCTCTCCAGTCTTTGGCAGAGGGTCCGTCTACGGTTTTCTGCGTGGCGGTGGTTGCGTGGACGGTGGTCATCAAACCGTCTACGATACCGAATTTGTCGTTCAACACCTTGGCGATCGGGGCCAGGCTGTTGGTCGTACAGGAGGCGTTGGATACGATGGGGGTGCCTTTTACGTATGCATCCAGGTTCACGCCGCATACAAACATCGGCGTATCGTCTTTGGAGGGAGCCGACAGGACGACGTATTTAGCTCCGGCGTCGATGTGTCCCTGGGCTTTTTCTTTGGTGAGGAACAAACCGGTGGATTCTACTACATACTCGGCGCCTACGGCGTCCCATTTCAAATCGGCAGGATTCTTTTCGGCTGTTACGCGGATGGTGTTACCGTTTACTACCAAATTGCCGTCTTTAATGTCAACAGTTCCATCGAACCGGCCATGTACGGTGTCGTACCGGAGCATATATGCCATGTATTCAACACTGATCAGGTCGTTGATTCCTACAACCTGAATGTCGCTTCTCTTTTGTGCAGCGCGGAAAACCAAACGTCCGATGCGGCCAAAACCGTTAATACCTACTTTAATCATTGTTATCTAACTTTTATTGGGTTTATGAAAACGTTTTATATTAATTTCTTTTTCAACGAGCGCAAAGGTACGCATGTTTTCCAACTCTTTTGCATGATTCGCTTTAAAAAAATGTAATTATCCCCCGTTCTGTTTTGGGTTGCTTTTTTTACGGTTTGGGCTTTTTGTACGAAGCGTTGTGAAGATTTATTTGAATATGGACCCTCCTGCAACTTGCAGGGGGAAATATATTCCAGTATGGACCCTCCTGCAACTTGCAGGGGGAAATATATTCCAGTATGGATGCTCCTGCAACTTGCAGGGAGAAATATATTCCAGTATGGATGCTCCTGCAACTTGCAGGGGGAAATATATTCCAGTATGGATGCTCCTGCAAGTTGCAGGGGGAAATATATTCCAGTATGGACCCTCCTGCAACTTGCAGGGGGAAATATATTCCAGTATGGACCCTCCTGCAACTTGCAGGGGGAAATATATTCCAGTATGGACCCTCCTGCAAGTTGCAGGGGGAAATATATTCCAGTATGGATGCTCCTGCAAAGCTCCGGACAGGATAGAGGCGCAACAATCTGTGGCGGCAGTTGGGCGTATCGGCTAAATGTCCGTAACTTTGCCGGAAAATCAAAAAGAAGGATGGGACTGGAAAAAGGATTGTTTCAAAGAACTGAATTGCTGTTGGGAGACCGGTGGATGCAACGTATCGCAGAGGTAAGGGTGATCATATTCGGTGTCGGAGGCGTGGGAAGCTGGTGTGCCGAAAGTTTGATCCGCTCCGGCGTACGGCGCCTGACGATTGTGGATTCGGACCGGATTTGCGTGACCAATATCAACCGTCAACTGATGGCTACTACGCAAACCGTGGGACAAGTCAAAGTCGAGGCCCTGAAGAAACGGCTTGCCGAGATCAATCCTCTGGCCGAAATCAATGCCCTGCAAATGATTTACAGCCGCCAGACCAACGACTCGTTCCAGCTGGAAAGCTATGATTATATCATCGACGCCATCGACAGCCTGGAAAACAAGGCGCAACTGATACTTGCCGCCACCGGCACGAAGGCCGTCTTTTTCTCGTCTATGGGTGCCGCGCTCAAGATAGACTCGTCGAAGATACAAGTGGCCGAGTTCTGGAACGTAAAAGGCTGTCCCCTGGGCGCCGCGCTCAGGCGCAAGCTGAAACGGACGGAACGCCCGGCCCGGAAATTCCTCTGCGTTTACAGCGAAGAAGTTCTCGACAATAAAGGCCGCGACACAGCCTGCGGCTCCGGAAAATGCCTCTGCCCCAAAGCCCCCGAAGGACCGGGTGACCCGGATCTGGTGAACCACGAATGGTGCAGCCTCAAAGCCCGTATCAACGGCACAATGGCGCATACGACCGCTATTTTCGGCTTCACTCTGGCCGGATTAGTGATACAGGACATTTGCAGGTAATGAAAAATATTGTTTCTTTGTGAAACATACATATTAAATACATAAACGATGAACCAAGAAAATACTCCTTCCCTTTGGAAATTACCCGAACCGACCCTCCGGCGGTTACCCTGGTATCTCGCTTTCGTGAAACTGCTCAAAGCACGGGGCGAGATCCGCGTATCCTCCACCCAGATAGCCAGAGAAATCGGCGTAGATCCCAGTCTGGTGGCCAAAGATCTATCCTTTGTAAACGTTTCGGGAAAAACAAGGATAGGATACGAGATAGAAATCCTGATCACCGTCCTGGAAGATTTTCTTGGCTTTTCCATACAGCACAAAGCGCTCCTGTTCGGCGTCGGAAGCCTGGGAGCCGCCTTGCTGCAAGACTCCGGACTACGGCAATACGGATTGCAGATCGTCGCCGGCTTTGATATTCGCGACGAACTGCAAGATACGTCCGTCAACGGGATCCCGGTGTTTCATATCAGCCAATTCCCCGCCCGGCAGCAAACGCTGGATGCAACCATCGGTATCATAACCGTGCCCGTCGACCAGGCGCAAAAAGTGGCGGATCACATCATTGCCGGAGGCGTCCGGGCGCTCTGGAACTTCACACCCTTCCGCATACGCGTACCCGAAGATGTGGTTGTGCAAAATACGTCGATGTATGCGCACCTGGCCGTCATGTTTAACCGGCTCAGCCTCCTGAATCACACAAAATGAAAATCATAGCCGTAGGAATGAACTACGCATCCCACAATAAAGAGATGCAACATGCGTTAAAATTACCGGAACCAACCCTCTTTATGAAATCCGAATCATCGCTGCTGAAAAACGGGAAACCGTTCTTTATACCCGACTTTTCTTCAGACATTCATTACGAAACGGAGATCGTTGTCAAAATAAACCGGTTGGGGAAGAATATTGCCGAACGTTTTGCCCGCCGCTATTACAGCGAAATAACCGTAGGAATTGATTTTACGGCGCGCGACCTGCAAAAACAACTCCGCAACAGCGGACTGCCGTGGGAAATCAGCAAAGCATTCGACAACTCAGCCGCTACGGGCGAATTTATCCCGCTCGAAGAAACCGGAGGCATCCATCACATCCCCTTCCGGCTCGAAATAAACGGCATCACAGTACAGGAAGGAAATACGGCAGACATGCTTTTCCCAGTAGACCGGATCATCGCTTATGCCAGCCGCTTCTTTACCCTCAAAATGGGCGACCTCATCTACACCGGGACGCCGCAGGGAGTAGGCCCCGTACAAATAGGAGATCGCCTGCAAGGATATATAGGCGAACGGAAATTGTTGGACTTCAATATCAGATAACGAAAATATATAGATGGACTATTGGTTCAGGATATTATACATCGGCTTGTTATGCTGTTCTGTGCACATAGGGGCGACAGACAGGGACAGCTACGCCCTCCGGTCGGCGCTCGACAGCGCCAAATGGGTGAAAATACAGGTAGAAAATACCGGTATCTACAAAATCACAGACGACGACCTGAAGAAAATGGGATTCCCCGATCCGCAGAAAGTATCAGTGCACGGCTACGGAGGCTGGCCGCTCGACGAAGACTTCAGCCAGCCCTATATCGACGATTTGCCGGCAACAGCCGTCTACCGGGGAAGCAACTATCTGCTCTTCTACGGAAAAGGAAACGTCAAATGGGAATATGACGCCGCCAACAATACTTTCGTACACACCAACAACCCTTATTCCTCCTGTGGCTACTACTTCCTGACCGACAGAGAAAGAAAGGAAATGCAAACCCTCCCCTCCCTCACCGAAGGCGCCTCCCTGGCCATCAACGCCTACGACGAATACCGGGTGTTTGAGGAAGAATTAGTATCCGTCAACAAATCAGGACGCGAACTCTTCGGACAATCCTTCGCCGGCGGCGGACAGTATGCGATTTCTTCACCCGTTTTCCGGATCCCCGGCCTGACAAACGAAACCGGAAAAGTCAGCATGCGCTTCATCGCACGCCCCAAATCAACGCCCGGAATTGCCACGCTAAGCATCGACGGCCTCCCCCTCCTCAGCATCCATATCCAGGCCGTCAGCAACGACAATGATAACATCTACATCAAAGCCCTGGCCGGAAATGCCGGCGCCGAATGGACCGGCAATAAAAGCGAAACGCCCCAACTGACAGTCGGCTACAATAAAGCCGGCGACGAAAACGTCCACTTGGACTACATCCGCCTCCATGTCAAACGAACGCTCCGCCAATACGGCGAGTACACCTTCTTCCGTAGCCTTGCTTCACAAAACAATGTGTCGCGCTTCGTGATCGGAAACGCAAACGCCCATACAGTTGTCTTCGACGTGACCGACGGAATCAACCCCAAACAGATGGAAACAAAGCTGAACGGCTCGGAACTCTCGTTCACCATCCCGGCCGGCCAGCTGCGCGAATTTGTGGCCGTACAAACCGACCAGGCCCTCGCCGGATGGAAAAACGCCGGGGAAGTCCGCAATCAAAACCTCCATGCACTCCCGCAAACCGATATGGTCATCATCGCACAGGACGCCCTCCGCAGCCAAGCCGAACGCCTGGCCGAAAGACACCGCACAAACGATAAGCTGAGAGTAGAAATAGTAACCCCTCAACAGATATACAACGAGTTTTCGAGCGGAACGCCGGATGCAACCGCCTACCGACGCTTCATGAAAATGTTCTACGACCGCGCCACCCAGGAACAGGATAAACCGAAATACCTCCTCCTTTTCGGAGACGGCGCCTACGACAACCGCCTCCTGACCGCCGGATGGAAGGATCTGCCGACAACCAATATGCTCCTGACCTATCAGTCGGACAATTCGCTGAACCAATATTCATACGTAACGGACGATTATTTTGGCGCACTGACGGATGCGCCTTTCGGCGCCGGCGCCATACAACTGGGCATCGGACGCTTCCCCGTCAGAACGTTGAACGAAGCCACCCTCGCGGTCGACAAAGTATTGGCCTATATCGAGAACGCATCCACCGGCGCGTGGAAGAACCGGATTTGCTTCGTGGCCGACGATGGCAGCGCGTCGGACGGCTACCGCACGGATCACATGAATTATGCCAATACGCTGGGAGAACGCATCCGCGAGGAACATCCCGGATTCCTCGTGAACAAGACATTCTTCGACGCCTACAAGAAAAGCGGATCGAAATATCCCGACGTGCGCCAGAGCATACAGAAACAACTGAAAGACGGCTTGCTGGTCATCAATTATACCGGACATGGAAGCGCCGAGAAATGGAGCGACGAAGATGTACTAACCGCCTCCGACATCGCCCGCTTCTCCTATCCGCACCTCCCTCTCTGGATAACGGCTACATGCGACTTTACCCGTTTCGACGACATCTCCACCTCGGCCGGCGAAGGAGTCTTCCTGCAAAAAAGCGGAGGAATAGCCATGTTTACAACCACCCGAGTGGTCTATTCCAACAACAACTTCAACCTGAACAACCTCCTGGCCGGCGAACTCTTCAAACGCGACAGCAACGGAAATCCCCTCGCCCTGGGCGACGTCATCCGCAAAACCAAAAGCAGCCTGCCGGATATGAACAAACTCAACTTCATCCTCATTGGCGACCCGGCAATGAAGCTCGCCTATCCTACATACCGGACTCAGGTGACAACCATCAACGGCGCTCCGGTACAGGCCGGCGTACCGGTATCCTTCAAGGCTCTGGAAAAGATCACCGTGAAGGGAAACATCCTTTCTCCCGGCGGGGAGGTAATAGACGCCGCCTTCTCCGGAACGCTGACCGTAACCGTGCTGGACAGCAAACAAACCATCCGGACGCTCGACAACAACCATACCGGCAACCCGTTTGAATATACGGACTATCCCAACACGCTCTACGCCGGGAACGACCGGGTGAGCAACGGCGCCTTTGAATTTTCGTTCACCGTCCCCAAAGATATATCCTATTCGGGCGATTACGGCATCATGAACCTCTACGCCGCCGCCGACAGCGCAGGAAAAGAAGCCCAGGGATATTTCAATAACTTCCGGGTCGGAGGCTCGGCCGAACATCCGGAAGAAGACACAGAAGGGCCCGAAATACGGGAATTATTCCTGAACAATGACAGCTTCCGCGACGGAGCAAAAGTGAACGCAACCCCACTCTTCGTAGCCCGCCTCTGGGATCAGTCGGGCGTAAACATCAGCGGCAGCAGTATCGGACACGATATAATGCTCTCAATAGACAATCAGCCGGCCTGGAGCTACAACCTCAATGCCTATTACCAATGGCTGCCGGACACCGAAGGCGAAGGACGAATCGCCTTCCCCATACCGGCCCTGACGCCGGGACTGCATACGGCCGAGTTCAAAGTATGGGATGTAGCCAATAACCCGACCCTGCGCACCTTTACGTTTGAAGTAGCCGAAGACATCCGCCCGGCCATCACCCAAGTCGTCGCCACGCCGGTTCCCGCCCGCGAAAACATTCGCTTCCTCATCTATCACGACCATCCCGAATCCTCTCTGCACGTCGGCGTCACAGTCTTCGACATGACCGGCCGCCTCTGCTGGCAAAAGGAAGAAACCGGCACGTCCGCCATGGATGCACCCTACACCGTGGACTGGGACCTGAAAAGCCAGAGCGGTGCTCGCCTCCGGCCGGGCGTATATGTGTACCGGGCCGCTATCCGGGACGCCTCCAACCGGAGCGGAGAATCGGTACGGTCGGGGAAAATCGTACTGCTTGCACAATAAAACAAGGACTTACACAGTTTATAGTGACAGAACAAATTAAGAATAGAAAAAAGAAATGGCAAGAATAAACCTTCTTTATATGACAGCCTGCCTGCTTGCGGCAACCATCACCTCCTCGCAAGCACAAACGGACAAAGAACACTTTGCTCCCATCAACACAGCCGTCCCCTCCCTCTCCATCGCGCCCGACGCCCGGGGCGGCGCTATGGGCGACAACGGGGTAGCCTCCATGCCCGACATCGCCTCCCAATACTGGAACCCGGCCAAATATGCCTTCCATTACAGCAACGCAGGCATCGGACTCTCCTACACACCCTGGCTGCGGCGCTTAGTCAACGACGTAGCCCTGGCCTATCTGTCGGGCTTCTATAAGATAGGGCAGAACGACAACCAGGCCTTCAGCGCCTCCCTCCGCTATTTCACCCTGGGCGAAATACAGCAGACAGCCCAGTATGAAACCATCCCCTACAATCGCCTGAACCCATACGAAATGGCCATAGACGTGAGCTACAGCCGCAAACTGTCGGAGCTCTACTCCATGGCCGTCACCGCCCGTTACATCCGTTCCGACATGAGCGACCAAAGCGACGAGATGGTACCCGGCAACTCAGTCGCCGCCGATGTCTCCGGCTATCTCGAAAAATACGTCATCCTGGGCAATACAGAAAGCCTCTGGACCTTCGGCTTCAATGTATCCAACATCGGAACCAAAATCTCGTACGACGGAGGAACAACCAACGACTTTATCCCCACCCTGCTGAAAATTGGTACCGGACTGCTCTACCCGCTCGACGATTACAACCGCATAGGCTTCTACGCCGACCTGGGCAAGTTCCTCGTCCCCAGCCTGCCCAAGAGCAGGGGAAACACCGAAGAAGATCAAGCCGAATACGAACGCTTGAAAGAGAAATACAACACCATGTCGTTCATGACCGGAATCTTCACCTCCTTCTCTGATGCACCGGGCGGCTTCAACGAAGAATTGAAAGAAATCAACCTCTCGTTCGGAGCCGAATACAGCTACAACGACCAGTTCTTCCTCCGCGGCGGTTATTACTACGAAAACCCCTACAAGGGTAACCGCCAGTATTTCTCGCTCGGCGCCGGCTTCCGTATGAGCGTCTTCCAGTTAGACGCCGCCTACCTGATCAGCACCGTCCCCAGCAATCCGCTGGACCAAACTTTGCGCTTCTCCCTCTCCTTCGATATGGACGGCATCAAAAATCTCTTCCGTTAATGCAAAGCATACGCATCGGATTCGGCTATGATGTACACGCCCTTGCACCCGACCGCGCCCTGTGGCTGGGAGGCGTCCGGATCGAACACTCGCTGGGACTCCAGGGGCATAGCGACGCCGACGTACTGATCCACGCCATCTGTGACGCCCTGCTCGGAGCCGCCGGCCTGCGCGACATAGGGTATCATTTCCCCGATACGGCGGGCCGCTACAAAGACATCGACAGCAAGATCCTCCTGCGCGAAACGATGACCCTCGTCCGCCAAGCCGGCTACGAGCTGGGCAACATCGACGCCACCGTCGCCGCCGAACAGCCCAAACTAAACCCACACATCCCCACTATGCTGGCGACCCTCGCCGCCGTCATGCAAGCCGACCCCGGCGACCTCTCCATCAAAGCCACCACCACCGAACGCTTAGGCTTCACCGGCCGCCAGGAAGGCATCGCCGCCTACGCCACTGCCCTGATCTACAAGCCCCGCCCCCACTGACGAAAGGGAGGTTTCGGCTCCATAAAACATTCATGTAATACGACCAGTCCAAAGAGGTTCTGTACACTCGATTGAACTCACCTTTGCAACCGACGCCCTGCGCGATACTTCCGAAGAAAATGGCGACGACGACAGCGGCGGAACCGGTATGATAGGGGGTCCGGCGCTACAATCCTATCCATTCACCTGTACACAGGACGTTCGCCCCATATACTGACCAGGCCAGCCCCTGCCTCCTCAAAAGCGCATGTCGAGCTCCGCAGTCGCCGCTCCGGACAAGCATAAAATAATCCTGAAACAAGAAAAGACCTATTCCAATGACAACGTCCCTCAATGCGTAACACCATCATTTGCCCCATCTTTAAGCGCCACGCAGTGTATGATGCTATCATTTGTACTGCTTTTGTCGCAACACAATGGAAGACAATAGTATTTGACCGAATCTTGATCGTTGCGCAATGCGAGATATTGCTGTTTCCTTCACCTTTAACAGTCACATAATGCGCAATAGCGTCATTTAGTCTATTTTCAACCGCAACGCATTGAGAGATACAATCATTTTCTCCATCATTGAATATCATGCAATGCAAACTATTATCGCTTGTCCTGTTTCTAATCGCAACGCAATACGCAACATCATTGTTTGCCTTATCCCTGATTGTCACACACTGTATGACGCCATCGTTTGACTTATTTTTGATTGACATACAATGCAGAACGTATCACTCGCCCTATCCCTGATAGTTGCACAATGCGAGATGCTGTCATTTGCCATATTTATAATCGCCACGCAATGCGAAACACAATCGTTTCCTCCATTCCCAATGATCACACAGTGCACGACAACGTCGCACTTCTCCATTTTTGACATCATGCAGCATACGATACATTCATTTGCATTATTCATGATCGTTACACAATGCGTAATACTATCGTTTTTCTTGTTTTCAACCGCGACGCATTGCGAGACATCATCGTTTCATCCATCTTTGAATGTCATGCAATGTGCAACAGTATCGTTTGGCCCATTTTCGACCGTAACGCATTGAGGGACACTGTCATTTTCTCCATCTTTAAATATCATGCAATGCAAAACATTATCGCCTGCCATATCCCTAATCGTAACGCAATGCGCAACACCATTGTTTGTTTTATTTTTGATTGTCATTCAACGCAAGACGCCATAGCTTGTCTTATATCCAATTGCCACACATTATATGATGCTATCGTTTGACCTATTCCTGATCGCTACGCAATGCACAATACTATCATTTTTCTTGTTTCCGATCGCAACACATTGCGAGACACCATCATTCCACCCATTTTTAAACATCATGCAACGCGAAACACCAATGTCTGCCCCATCTTTGACCATTACGCACTATACGACACCATTATATTCCTCTGTTTTTACCGTCACGCATTGCGCGATACCATCATTTGCACCATTTCAGATCGCCACATAGTGAACGACACCATCGTTTGCCCTATTTCCAACCGTCACGCAATGCGCGACACCAACGTTTGCCCCATTTTCTAACCATCCGCAATGCGCGACACCAATGCTTGCCCTACTTTCTAACCGTCTGCAATGCACGACACCAACGTTTGCCCTGTTTTTGGCCTTCACGCACTACATGACACCTTTGTTTTCACCGTTTTTTGCCTTTCCGCATTGCGAGAAGCCTTCATTTTCTTCACTTTTTAACAATCACGCAATACGCGAAACCCTCATTTTTCCCGCTTTTTAACAATCACGCAATGCGGACGTCGAAAAAATACAGAAAACGATGCCATCACGCAATGCAGACGCCGAAAAAACAGCGAAAACGATACCGTCACACAATGCAGACGCCAAAAAACAAGAAAAAACGATCGGAGCACGCAATGCGCGACACCTTTTAAAGAACAGAAACGAATACGTCACAATTTGTCTTATTCCATACTGAAGGCACACATGCAGCGACTTTTTTTAATACCAATAAAATTAATGTAACAAGAAAACAGTAAGCAAATGTATCCAACTTCTTCGCCACCTCCACAATGGCGTCCTCAAAACAATCTTCCAAAAAGAAGACAACATCTTCACCCGCACCATCCGCGCCCCGGAAGCCCCCATCCCCCCCCCACAAAAAACCTTTCCCCAGACAACAAAGAAGCAAAATATCCCAACCTGAAAGAAAAAAACAGCATAAAATGCAGCAATCTCAAAATAATTAGCTTAATTTGTGACTTAAATAGGATGGAGACATCCTTTCTAATTAATATGCAATCGAATATGACGGACATTCATGAAACTGATTTACCGGTAGGAATCCCCGGTGAACCGGAAGAAACTAAGGCTCCGGCTATCACGCCGGAAAACACCCCGGAAAACATCCGGGCGGAGGAAAGTATTGTAACAGAGAAAACAACCGAGGAGGCAACAGAAGAAGCCCATGAAACCCATGAAACAGAGGCAACCAATGAAGCAGAAAATCTGACAACAGACCCCGACGCTGACCCCGGCGATACCTCCGGAGAAACAACTCCTGTGAATAACAATAAGCTGACAAAGGAAGAAATCCTCAAGCAACTGACAGACTTAGTAAATGCCCCAATAGAAACCACCCGCAACGAAGTGGAACTACTCAAGCAAACATTCCATAAAATTCACAAGTTTGAAGTGGACGAACTGAAAAAAAACTTCATCGAAACAGGAGGTGACGAAAAAAACTTTCGCGCACCCGAAGACGAAACAGAAGCAAAGATAAAAATCCTCTTGAACCGCTACAAAGAAAAAAAGGCCGTCTTCCTCGCCGAAGAAGAACAAAAAAAAGCAGCCAACTACGCACTCAAACTTCAACTCGTCAGCCGCATAAAAGAATTGACCGAAAGCCAGAGCGACTTCAACAAACTGTACAACGAGTTCAAAGAAATCCAACAAAGATGGAAAGAAGCCGGACTGGTCCCGCAGGAACACGCCAACGAACTGTGGAAAAACTACCAGACCTACACCGAACGATTCTACGACCTGATCAAAATAAACAATCAGTTCCGCGATTACGACTTCAAAAAGAACTTGGACATGAAAACAACGCTATGCGAAGCAATGGAAAAACTGTCAACCGACAACGACACCGTATCCGCATACCATAAACTCCAAACACTGCACCAGCAATGGCGCGAGATCGGACCCGTCCCCAAAGACCTCAGAGAAGACCTCTGGGCACGCTTTAAAGGAGCATCCAATATCGTAAACAAACGGCATCAGGAATATTTCGAAGACCGCAGAACCAAAGAACAAGACAACCTCCACGCCAAAACAGCCATCTGCGAACAACTCGAAAGCATCGACTTCTCCCAACTGAAAACCTACAAAGACTGGGAAGAAGTCAACGAAGCCGTATACGCCGCACGAGAACAATGGAAAAAACTCGGCTTTGCACCCAAAAAATACAACCAGAAAATATATGAACGCTTCCGCACCGCCTGCGACATCTATTTCGACCGGAAAGGAGAATACTTCAAGCAAGTAAAAGGAGACATGGGGAAAAACATGGAACTCAAAAAAGCCCTGTGCGAAAAAGCAGAAGCCCTCAAAAATAATACCGACTGGAAAGAAACCACCGAAAAACTAATCGCCCTGCGCAAAGAATGGAAAACAATCGGAAGCGTCCCCCGCAAACAATCCGATATCCTCTGGAAACGATTCATGACAGCATGCGATCACTTCTTCGAACAAAAAGGAAATAACTTTTCCTCCCAGAAAAACTCCGAACAAAACAACCTGGAAGCCAAAAAAGAAGTGATCGAAAAAATAAATAACCTGGACGCAACGCTCGGATACAACGAAGCCCTCAACCTGCTCAAAGACTGCATGAGCCAGTGGAACGCTGTCGGATTCGTCCCCTTCAAAGAAAAAGACAAAATAAACGCAGAATACCGCGATGCCTTAGACAAACAGTACGACCGCCTCAAAGTAGACCAAAGCGACCGCAAAATGCAAACCTTCCGCAGCAACCTCACCGACATCACCGGCGGAGAAAAAGGCAAAGGCAAACTCTACGGCGAACGCGACAAACTCATGAGATCCTACGAACGTATGAAAACCGAACTGCATACCTATGAAAACAACATCGGTTTCCTCAGCGTATCCTCCAAAGGCGGCAGCGGACTCGTCAAAGAAATGGAACGCAAAATCGAACAAATCAAAGAAGAAATGGCGCTTATCATCAAAAAAATAGACGCCATCGACGAAAACCTGGAATAACATCAGGCTACATTACTATAACCCCGGACATGAAACGGCGGCGTTGCAGGATTCGACACACTACACGCCGCCGGACAATGTTCGCGCCATCACGAACGACCTGGCCCTCCTCCCCGCCTGGTACGCAGACGAAGGCGATTACGTCCTTATCAACACCCCAAATCCTCCTCCACTCTCCGGCTGCATCCCGGCAACCCTGCACATCACCCCTCTCGCACGAAAAGACATCAAAGCGCAAGCCGCCCTCCTACCCCGCTTCAAAGCAGCGCCCTGGGGACTCTCGCGCCAAAGCGTCCGCCTGTTTGACGACTTAAGAAACGAAGGCCTCGCCGTAGACGGACCCGTCTGGAAAGACGAATACAAATCCCTCACAAGTCGCCGGACAGCCGCCACCTGCCTGGCCGGAATACAACAATTGCTCCCCGGCGCCAACCTCCCTCTGCCTCCCGTCTTCTTCTCACAACCGGACCATATCGAAGCCTGGCTGCATCAACATACCGGCCCTTTCGTGCTGAAAGCGCCCTACTCCTCTTCGGGCAGAGGATTGCTCTGGATCAACGGAAATGAACTGAGCCTTTCCGGACAGAACCGCATCAACGGATGGATACGGAAACAAAACGCCGTCAGTATAGAACAAGCCCTGCACAAAGAAACCGACTTCGCCATGGAATTTTATTCCGACGGCAAAGGAAACCTTCGCTACGAAGGCCTCTCGCTATTCTCAACCAATCAACGCGGAGCATACCTGGGAAACAAACTGCAAACGCAATCCGCCCTGCGGAAACAACTGTCAAACTACACCGGAGACGAAGCGCTGAACACCGTACAACAAGCTCTCTCACGCGTACTTTGCGACACCTTCGCCAATTGCTACACCGGATACTTAGGCGTCGATATGCTCATCTACAACGACAAAGGATCCTTCGCTATCCACCCTTGCGTAGAAATAAACCTGCGCTACACGATGGGCCTGACCGCCATCCGCCTCTTTGAAAACCACCTCGACCCAAGCGCCGAAGGATTTTTCAACGTCCTCTACGACCGTCTCCCCGGTCGCTCATACGAGCGCCATCTACTGATGCACAAAGCCCATCCTCCGGTATTCCGAAACGGCAGGCTACTCCGGGGTTACCTCTCCCTCTGCCCCGTCACTCCCCTGACGCACTACGTCGCCTGCATCCTGGCCTCCTAAGCCATCATTTTATACACAACGACGCCTTTTCGTATAGCACATTCCCCGTTTTGTGCAATGCTCCGTCTATAATAGCCCATACTTTTGGGATGCGGTTCAAACGAATAATTAATTAAAACATAATAAAATGGAAAGCAAAATTATTTTAGTAACAGGAGCTTCCGACGGTATCGGAAAAGAAACCGCCAAAACATTGGCAAAACAAGGACATACCGTCATTGTACACGGTCGTAACCCGCAGAAAACAAAGGCGGCATACGAAGAAATTAAGGCAGAATCGGGAAATGATAAGATTGAATATCTGACTGCCGATTTCCTGTCGTTTGCCGAAATCCGGCGTTTTGCCGACAACATCAAGCAGAAGTACGACCACTTGGACGTGCTTGTGAATAATGCCGGAGCGCAGTTTACTGATAAAAGGGAAACCACAAACGAGGGGCATGAAAAGACGATGGTAATAAATGTTTTCGCACCGTTCCTCCTGACAACACTATTGCTGGATTTACTGAAAAAAAGTCCGTCGGCACGGGTAGTGA
>JAISWO010000029.1 GCA_031271045.1 Tannerellaceae bacterium
TTCACACCTAAGGCGTTAAAAATATGTAAGGGCGGGACATGGGGCGGGATATGGGGTAGGGGCGCACGGGATATGGGGGGGCGCCCACCCCCGTGGGCCCCCAGGCGGTGCGACAAAAAAGGGTGGGGGCCCCGCGGGGGGGGCCCCCCCCCCCCCCCCCCCCCCCCCATATCCCGTGCGCCCCTACCCCATATCCCGCCCCATGTCCCGCCCTTACATATTTTTAACGCCTTAGGTGTGAAATATAAGAATGTGTAATCGTTTTCCGATTCTTTATATGTATATTGCGCACCAATATATAATACATCCATGAAAGAGAAATTTCACATTGAATACATCTTGGACACTGTCTCGAGGAGAAGCCTATGGAATCATATAACCACACCGCCCGGACTCTCGTCCTGGTTCGCCGGACAGGTGGAAATAAGCAACAACACCTACCTTTTCAAATGGAACAAAGAATCGCAGGAAGCCGAAGTATTGCTCGTGAAACCGGAAATAAGCATACGCTACCGCTGGCTGGATGACGAGGATGATTTTACGTATTTCGAGTTCATTATTCATACAATCGAATTAACCGGTTCTATCGCCCTTGAAATAACCGACTTTGCCGAGCCGGACGAGAAACAGGATGCCATCGAACTATGGGATACGCAGGTCGAAGTATTGAAGCGTACATTGGGGATTTAGTTTTTTTGCACTACATTTGCTCCGTCAATCGGACTGAAAATGCTCAAAGTTAAGAGGCTTCATACATTTATGCTGCAAACATTCCTGCCGTTGTTCATCATGACCTTCGGCATCTGTTTGTTTATTGTCCTGATGCAATTCCTTTGGAAATACATAGACGATATGGTAGGGAAGGGACTGGATATGCTGGTCTTGGGCGAGATGTTTACCTATGCCGTCCTGTTTTTGGTGCCGACGGCGCTCCCGCTGGCTATACTGCTGTCCTCGCTGATGACCTTCGGCTCCCTGGGCGAACGTCTCGAACTGCTGGCAATGAAATCGGCCGGTATATCGTTGATCCACATCATGCGCCCGCTGATCATCTTCGTCTGCCTCACCAGCGTGGGCGCTTTCTTCTTCCAGAACAACGCCATGCCCGTTGTACAGGTCAAACTCTTCACGTTGCTTCATTCCATACGGCAGAAATCCCCGGAGCTGGATATCCCCGAAGGTGTCTTCTATACCGAAATCCGGGGATATAATGTGTACGTAAGGGAAAAAGAAAAGGACACCGGCCTTCTGAAGAACCTGATGATCTACGACTACTCGACCGGATTCAACAATGCAATGGTGATCGTAGCGGATTCGGGCCGGTTGAAGATGTCGGCCGACAAGCTCTTCCTCGTACTGGCCCTGTACAACGGCGAAGCCTTTCAGAATATGCCCAAGCAATCCTCCTCCCCCCAAAGCCGGAACGATGCCGTCCCCTACCGGCGGGAAACTTTCCAAAACAAAGAAATACTGATTGAGTTTGACGCCAACTTCACCCGCACGGATGAGACCTTCTTCCAGAGTCAGTACATCGGGAAAAACTTAAACAACCTGCAATTCTCCATCGACTCGATGTCCACGCGCTTAGACAGCGTAAGAGGCATCTATTCCGGCGAAGTGTACACCTCATCCTACAAGAAATCCTTCCTGGGTGAAGCCTCTCCGCAAATCACCCACACGATGGATTTCGACAGCCTCTACCTGGCCGAGACAGCCGGCAGTAAAGCCGCGCTGCTGGGCCGCGTCAAAGCGTACGTAGAAAACACGAAAGCGGATTACTTCTTTAAAGGGATCACCATCAGCGACGAATCAACAAAATTGCGCAGGCATTATATGGAGTGGCATACGAAATTCACCACCTCCTTCGCCTGCCTGCTGTTCTTCTTCATCGGCGCCCCCCTGGGAGCCATCATCCGCAAAGGAGGGCTGGGAATGCCTGTGGTACTGTCCATCATCCTGTTTATTTTCTACTACGTGGTCAATAATATCGGCGGCAAAATGGCGCGCGACGGCGTCTGGCCCGCCTGGGAAGGTATGTGGTTCAGCTCGGCCATCCTGATGACGTTGGGAAGCTTCCTTACCTACAAAGCCGTGAACGATTCCGTCATCATGAATGCAGACACCTATGTCAATGCACTGAAGAATCTCATCGGTAAACGCGCCGCCCGGAAAGTAGAACGAAAAGAAGTCATCATCTATAACCCCGATTACAAACACCTCATCCCGTCTCTGGACCGGCTTGCCGAAAACGCCCGCGTCTACCTGTCCGATCATAAACGTTGGCAGAACTACTTCGCATACTGGCGCAAAGGGGGTAAAGATACCGAAGCCGGACAATTGGTCGGCAACATGGAACAGATCGTAGAAGAATTGGCCAACTCAGACCAGAACCTGGTACTGAACAAACTCATGGACTATCCCATCATCGGAGGATACGAACAAATGGGCGCCAACCTGAACAGGACGCTCAGCCTCGCAATCGCCTTCTTCCTCCCCCTGGGGCTGCCGGTTTACCTCTATGCCACCTATCAGCGGAAGCTGCTGCGGCAAGACATCCAAACGGTCCGGAAAGTCAGCGAAGAACTGAAAGATATTATAGTGAGATATATAAATACAAAATCCTCGTCATGAATAATATTCAACTGAACACCATCGAAGAAGCTATCGAAGATTTCCGCGAAGGCAAATTCCTGATCGTCGTCGACGACGAAGACCGCGAGAACGAAGGAGACTTCATCGTCGCCGCCGAAAAAATAACGCCCGAGAAAATAAACTTTATGATGACATACGGACGCGGCCTCCTGTGCGCACCAATCACCGAAGAACGTTGCGAAGAACTGGAATTAGACATGCAAGTCAGCCACAATACGTCCGCTTTGGAAACACCCTTCACCATCACCGTCGACAAACTGGGCGGAGGCTGTACGACCGGCGTATCCATGCACGACCGTGCACAAACCATCCTCGCCCTGGCCGACCCCAATACCCGGCCCACGGATCTGGGACGACCGGGGCACGTCAGTCCTCTGCGAGCCCGCTCGCGAGGAGTGCTGCGCCGCTCAGGACATACGGAAGCAACCATCGACCTGGCCCGCTTAGCCGGACTCTATCCCGCCGGAGCCCTGATCGAAATCATCAACCCGGACGGAACCATGGCCCGGCTGCCCGACCTGATCAAAGTGGCCGAACATTTCCATATCAAAATCATAAGCATCCGCGACCTGATCGCTTACCGCCTGCAAAACGAATCTATCGTCGACAAAGGCGAAGAAGTAGACATGCCCACCGGATACGGACATTTCCGCCTGATCCCCTTCCTCCAGAAAAGCAACGGACTGGAGCACATCGCCCTGATAAAAGGATCCTTTGCCAAGGACGAACCCGTCCTGGTGCGCGTGCACTCCTCCTGCGCCACCGGCGACATCTTCGGCTCCATGCGGTGCGAATGTGGCGAACAACTGCACAAATCCATGCAGATGATCGAAGAAGAAGGCAAAGGCGTCGTAGTCTACCTCAACCAGGAAGGACGGGGCATCGGATTGATGGAAAAAATAAAAGCCTATAAACTGCAAGAAAAAGGATTGGATACGGTGGAAGCCAACCTGAACCTGGGGCACAAAGCCGACGAACGGGACTATGGCGTAGGGGCACAGATCCTGCGACATCTCGGTGTACACCGGATGAAACTGATCACCAACAACCCCGTCAAACGCGTCGGACTGGAAGCCTACGGCCTGACCGTCGTCGAAAATGTCCCCATCGAAATAACCCCCAACCCCTATAACGAACGCTATATGCGAACCAAAAAAGAACGTATGGGGCATATCCTGCACAATATAAAATAATCATATCAAACACAAACATCCTCTCATGACACACGTATCGGACCGTATCGCCCAACTCTCGCCCTCGGAAACGCTCGCCATGTCGCAAAAAAGCGCCGAACTCAAAGCGCAAGGCATCGACGTAATCAACCTCAGCGTAGGAGAACCCGACTTCTTTACCCCCGATCACATCAAAGAAGCCGCCCACAAGGCCATCGACAACAACTTCTCCTTCTATTCTCCCGTCCCCGGATACGCCGACCTGCGCGAAGCCATCGCCGGTAAGCTCAAACGGGAAAATGCGCTCGACTACACCCTCAACCAAATCGTCGTCTCCAACGGCGCTAAACAGGCAGTCTGCAACGTCCTGCTCAGTATCCTCAACCCCGGCGACGAAGTCATCGTGCCGGCGCCCTACTGGGTGAGCTACGTCGAAATGGTCAAGCTCGCAGAAGGCGTCAACATAATCGTCTCCGCCGGTATCGACCAGGACTTCAAGATCACACCCGACCAGCTCGAAGCCGCCATCACGCCCCGGACCCGCGCCCTCATCCTGTGCTCCCCCTCCAACCCGACCGGCAGCGTTTACAGCCGCCTCGAACTCGAAAAGCTGGCCGACGTGATCGCCCGGCATCCCGACATAATGGTACTGAGCGACGAAATATACGAACACATCAATTACGTCGGCGACCACCAGAGCATCGCCCAGTTCGAAGCCATCCGCGACCGCGTAGTCGTCATCAACGGCGTATCCAAAGCCTACGCCATGACCGGCTGGCGCATCGGATTCATCGCCGCTCCGCTATGGCTGGCCAAAGCCTGCAATACGTTGCAAGGACAGTACACCTCCGGCGCCGGCTCGATCGCACAGAAAGCTTCCGTGGCCGCCTTCTCCGGCAACCAGGCCTGCGTCCGGGAAATGCGCGACGCCTTCCTCCGACGCCGCGACCTGGTGGTGAAGCTCTGCAAGGAAATACCGGACCTCAAGATCAACGTCCCGCAGGGTGCCTTCTACCTTTTCCCCGAAGTAGACGCCTACTTCGGCCGGAGCGCCGGCCACTATACCATCAACGACGCCGCCGGCTTAGCCATGTACCTGCTCGAAACCGCCCACGTCGCCACCGTCGGCGGCGCTGCCTTCGGCGCTCCCCAATGCCTCCGCCTCTCGTACGCCACCTCCGACGCGAACTTAGTCGAAGCCATCTCCCGCATCCGCCAGGCCCTTTCCGCCTTGCAATAATCATCCCCCCGTACGGCCGCCCCGCAGCGGCCGGGACAGCACAAAAAAGACCCGGGTCTCGAAATCGCAGACCCGGGTCTATTTGTTGGACGCTGATGACGTATCCTGTTTTAATTTGAGGTAGGATTCTGCGTCAGCGTTCCTGTGTATGAATCAATCGCCGTCTGAGGGATGAAATAGATGACGCGGAAGTCGTTCGGCAGAATTTCTTCGACGGCATTATGAGGCCCCGGGTAGCGACGGGTAAGCGAGCGCCCATTGCGGTAGACGTCGTAGCTGCGTTCGGCCTGGAAAGCGAGTTCGAGGGTCCGTTCTTTTTCGATCCGTTCTTCGGCATTGGCGGTTGTCAAGGCGGTGTAACCTTCACCCGGCAAGGAGCGTTCGCGCACGATGTTGAGGGCAGTCAGGGCGGTGGCATAGTCGCCTGCTTTGGCTGCGGCTTCCGCTTTGTTGAGATAGATCTCACCCAAGCGGCTGATGACGGGCGAGTGCAGGTGCGAATCTTCGCCTTCGCGCGAGCATTTAACGATGTAGAACATCGGGTAAACGCGGTTGAGGCGGATATACTGGTCGATGTAGCCGGTATAGGTTTCGCCGTCGGAGTAGTTGATGGACCAGATGCCCTGTTCGATGTCAACGGGCGTCAGGGGATAGGTGGTCTTGACGTCGGAGACGGTTTCGACGCAGGAAGCGGTCTCCCCATTGATGGTTACGTCGGCCTGTACGTAGTTGAAGTTCGTGTGTACGTTGGAGGCATTGAACACCTTTTTGATGAATCGGAAGACGGGGCGCGCGGTGGCCTCGTATTGCGGTTCGATGAAGGCGGCGCGTGCGTCGACGAGCTTCTTGTTGTACCAGTCGTTGCGTCCTGTTTCGTCGAGCAGGGAGATATACTTGGCGCTGGCGTACATTTCGCCCCATCCCATACCGCCGATGTTGGCATACATACCACCGACTCCGTAGTAATGGTCGTAGCCGGAATATTCGGAGGCCACACGTTTGACAACGAAGATGGACTCGTCGTTGTTTTCGGGCTTGAAGGTGTTATACTTCATGAAGTTGGCGCGATCGAGGAGGCTATACTTTCCGCTATTGATCACCTTGTCGGCGTATTCGATCGACTTTGCGGTGTTGGCGGTGTTGGGATTATCCCATGTACCGCTCATGTAGAGGTAGATGCGGCTGAGGATTGCCCAGGCAGCTTCGCGGGAGGCGTAGGCCGGTCCGCGGTCGATGGTGAGCATGTCGGCTGCTTTTTCCAGGTCTTCGATGGCTTGCGCGTAGGTCTCCTTGACGGTTGAGCGGTCGGGCAGTTGGAGGTTGATGAGCTCATCCGGCGTCCCGTTGACGATGGGTACTCCCAGATTCGTTTCAGGGTTCTGGTAGTAAGGCCGTCCGTAGGCGCGACAGAGGTAGAAGTAGAGCGTTCCGCGCAGGAAGTAACATTCGCCGAGCTTGTTGTCGATATTCGGGTCGGTGCCTTCTTCTATCATATTGATGATATTGGACGTCTGGGCGATGGCTTTGTAGCTATTGTTCCAGAAGTCGTTGAGACGGTAATTATTCGGCGTGCGGGAGTAGGAGATGAACTGATAGAAGGCGTCGGTCGAGGAACCGCGGATCATCATATTATCGCCGGCATATTCGCCGCAACGGTGCATAACGTCAGACCATGTTTTCAACTGCGAATAGGCTCCGTTGAGCAATTCGTCGATGAACGCATTGGGGTTTTCTGTGATCTGTTCCGCGGCTATCGAAGTCGAGGGGAATCGTTCTATATCGCAGGCTACGAGTAAACAGGCAGCCATGATCAGGAGAAATATCTTTTTCATTGTTTATTCTTTTAGAAGGTGAAGTTAAGTCCAAACATGTATTTGCGTGTCACCGGATAGTTGGTGCTGGCTACACCGATTATCTGGTTTCTGCCGTCTTTCGAGGTGACCGGGAGTTCGGGATCTACGCCGGAATATTTCGTAACGGTCAGCAGGTTTTCGCCTGAGAGAGAGACGCGCAAGTTTTGTATTCCCCATTTCTTGAGCGGCAGGTTGTAGCCGATCGAGAGGGTGCGGAGTTTGAGGTAGTCGCCATCTTCGAGGTAACGGGAAGAGGTTTCGTTGGCCTTCGACGAGTTGTTGTAGGCCGGCAGGGGGTGAGTAGCGTTATCGCCCTGTTTGGTCCAGCGGCTCCAGCCGTCGATGAGTCTCATCTGGTTGCGGTCGGGATAGCGTCCGTCGGAGTCGTACTCCATACGTGCATAGCTGTAAATGGTGCCTCCTACGGAGTATCCGAATACGGCGTTGAGATCAAGCTGCTTCCAGCTCAGCGAGGTGGAGAATCCGCCGAAGAAGTCGGGCGTATAGGATCCGCACATCACCTGGTCGGCCTTGGCATAGTCGTCGGTGAGGACGCGCGAGCCGTCTTCGGCTGTGGTGTACCATTGGGGCGCTCCGTTTTCGGGGTTCACGCCGGCCCATTCGTAGGTGTACCATGTGTCGCTGCTGTATCCCGGTTTAAGGATAATGTTGATACCGCCGGCCATGGTAGAGGCTCCTTTCACTATCTGCGGATCTTCCTCGTTCCCGTATAGTTTCGTTACTTCGTTACGGTTGGCGCCTACATTAAAGTCTATGCTCCAATTCCAGTCTTTGCTTTTGATGATATCGGCGCCGATAACGGCTTCGAAGCCCACGTTTTTCACTTCGCCTACGTTTTGCCAGTTAGACGTGACACCTGTGAGGGCGGGGATGGGTACTTGGAAGAGGACGTTGTCGGTTCCTTTCGTATAATAATCTAAGTTCAGGCGGAAGCGTTCGAGGAAGCTGAAGTCCACGCCGATGTTCGCCGTTACGGTCTTCTCCCAGGTCAGGTTTTTGTTTCCGATCTGGCTGATGAGGGCGGCAAAGGTTCCGTCGTAGTTGCCCGAAACGCTGTACAGGTCGTATTGCGGGTAGAGGCTTTGCGGACGGTTTCCTACCGTTCCGTAGGCCACGCGCAGCTTGAGCTGGTCAACCCAATCGGCGTTGAAGAAGGCTTCTTTATTAATGAGCCAGCCTCCGCTGATGGAGAAGAAGTTCCCGTATTTGGCATCCACACCGAAGTTGGAAGCTCCGTCGCGACGGACGGATACCTGCGCCATGTACTTATTGTCGTAGGCATAGTTGGCGTTGAAAAGGAACGATTGTATGGCAGAAGTATTGATATAACCGTTGGTCTTTTCGGGCGTCGTGGCTACGTCAAGCACTTCGAAGCCTTTCATAAAGCCGGTGGCCGATATATCGATGAACTTATACCGGTAGTCGCTGAACTCGTATGCTGCCAGAGCGTTGACAGAATGTTTGCCGAATCCTTTGTTGAAACGCAGGATCTGGTTAGTGTATCTCCGTTCGGTATTGGCACTTTCTTCGGAAAGACGCCCTTTGACGCCGGAGCCGCTGTCGGAACGCGGATCAGTATAAGCGCTATAAGCATAATCATCCCACGTGAAGTTGTTGATCGACGAGAAAGTCAAATAGTCGGTGAAGCGGACATCGAAGTCTATGTTTCCCATAAAGGAGAAACGGGTGCTACCTGATTTGTTCCACTGCAAATCGTAAAGATAGTTCGTGGTGTTGCTGTTAACCCAGGTGCTCGACCTGTGAGGCGTCGGGGTCACACCGTCTTCGAGGTAGGGACTATCCCAGGGAAGTTT
Source organism: Tannerellaceae bacterium (assembly GCA_031271045.1). GTDB lineage: Bacteria > Bacteroidota > Bacteroidia > Bacteroidales > Tannerellaceae > DFXE01. The sequence continues at coordinate 8,753 of JAISWO010000029.1, forward strand.
GGAATACATGGACGAAACCGAATACTGCCTGTCGTCTATGTCGCGACGTGATCCGCTGATGGAGGGTTTCACGGTCAGCCAGCTTACGGGAGTATATTCTTGACGGAAGCGCACGCTGTAACGATCGAATGTATAGCCTTTCACAGCTCCTTCTTCGTTGTAATAACCCAGCGAGAAGTAGGTCTTTACATTTTCTCCTCCTCCTGACAGGGATACATTATAATCTTGTGCGGCTCCGGTTTGGGTAGCCAGATCCCACCAGTCGTAATTGCTGTTCCTCAATTGATCATTCCAACGGGGGAAGGCGATCATTTCCTGATTGGAGAAGGACTTGAAGTAGTCGTACAACTCGGCGCCGTTCATCATTTCCATGTTTCCGTTGTGGAGGTTGGTGAGCCCAAAATTAGCTGAAACGTTTACGTTCAGTTTACCGCTCATCGCCCGTTTGGTAGTTACGACAATTACCCCATTAGCTCCTTGCGAGCCATAGATAGCGGTCGAGGCGGCATCTTTGAGGATCGTCATCGTTTCGATATCGGACGGGTTAAGGGTGTGGTTGGAGGCGTTACCGACGATTACGCCGTCGATTACCCACAGCGGGTCAGTCGTTCCGTTAATCGACGAGCGTCCACGGATGATGATGTTCCCCTTCGATCCCGGTTGCCCAGAGCCGGGAGCGACATAGACGCCCGGCGCTTTGCCCGAGAGGAGGTTTTCTACCGAGGGGGTAGTGGTCGTCAGGAGCTTCTCGTTCTTGAGGGTTTGCAGCGAGCCGGTAAGGCTTTCCCTTCGTTGGGTGCCGTATCCGACTACTACAATTTCGTTCAATGCCTGAGAATCTTCCTTCAGGAGAATGGTCATAGGTGCAGCCAGGGCACGGACTTCCTGACTCACATAACCCACGTAAGACACAGACAATGTAGTTCCGGCGGGAACATTCACGGAGAATGCTCCATCAAGATCTGTGATTACTCCATTTGTAGTACCTTTTTCTACTACGTTGGCGCCAATAACCGGATCTCCGGTTATTTGATCGATTACTTTACCTGTCACCCTCGTTGTCTGGGTTTGGGCAAAGACCAGTCCGGGGAGCAATAGAGTAACTCCCAATAAGCATGTGGCGATTGTTTTGCATGCTTTTTCTAAACAGCTCATTTGCATAAGAAATTTGGATTAATTAATTAATGTGATAGTAATAGAAATTATCGTATGAAGATACAATTGTCTGTGGGGAATGTGATTGTTTCACGTTTATGTTATTTAAGTGTTGTACAAATGTTATAGCTCGCTTCTTTGATGGCGCAAATATAGCAACAATATATTAACTCCATTCGGCGCAAGTACATTTTTTTACACCACAATGGATATTTTTACATACGGAAGCTTCATCGCATGGGTACAGAGGGCGCAGACAGGTCTTTGGATGCCGGAAAGGATCTGTTCTCATTGCAAAGCACCGCTTTGAAGCGTTGTGAACGGTCTCTTCACAGTGTTGCAGCCTGCCGATGGGGAAAGAGGAAGTGAGATGTAAAAAACTGCACATTTTAGTTAAAGGTAATCGAAGCTTTGGAAGGTATAGCCTTCGTGACGTACCTTTGCGGCCATCTATGATAAAAGATAATGCCTTAGCGAAGGTCTTATGTTATCATATCCTGAAAATCAGGAGCCGGAAAGGAGGGGAGATCCTGCTTCCGGTCAAGTTTAACGCAAATATTACATTATGAAGGTAAAAGCTTATGTTCTCGCCGGGATGGCCGTCTTATTGTATTTGTCGGCTGCTCCGAAAGAGGTAAGGACTGAGGGGCTATCCCCCGGTGATCTTGCTCCGAGAATAGAGTCTTTAGAGAATGAAAGGGATTTCAACTTCCGTAATCATTCGGGCCGTTACACCTTATTGAATTTCTGGGCAACGTATGATGCCGAATCCAGGGTGCGTAACATCAGGTTGGCGAATGTGTCGGGTAAAATGAGTCGTAACAGAGTTGTCTTGTGTTCCGTTTCTTTGGACGAGAGTCCGTCGGTTTTCTCGGAAACGATACGGATAGACCGGTTGGACCGGGCAACACAGTTTCACGAGACTAAAGGAAAAAACTCAACGTTGTACCGCAGGTATAACCTGAAGAAAGGATTCGGCAATTTTCTAATTGATGAAAATGGCGTTATCGTTGCAAAGGACTTAACGCCGGAAGAATTGGCAGAAGTTGAATAAAAGTAAAGGAATATTGAGTGAATCTGTGAGGCGAGCAGGCCGGGAAGCGATCGTATGATCCCCCCGGCCTGCTTTGTTTTGTATTGTTTAGCGGAGGGCTTCCACTTCGTTGGTGCGGAGAGGTATTTTCTTACCCAGGAGGCGGGCGCCCGTCTGGGTGATCAGGTAGTCTTCTTCGTTGCGGATACCGCTGAAGTCTTTGTAGGTAGCGACCTTTTCGTAGTTGATAAATTCAGTGAACTTCTGTTGGCTTCTCCAAAGGTCGATCAGTTCGGGGATGAAATAGATGCCCGGTTCGATGGTCAGGACAAAGCCGGGTTCCAGCTTACGTCCCAGACGGAGGGATTTGCGTCCGAACTGAGTGCTTTTGGGGCGTCCGTCGTAACCAACGTAGACTTCGCCGAGGTTTTCCATATCATGTACGTCCAGCCCCATCATGTGTCCCAGTCCGCAGGGGAAGAACAGGGCGTGAGCGCCGGCGTGGACGGCTTCGGCCGGATCGCCTTTCACAAAGCCGAGGTCTTTGAGTCCTTCCAGGATGACCCTTGCCGAGAGGTCGTACACATCTTCAAACAAGACTCCGGGGCGGAGGGCGGCGACGGCGGCTTCGTGCGAGGCGACGGCTATGTCGTAGATCTCTTTCTGCCGCGTCGTAAAGGTTGAATCGGCCGGAATGGTGGATGACATATCGCCTGCATAGCCCATTTCGGTTTCAGCGCCGGCATCAAGCAGTAGCATGTCGCCGCTTTTGATCCGGTTACCGTGGTAATGGTTGTGAAGCGTCTGGCCGTTGATGGTGGCGATGATGGGGAAGGAGAGCTGGTAGTTGTTGGAATAGGCTACTTCGGCCACGGCAGCGGCCACATCGCTTTCGCGTATGCCGGGACGTACGATCCGCATGGCGGTCAGGTGCATGTCGGCGGTTATAATACAGGCTTTTTCTATCTCCTCGATCTCTTCCGGGCCTTTGTAGTTACGTTGGTTGACAACGCCCAGGATGAAGGGGAGGGAGGGTTGTGCAGCGCCCGGTCGGATGTTCAACCAGGTGAAGAGTTTCACCTGATGTTCGGCGCGGTAGGTGGGCAGATAGTGGATCGTTTGCTTTTGTTGAAGGGCGTTCGCAAGGTAAGCGGGCGCTTCGCTACAGGGGCGGATATCGGTAATGCCGACGCTTTCGCCCTTTTCCCGGAGTGTTGGTTGGGAGCCCATCCATACGATGGCGTCGATGGTGAGTTCGTCGCCGAAGATAATTTCCCGGTTGTTGTCTACATCAATGATTGCATTGAGGCCGGCGTAGGGCAGTCCGAAAAAATACAGGAAGGTGGAGTCCTGCCGGAAGGGGTAGGTGTTGTCGGCGTAATTGATGCCTGACTCGTCGTTACCAAGGAACAAGAGCAGTCCCGATCCTACGGTCTGCTTCAGCTTAGCCCTGCGGGCTTCATAAATTTCTTTATTAAACATGGGGTGTGAGTTTATATTGTCAGTTAAAAAAATACAGTTCCAACCATACGAACAGGCAGATGAAGGCCAACGAAGGTAAGAGATTGAGGACGTCGAGTTTCTTTACCTTTAGCAGGTTGATGCTTAATCCGATCAGGATAATGCCTCCTGTGACGGTGATTTCGGAGATCATCTCGCCCGGTATGTCTCGCCCAACCAGGGCAACGGCCAGGGTGATTCCTCCCTGGAACAGCAGGAGCAGTATGGACGAGAAGAGCACGCCGATGCCCAGCCCGGAGGCCAGCATGATGGAGGAAAAGAAGTCCATGACCGACTTGGTAAGCAGCAGGTCGGAAGTCTTGCCGAAGCCCTCTTCAATGGCGCCGACGATGGTCATCGAACCCATGCAGAAGAGCAGGAAGGCCGTTATGAGTCCTTCGCTGAAACGGTCGTTCTTCGACCGGGTCCGGGCCTTGATATAGTCGCCCAGTTGCCCGGCCCTCTTCTCCAACTGCATCTTCACGCCGACAAAACCTCCCAGCACCAGGCTCAGCACAACCAGCAAGGGCGACGACATGCCGATTGCCATCTTCACTCCCAACAGCAAGGTAAACAAACCGACCGCCTGGAAATATATATCCTGGTATTTAACCGGCAAACTCCTGCGGAAGACCAGTCCGATGCTGCTTCCAACGATAATAGCTGCCGTATTTACTAATGTACCAACCATTGTTTTTGATTTTTGGAGCGCAAGATAGAAAGAATAAAGATCATTCGTTGTGCCGTAAAAGATGTTTTTGTACTTTCGCCTCGTTTTAAAAAAGAATATACACATATAACAAACAAATTTATTACTATGAGTAAAGAGAGTCCTGTGAAGGTTAAATTCTACAATGGAGAGGACATCCCATTGGAGCTACACAAAGTCCGTGTCGTTCAGAAACTGAACCTCGTCCCCATCGAGCGCCGGCTCGAAGCCCTGCGCGAAGGTGGATTCAATACATTCAGGCTGACTACCAACGACGTCTTCCTCGATATGCTGACCGACAGCGGTACCAACGCCATGAGCGATATGCAGGTATCGGCCATGATGCACGCCGATGACGCCTACGCCGGTTCGCAAAGCTTCTTCCGCCTGCAAAAAGCCGTCGAAGATGTACTGAAAAAGAAATACTACCTCCCCGTTCACCAGGGACGCGCCGCCGAGAACATACTGGCCTCGGCCTATGTCAGGAAAAAAGGTGACCTCATCCCCATGAACTACCACTTTACCACCTTCCTTGCACATGTCACCCAGTACGGCGGACGCATCGTAGAACTGCTTTACGACGAAGCCTACAACATCTCCTCCTCGCACCCCTTCAAAGGAAACATGAACATCGAGAAGCTGGAAGCCGTCATACGCGAAACAGGAGTGGAAAACATTCCCTTCATCCGTATGGAAGCCTCGACGAACCTGATCGGAGGCCAACCCTTCTCGATCGAAAACCTCCGGCAAGTACGCCGCATAGCCGACCAATACGGCCTGCGCATCGTGCTCGACGCCAGTTTGCTCGGAGAAAACGCATACTTGATTCTGCAACGCGAGCCGGAGTTTGAAAATGCCTCCATGGAAGAAGTCATCGCCCTCATCACCGGCTTGTGCGACATCGTATACTTCTCGGCCCGCAAGCTCAGCTCCTCGCGCGGAGGCGGCATCTGCACCAACGAGCAGAAAATCTACCGCGAACTCGAAGCCCTTATACCCCTTTTCGAAGGATTCCTCACCTACGGTGGCATCTCCGTACGCGAGATTGAAGCCATGGCCGTCGGACTCTACGAAACCCTCGACGAAACGATGATCAGCCAAAGCCCCCGCTTCATTGCCTATCTGGTTGACACTCTCACCGCCCAGAACGTCCCCATGGTCACACCCGCCGGCGTGCTCGGCGCCCACGTCGACGCCATGCGCGTATGCTCTCACATCCCCCAGACCCAATACCCGGCCGGCGCATTAGCCGCTGCATTCTTCCTCATCTCCGGTGTACGAGGTATGGAGCGAGGATCCATATCGAACCAGCGTGACGAAAACGGTAACGAGACCTACGCCGACATGGAACTCCTCCGCTTAGCCGTTCCCCGTCGCGTCTTCACCCTCTCGCAGATCAAATACGTCGCCGACCGTATGGTCTGGCTCAACGAAAACCGCTCTCTGATCGGCGGTCTGCGCTTCGTATACGAGCCCCCGGTGCTACGTTTCTTCATGGGAGGCCTCGAACCCGTAAGCGATTGGCCCGAAAAGCTGATAGCCAAATTCAAAGCAGACTTCGGCGACAGCCTTTAGTCCAAAGCAAAACATATTAGTTGTTCGTTTAAAGCCTCCGCCTCCTTTCCCCCCCAAGGGAAATTCCGGCGGAGGCTTCCTTTTCCCCCTGCATAACCCTATGCAACCCTAAACCAAACCAATTTCCCCGCTACATTATATATATATATATGTAACACCTTCCCGAAGCAGTTTCCCTCTTCCGGAACATGCTGAAAAGGGATTCTGCCCCAATACTACGATCTCTTCCTCTCTTGTGGAGAGGGACGGGGCCCCGGGGCGTTAGGGTAAAGCTTGTTGGAGGTCGCGGATGAGGTCGGCGGCGTCTTCGAGGCCGACGGAGAGGCGGAAAATGCCGTCGCCGGCAAATTGGCGCCAGGAGGCGAGCTGCTCCGGAGAAGAGAATTTGAAGGTGGTGGTCAGCAGATCCGCGGTGTTGAGATAGAAAATGAGCGAGCGGTGGTGTCCGAGCGAGACGGCGTAGTGGATGATCTGCAAGCGGTCGACAAAGCGGCTGGCCTGCTGCCGACCGTCGCCGGCAACCTGGAAGGTGATGATACCGGAGAAATTCCGCATCTGCCGCCGGGCCAGTTCGTGCTGCGGATGCGAGGGGAGCCCGGGATAGACGACCTGCCGGATGGCGGGATGCTGTTCGAGGAAGGAGGCAACAGCCAGGGCGTTGGCCTCGTGTGCGCGCATGCGGAGGGGAAAGGTGGCCAGCCCCCGGAGGATCAGCCAGGCATTGAAGGGGCTCAGGACGCCGCCAAGCCGTATGGCCGTTTGTTTGCGCAACGGTGCCAAGAGGCGCTTACTTCCCAGGAGGACGCCGCCGAGAGCGTCGCCGTGCCCTCCCAAGTATTTGGTAAGCGAATGTACGACCAAATCGGCGCCCAGTTCCAGGGGCTTCGTGGCGGCGGGCGTGGCGAAGGTCGAGTCGACGGCCAGGAGGGCGCCGGCTTTGCGGGCTATCTGCGCAAGGAGGGTGATGTCGGTCAGCCGCAGCAGCGGGTTGCAGGGCGTTTCGATATAAATCAGCCGCGTATTGGATTGTACGGCCCGTTCGACGGCGTCGGGGTCGGAAGTGTTGACTTTGGAGATGGAGATGCCCAGTTGGGGGATCTTTTCATTGGTCAATTCCGAAAGGGCGGCGTAGGCCACGTCGCTCACGATGGCGTGATCGCCTGCCTTGAGGAGGTGGAGCAATAAGGCGGAAATGGCGCCCATGCCGCTGGCGAAGGCGACGGCGGTTTCGGCTCCTTCGAGGGCGGCCAGCTTCTGTTCCAGTTGGTGAATCGTAGGGTTGCCCCAGCGGGTATAGAGCCAGGCTTGATCCTCTTCCATCCCTTCGACCGAGAATCCGGCGTCGGCATCGGCGACAAAGGTTGTCGACATGACAATATTGGGAGCAGACGCTTTCGTGGAGGGATCTGGGAACTCTCCTGCGTGAATAGCTATTGTCTGCTCCCCTGCAAGACGCAATACATTGTCTTCCATTCGCTGTGTTTAAATAGTCCGGAGCGCCTGTTCGAGGTCTTCCTTGATGTCGTCGATGTGCTCGATGCCGACCGAGATGCGGATGAGTCCGGGTTCGACGCCGGTGGCTTTCTGTTCTTCGGGCGAGAGCTGTTCGTGGGTCGTGGCCGAGGGATGTATGATGAGCGACTTGGCGTCTCCGACGTTGGCCAGGTGGCTGAGGAGCTTAACGTTGTCGATCACCTTGTCGGCATCGGCCGGGTTGCCTCCTTTCACTTTGAACGTCAGCACGGCTCCGGGACCTTTGGGGAAATATTTGAGGGCGAGGTCGTGATATTTGCTTGTCGGCAGGCCGGGGTAATTGACGTATTCGACCTTGGGATGCTGTTCGAGCCATTCGGCCAGGGCCTGTGTGTTCTGCACGTGGCGTTCGACGCGTAGCGAGAGCGTTTCGATGCCTTGGACGAAAAGGAAGGAGTTGAACGGGCTGATGGTATTGCCCCAGTCGCGGAGCCCTTCGACGCGAGCGCGTATATTGAAGGCGATGTTGCCGAAGGGGCCGTTGGCTCCGAAGACGTCCCAGAAGACGAGTCCGTGGTAGCTTTCCGAGGGTTCAGTGAAGGCAGCGAATTTGCCGTTGCCCCAGTTGAAGGTTCCGCTGTCGACGATGACGCCTCCGATGGAGGTACCGTGTCCGCCGATCCATTTGGTGGCTGATTGTACGACGATGGATGCGCCGTGTTCGATCGGTCGGAAGAGGTATCCGGCGGCGCCGAAGGTATTGTCGACGATCAGGGGGATGTCGTGCCGGCGGGCTACGTCGGCGATGGCGTCGAAGTCGGGGATATTCAGTTCGGGATTGCCGATGGTTTCGAGATAGAGCGCCTTGGTCTGTTCGTCGATGCGTTCTTCAAAGGATTGAGGATCGTCGGCGGGCGTAAAGCGCACTTCGACGCCTAAGCGTTTGAACTGCGACTTGAACTGGTTGTAGGTTCCTCCGTAGAGGTGCGAGGTGGTGACGAAGTTATCGCCCGTTTGCAGGATATTGTTCAGGGCGATGAACTGGGCGGATTGTCCCGACGAGGTGGCGAGTCCGGTGACGCCTCCTTCGAGTGCGGCTATACGTTTCTCGAAGACGTCGGTTGTCGGGTTTTGCAGCCGGGTGTAGATATTGCCGAACTTGCGCAGTCCGAAGAGGTCGGCTCCGTCCTTTGCGTCTTCAAAGACGTAGGAGGAAGTTTGATAAATCGGCAGGGCGCGTGCGTGGGTAGTCTTGTCTACTTCCTGTCCTGCGTGCACTTGTAATGTTTCAAATTTGAAATCACTCATATGGGTATCGTGTTAAATTATTTTGCGTCAAAGGTAGGTCACTTTATCGAGCGTCCTATACCCTCTTTATGGTATTTCTGCCGGATCAGACAAGCATGGAGGCGATGAACATATAGATCATCATGCCGATGATGTCGTTGGTGATCGTGATGAAAGGTCCGGTGGCGAGGGCGGGGTCGATCCGGAGCTTGTTCAGCGTCATGGGCACAAGGGTTCCGAAGATGCTGGCGAACATGACGACGGCAAAGAGGCTGAGCGATACGGAGGCGGTGATGCCCCGGTCGCCGAGCGTAAGGTAGTTGTAGACGAAGACGGCCAGGCTGATCATGCTGGCGTTGATCAGGGCGACGACGGCTTCTTTGAGGACTTGCGGGAGGATGTTGCCGGCTTTGAGGGTATTGTTGGCTAATCCCTGGACGACGATGGCGGATGATTGGATACCGACGTTGCCTCCGGTTCCTCCGATCAGGGGTATGAAGAGGGCCATTTTGGGGTTGGCGGCGAAGCCGTTTTCGTATCCTCCGAGGATGATGGAGTTACCCAATCCGCCGATCATGCCGATCAGCAGCCAGGGCAGGCGCGCGGCGGTTTGGAGCAGGACGTTGTCGGACGTCTCGACGTCTTGGGAGATACCGGATGCGAGCTGGTAATCGCGTTCGTGCTGTTCGCGCACTTCTTCCATGACGTCGTCGATGGTGATTCGTCCGACCAATCGTCCGATGCTGTCGATGACGGGGAGGGCAACCAGGTCGTATTTCTCGATCACCTGTGCGACTTCTTCCAGGCTGTCGTCTTCGCGTACGGCGATGGGATCTTTTTCCATCACATGTTTTATTTTCGACACCGAGGGGTTGGTGATCATGCGTTTGAGGGGGAGTATGCCGCGGAGGCGTTCGTCGTCGTCGACGACATAGACGTAGTAGATTTCGTCCATTTCTTCGGCTTGCCGGCGCATTTCGTCGATGCACTGGGGCATGCTCCAGTTCTCGTTGACGACGATCATTTCGGTTCCCATCAGTCCACCGGCGGTATCTTCGTCGTATTTGAGGAGGTCGACGATGTCGCCGGCCTGTTCGACGTCTTCGATATGCGAGAGGACTTCTTCCTGGATGTCTTCGTCGAGGTCGCGCATGAGTTCGACGGCGTCGTCGGTTTCCATATTATCGACGAATCGTTTGGCGATCAGTTCGCCGGAGAGTTCTTTGAGGAGTTTCTTGCGATCCTCGTCGTCGAGTTCGACCAGCACGTCGGCGGCCTGTTCGTCGTCCATCAGGAGGTAGAGGTAGATACCTTCCTCGAGGTTGAGTTCGCGGTAGATCTCGGCCACGTCAGCGGGATGGAGGTTCTGCAGCCATTCTTTGGCGGCGGCATCGTCTTTTTGGTCGATGATTTTCTTCAGGCGCTCGATGTATTCTTTTGTCAGTTCAATCATAGGGATTGTTTGTTTTGCGCTTTCAGGTAGCGGGAGGTTATTAATGTGAGTTCGACGAATTGTTCGACGGATAGCTGTTCGGGCCGTTTGTCGAAGAGGGGCGCCGCATAGTCAGGGCAATCTTTTCCCAGGAGGGGCTTCATGGAGTTCCGCAGGGTTTTGCGCCGTTGGTTGAAGGCGGTCTTGACGACTGTTTTGAACAGCGCCTGGTCGCATCCGAGGTGCGTTCTTTCGTTGCGGACGATCTTTATGACGGCGCTTTTGACGCGCGGCGGCGGTTCGAAGGCATCTTCGTCTACGGTAAACAAAAAGCTCACGTCGTACCATGCCTGGAGCAGGACGCTCAGTATTCCGTACGTGCGGCTTCCCGGCGCGGCGGCCAGTCGTTCGGCCACTTCTTTTTGCAGCATCCCGCTGCAAAAGGGGATACGGTCTTTATAATCCAGGACTTTGAAAAAGATCTGGCTGGATATATTATATGGATAATTGCCGATCACGCAGAAGGGGGAGGGGAAAAGTTTGTCGAGGTCCATGCGGAGGAAGTCGCCGGCGATGATATGTCCTTCGGGCAGGGAGAAATGCGTTTCCAGGTAGTGGACGGCTTCGAGGTCGATCTCCACGACATGGAGGCGGTGGCCGGCTTCGATCAGGAAGCGCGTCAGGACGCCCATTCCGGGGCCAACTTCCAGTACGGGCAGGCATTTGTTGTCCGGCAACGTACCGGCGATGCGTTGCGCCACGTCGAGGTCTTTCAGGAAATGCTGTCCTAATGCTTTTTTGGGTCTAACCGGTCTAGTCATCGTTCCTCTGATTTATTTTTTTGAAAATGATTGTTACCTTTGCGGGCGGACAAAAGTACGATAAATAAATTAAAACATTTCACATACAATGCGATTTAAGAAGGCTCTCCATTCGTTTATCAAGGTGTTTCTACCACTTATTCTCGGCTGTTTATTGCTATGGTTTTTGTATCGCAAGATGGATTTCCACGAGATCTGGGATGTTATCCGGCGCGGCGTGCGGTATGAGGTGATATTATTCTCGCTGCTTTTCGGGCTGGCGGCTAATACGGTCAGGGCGTACCGTTGGGGGCTTCTGATCGAGACGTTGGGTAGCCGTTTCCGGATGCGGAACCTCGTTTATGCCGTGTGGGGGAATTACGCCGTCAATTTTGTACTTCCACGTGTCGGCGAGGTTTGGCGTTGCGGTATTATTACGAAGTATGAGAAGATCTCGTTTCCCAAGCTGTTCGGCACGCTGGTGATTGACCGGGCGAGCGATACCTTGACGGTGGGCTTGATCGTTTCGTTTATTTTTGCCTTCAATATCAATTTTTTCAAGGGCTTCATTGCCCGCAACCCCCAGTTGATGATCGAACTTCCGTCCGACGGCAGTTTTCTGTGGATAATCCTGGCCGGTTTGATCGTCTGCGGCGGCGTCTGGTTTACGTTTGCACATTTGAAGCATCTACCGTTGGTGCAAAAGACCCGGTCGCTGTTGGCCAATGTCTGGCAGGGAGTAAAAAGCGTCTGGTTGATGGAGCGCAAGTGGCTTTTTCTTTTGCAGACGGTGCTGATCTGGACGCTTTATTTCCTCTTTTTCTATACGACCTTTTACGCCTTCGATTTCACCCGTCACTTAGGCGTTAGCGTGGGCTTGATTACTTTTGCGATGAGCAGCATTGCGGTAGCCGTTCCGATCCAGGGCGGGATAGGTCCCTGGCATTTCATGGTGATCGCCACGCTGATGAGTTTTGGCGTCAAAGAAACCGACGCTGCCGCCTTCGCCTTAGTTGTCCACACCGTTCAATCCGTTTGGACTGCGCTCTGCGGACTGTTCGGCATCATCGCCCTTTCGCTTACAAACAAAGAAAAGCCGGCTCTTCCGGAAAATGCGTAGTTGGCGCAACCCCATCTTTTTATGTCATCATTTTAGCGACAGACCGCAAATCTGTTGTTTCTTCTAAAAGATTTTGCAGGCGATCCTGAAATTGGATCTATCACGTATCGTGCGAATAAAATCATCCTTGCCGCCCGTTCGTTATAGATCCACAATTTTTTGTGGGCCTTGAAAAAGTCCATTTTGGACGTCTACAATTTATTGTGGAGCTTGAAAAGTTAGTTTTGGACGTCTACAATTTATTGTGGACCTTGGAAAAGTCCATTTTGGGCATCTACAATTTATTGTGGGCCTTAAAAAGCCAATTTTGGACGTCTACAATTTATTGTGGGCCTTGAAAAGCCAATTTTGGACGTCTACAATTTATTGTGAACCTTGAAAAGTCATCTTTTGAACGTCTACAATTTATTGTGGACTTTAAAAAGTCACTTTTGAACGTCTACAATTTATTGTGGAGCTTGAAAAGTTAGTTTTGGACGTCTACATTTTATTGTGGACCTTGAAAAGTCTTCTCTTGAGCATCGAACATACATGTTCGACCCCCAAAAAACTGTTGTGACGAACCGGAATGATATACTGAGCGATACGGGAGGGATTTTGATCGCGCGGGGGATGAGAATGCCCTTTTTTGCGTAAGTTTGCGATCGGATCAAAGAATGAATCATAACGATGAAGACAAAAAGAATAATGGTCGTTTTGTGGCTGGCCGGCGTCCTGGCAAGCGTTGGGTATAACATGAAAGCGGAACCTGCGGCTAACGACCGCGAAAGGATAAAAACATGGATCGGCAGGGTGAAAGAGGCCCTGGATACCGACAGAGATCGTTTGCCCTTGCTTATCCGGGAGGTGGAGTCGGAGGCAAAAACAACGACCGACGCCCCGTCGGCGGCCCTCCTCCATTCCATGACGGCCGAAATGTATCATCAGTATTATCTCCGGAACAAATGGAGCGTGGATAGCCGCACGCCCGTCGAAGGCTTCCTGCCCGAAGATATACGGGAATGGACGGCAAACCTCTTCGTCCGTAAAATAAAGGAAGAGCTGGAAGCCTCGCTGCAACCGGCCGGAATACTTCGCCAAACACCCGCCGCCCGCTTCGCCGAAGCGTTGGAAATGGGCAAAGATTCGCCCGCACTCCGCCCTACACTTTATGATTTCCTGGCCCATCGCGCCTTAGAGATCCAACCCTCGGATTCTGTCTTCAAAGAATTGCTGGCCTTCCGCCGCTCGCAGCCCGATGGGAAAGCTGCCCTGATGGTCGAGCTTGATTATTTGCAATATGCTGCCGCCGATCTGTATCAGGAGCAAGGGCAAACGGCCTACGAAGCGTCGCTCGACAGCCTGTTGGCGGTCCATGCCGACCGGGATTTCTCCGTCGAAGTTGCTTATGCCAAACTTGAATTGCTGCAAAGAAAAAGAGCCTTCGCCGGATCGCCGGACTCGATCCGGGCCCTGGAATATGGATTGTGCAAGGACTTCCTCGCCCATTTTCCGCAATACGAGCGGATCGGCCTCGTTCGGGACTGGCTGGCTGCGCTGGAGGAAAAAGGAATCCGTACCACCCATCCCCGCACGGTGTATCCCGGGCAAAGCCTGGAGGTGGAACTTCGGTATACATATATTAATAGTGTAACCGTCCGCATCTACCGGAGCCGGCGAAAGATAGAAGAGACCTTCCAGGCCGCTCCCCAGCGGGAAGGGAAGGCGGAGACGGACGAATGGGTGAAGGAAATCGCCGTTCCTCTCCGGCTGAGAAATTCCTATACGGTGCACGATACCGTTCTTTCCATCCCGATGGAAAGCCCTGGGCTGTACGAATATGTTGTCACCTCGGCAGGGACTTCGTTGCGCGTAGCCGGCGAGTTTAGCGTCTCGCGCATGGCGGCTGTCCCGCGCCCGGCGCCTTCAAAGCAAATCGAAGTCCTGGTGACGGACTACCTGAGCGGCCGGCCGTTGGATGAGGTGACGGTCAACTATTACGGAGTAAATCGCCGGGCGCTGCAATGGATAGGCTCCGTCCAAACAGACCGCGACGGGATCGCCCTCATTCCCGCAGGCGGAAATGATCCTGTCTACGCCTGCCAGCCCTGGTTGCCGGACGACGCCATGTCGCCCTTGGCCGGCGTCTATACGACGATGGACCGGACCGTGGCGGAGGCCGCAACGGAAGTGAGCTTGTTCACCGACCGGGGCATTTACCGGCCGGGGCAAACCGTTTTCTTCAAAGGAATCGCCTACGTGGACGATCCGGAGCGACCGCGCGTTGCCGCCGGCCAACGTTTCGACGTCGTCCTCCGGGATGCGAACCACAAAGAAATAGCGACCCAATCCTTTACCTCCAACTCGTACGGATCTTTCAGCGGATCCTTCGCCTTGCCCCGGCAAACCTTGACCGGAAGGTTTACCCTCTCGTCGGCCAACCATTTCGCCTTCATTCGGGTGGAAGAGTATAAACGCCCCTCCTTCGGGATCGAAATCCTGCCCGGCGACGAAGAAATCGCCTTCGGCGACGAAGCGACGGTGCGGGGAAGGGCGCAAACCTTTTCGGGCGTTCCGCTGACGGGCGGCACGGTTGTTTACCGCGTCCTCCGCCGCCCGCACTTCCTCCGCTCCTACGACGGCGTCTGGCGCGAAGAGCAAATCGCCGAAGGCCGCACCTCCATCGAAAGCGACGGCAGCTTCACCTTCCGTTTCCGGCCGGAAAAAGACCATCAGCGTCCCTCGCTTTCCTACCAATCGTATGAAATCATCGCTCAGGCAACCGACAGCAAAGGCGAGACCCAGGAAGCCCGTAGCTCCTTCTCCGCCGGCGACCGGAGCCTCATCCTGTCTTCCAATCTATACGACAAAGTGGACAAAGACACCGCAACCGTCCGTATGACGGCGCGCACCCTGAACGGCGAGCCGGCAACGACGACCGGTGCCTACGCCTTTTTCCTCCTGGAGGAAACCAGCCCCCGGGAAGGCGTATACAACGAAGGACGCCGGTTGTCGGAAGGAACCTTTACGACCGGCCTTCCGCTGGGCGACAACGTCCTCTCCTCGCTGCCCAGCGGCCGCATACGTCTCCGCCTGTCGGCAGCCGACAGCAAAGGCCGGCCGATCAACGAACAGCAGGATTTCATCCTGTACAGCCGGAACGACAAACGTCCGCCCGTCTTTTCGCACATCTGGCTGCCGGAGGATAAGAAGGAATATGCCCCGGGCGAAGAAGCGGTCCTCCTTTTCGGCAGCTCCGACAAAGACGTCTACTTGCTGTACGAACTCTTTGCCGCAGGGAAAAACGTTGCCCGCCGGCGCGTCGAGCTTAGTCAGGAGAACCGCACCTTCCGTATCCCCTTCCTCGAAAGCTACGGAGAGGGCCTCGTCGCCTCCTTCACCTTCATCAAAGCCGGCAAATTGCATACGCAGCAAACCGCCCTCCTGCGCAAACGCCCCGACCGGACGCTGACCATCACGCCGGAGAGCTTTCGCGATAAACTTCTTCCCGGAAGCCATGAGCGCTGGCGCTTCCGCCTGTCGGACGCTGCCTCCCTGCCGGCGCCGGCCGAAGCCCTGATGGGGATGTACGATGCTTCCTTAGATCATATCTTCCCCTTTGCCTGGCGCTTCGCTCCGCTGACCTATACCCGTCCGTATTATAACCGTTTTACGGAGAGCGAAGGCTTGCGCCTGGGATATGCCTCGGATGTGGCCACCGGAAAGAACAGGGGGCAGACCCCTACCCTGTCGTACGACCGCCTCGACTGGCAAGGTGCGTTCGACCTTCCGGCGTATCCTTACTCGACAAGAAATAGCCGCGTCATGCAGGCCGCTTCGTCAGTGATGAAGGTTCAGGACGTCGAAACGGAGGCAGAGAGCCTTGTTTTCAATGATAGCGCTCTGCCGGAGGCGGATGAACGGTCAGCGGCCGGAGCCGGTATGCCACCGGCGGCAACGTCGTCTGCTGCGCCGCGTCCGTTGCGTACCGTCCTGAACGAAACGGCCTTCTTCTTCCCCTCCCTGTTCACCGACAAAGACGGGAATATCGTCGTCGACTTCACCTTGCCGGAAAGCCATACAACCTGGAAGCTCCAGACCTTGGCGCATACCGCCGATCTGAAATACGGACTGTCAACCCACGAAGTGATTACTCAAAAACCTTTTATGACCTTGCCCCATCTGCCGCGCTTCATACGCCGGGGAGATGAGGTGCATCTTTCGGCGCAAATCATCAACCTGTCGGAAAAAGACGTATCGGGCGACGCCCGCCTGGAACTCTTCAACCCGGCGAACGACGAATTACTCCTCCCGGCCGATATCCAACCTTTCACGTTACCGGCCGGAAGTACGACCACCGTCCGTTGGACGGTTACGTTGCCGGAAGCGCCGGACTTGGCCGGATGCCGGATCATTGCCGCTTCTGCTTCCGGCAGCGACGGCGAACAACACTGGCTCCCGGTTTTGCCGGACGAGATACTCGTTACGGAAAGCACCCCGTTCTACTTGACCGGCGAAGGTGAAAAACAAGTGACAACCGCATACGTCGAATCGTCGCCCACCCGTCGCCCTCACCGGATGACGTTAGAATACAGCAACCAACCGATGTGGTACGCCATTCAGGCATTGCCGGCCCTGACAGAACCTGCCGACGACGACGTCCTCTCCTGGTTTGCCTCCTACTATGGCCATTCCCTGGCAACTTCCATCGCCCGCTCGAACCCGCGCATCCGGGAGGTGATCGCCCGCTGGAATATGCAGCAAGAAACAAGCGCCCCCCACCCTTCCCCTCTGGAAGGGAACGAAGAGTTGAAAGCCTTCCTCCTCGAAGAAACGCCCTGGACGCTCGACGCAAAGACGGAAAGCGAACAAAAGCAACGCCTGTCTCTGCTCTTCGACCTCAACCGCGCCTCGTATCAGCGGGAAGCCGCCTTACGTGAACTGCTGCGGCAACAACGCGAAGACGGCGCCTGGGGATGGTTCAAAGGACTCTATCCCAGCCGGGATATTACGCTCTACCTGTTGGAAGGCATGACGCATTTGATCCGGCTAAACGCCGCAACAACAACTTCCGGCGGACAGGAAAAAGAAATGCAGCGAAAAGCGCTCGCCTATGTCGACCAAGCCTTCCGCGAAGACTACGAGAGGCTCCGGCAATCAAAAATTTCTTTGCGCAACTACCTCCCCACCCCGCAACAGATACATTATATATATGTACGCAGTCTCTACCGGGAGATACCCGCACCCGCCGACGCTCAGGAGGTCATCCGCTACTTCACGGAGCAAGCCGGTAAGCAATGGCAGAAAACCTCCCTGTACGAAAAAGGAATGATCGCTCTGCTGATGCACCGCAACGGAAAAGAAAAGGCAACAAAAGAGATCGTAGCCTGGCTGCGAAAAACTGCCACAAAATCGCCCGAGCAAGGCATGTACTGGGCAAACAACCGGAGAGAACAGAACTTTTTGGTCTCCCCCACAGACGTACACAGCCTGCTGATGTCCGTCTTCCGGACGCTGGGCGCAGACGCCGGCGAAACCGACCGCATGAGGCAATGGCTCCTCAACCGGAAACGTGTCACCAACTGGGGCTCGACGCCTTCAACCGTAAATGCCATCCACAGCCTGCTGAGCGACGGAAACGAATGGCTGGCGGAAACGAACGGAACGACGATCCGGTGGGGAGACATGACCCTCCACACTTCCGCCGGAGAAACGGCAACAGGATACCTCAAAGAGACCGTCGCCGGCAAAGACATCACCCCCGCCCTGCATACCGTCACTCTCCACAAAGAAGGACCGTCGCCGGCCTGGGGCGCCGTCTATTACCAATACTTTGAATCCATCGGGAACGTAAACACTCAGAGCGCCGCCCTGAGTGTGGAAAAGAAACTCTTCGTCGAAACCAACAACGGCGCTCAACGGCAAATCACCCCGGTAAGCGCCGGCCATCCTCTCCATACCGGCGACAAAGTCATCGTAAGACTGACCATCCGCGCCGACCGCGACATGGAATACGTCAGCCTGAAAGACCTGCGCGCCGGCTGCTTCGAGCCTGCCGTCCAACGTTCCGGAATACGATCTTTCGACAGGCAGCTCTGCTATCACTCGTCCAAAGACGCCTCGGAGAACTTCTTCTTCGACCGCCTGCCGGCCGGCGCCCACGTACTGGAATACGCCGCTTATGTCTCTCGCAGCGGACATTACGCCGGTGGTATAGCAACGCTACAATGCCTGTACGCTCCCGAATTTGTAACGCATACAGCAAGCGATACAATTTTTGTACACGAATAAAATACTTGTAATCGGATAAAATATTAACTTTGTAGCCATGAATAAGTGAATGCTTAATTTTTAAAGTAAATAAAAAGATGAAACAGATTATTTTTGTATGTATGGCTATCCTGTTAGCAACAGGTATAGCTGCGGCGCAAGACGATGCGGCCGCGTCCCTGACAGTTAGTGAGGATTCTCATGATTTCGGCACAATCAAAGAAGGTGAAGGGAAGGTTTCGCACGCCTTCGTCGTTAAGAACGAAGGGACGCAGCCTTTGGTTATTACGCGCGTAATAGCGTCCTGCGGATGCACGTCCCCCAGTTGGACAACAGAACCGATCGCCCCGGGTAAAACCGGCGAGGTGCTTGTGACTTACGATCCCCTGGGACGTCCGGGCCCGTTTGCTAAAACCGTTTCCATCTACAGCAACGGCAAGAAGGGCAGCCAAATATTGACGATCCGGGGAGAAGTAAACTAAGTGCAGGCCTTCAGGAATCAGTTAATGCTTCACATCAGACGGGTTATAAGATTTGTTACGCTTCTTCTGCTCATCAGCAGTTTTACCTATGCGCAGAAAGGCGCAGTCATTAGCTCGGACATGCAAACCTACGACTTCGGCATCATTGCCGAAGCCGATGGTTTGGCAACCCACAAATTCACCATAAAGAATACCGGCGCCACCCCGTTAGTGATTAACCGTATCACAGCCTCCTGCGGATGTACGCAGCCGGAATGGTCAAAAGCCCCCATCGCACCCGGAGCGACAGGAGAAGTAAAGATCAGCTATAATCCCAAAGGACGCCTCGGCCCCTTTTATAAAAGCATCGCCATACACAGTAACGCCCGGAACGAACGACTTACACTCTACATAAAAGGCACGGTGAAAAGCCGGACGGTTGAACAACCCGTTATAACCTACCCATACAGCATCGGAGAGCTGAAGTTACAAACAAAAAACATTCAATACAGCCGCATCTATCCCGGAGAATCACTGGAAGAATCCATCCCGGTAAAAAACGAAGGCAAAGAACCGCTGCTCATACAGTCCAAGGCGCCGGATTACCTCACCGTAACGATCAGTCCCGACACCCTGGCCCCGGACGAAACAGGCGAAATAACCATCTTCTTCCATACCGACAAGGTCAAAAAGATGGGACGCATATCCACCTTCCTGCCTCTGTCGGTAGAAGGCGCCGGGAAGAAAAAGACAGAAGGCACCGTCCATGTAGCCGCCAATATAATAAATAACTTCAGTCACCTGTCAGCCTCCGCGAAAGCACAGGCGCCGGTAGCCGGCTTCTCGCTCACATCGTTAGACTTCGGCAAATTGCCGGAAAAGAGCGGAGGCATTATCTCCTTCATCGGCATCGGCGGCAAGGAATCGGAAAGCCTGACGATCACCAATACCGGCCAATCACCCCTGCTCATTTACAGCGTGACGAGCGACGACGAATGGATCGACATCAGCGGCGGAAAGAAAGAGCTGAAGCCCGGCGCATCATCGACCTACAAAGTGAGCATCCGTCCCAAAGAAATCAAAGCCAAATTGGAAACATATATCCATATCCTGAGCAACGACCCCACCGGGCCGGTCCGCCTGATCAAAATAACCGCCGAAAAATAACAGAATGGAACATCCCGAAAACGACGAACAATACAAAGGCTTGAAGGTAAACAAAGGCATAGCCGGCGCCCCTACCATAAACCCTTACCTGACGAAAAAACTTCAACGCCGCCAATACACCCCATCCGAATTTGTAGAAGGCATACTGCAAGGCAATATCACGATCCTCAGCCAGGCCGTCACGCTGGTCGAAAGCGCCAAGGCGGAACACCAGCAGTTGGCCCAGGAGATTATCGAGAAATGCCTGCCCTATGCCGGGCAATCCGTCCGCATCGGCATCACCGGCGTACCCGGAGCCGGCAAAAGCACCTCGATCGACGCCTTCGGAATGTACCTGATCGAAAAAGGACGCAAGCTGGCCGTACTGGCCATCGACCCCAGCAGCGAACGCTCCAAAGGCAGTATCCTGGGAGATAAAACCCGGATGGAAGAACTCGCGAGAGAGAAAAATGCCTTCATACGGCCCTCCCCCTCGGCCGGCTCCCTGGGCGGCGTGGCCCGCAAGACGCGGGAGACCATCGTCCTTTGCGAAGCAGCCGGCTTCGATACGGTCTTTGTCGAAACCGTAGGCGTGGGGCAAAGCGAAACGGCCGTCCATTCCATGGTCGACTTCTTCCTGCTGATCCAATTGGCCGGGACGGGCGACGAATTGCAGGGCATCAAGCGAGGCATCATGGAAATGGCCGACGGGATCGTTATCAATAAAGCCGACGGCGACAATATAGAGAAAGCCCGCCTGGCCGCCTCGCAATTTCGCAGCGCGCTCCACCTTTTCCCGCCCTCCGAGTCGGGATGGACGCCGAAAGTGCTGACTTATTCGGGATATTACAAATTGGGCATCCGCGAAATCTGGGATATGATCGGAGAATACACCGCCTTTACGAAGCAAAACGACTTCTTCGACCAACGCCGGAACGAACAGTCCAAATACTGGATGTACGAAAGCATCAACGAAACCTTACGCAACACCTTCTACCGCCATCCCCTTGTCTCCTCCGCACTGAAAGAAACGGAGCAACAGGTACTGAACAACGAAATCAGTTCCTTCGTCGCCGCCAAACGCATGATGGACCTTTTCCTCAGAAACAGCGAGCGCTAACGCCTTGATCACGATGCGGCGTATTTCAGTTATGCCGCCTCCTTCCGTTGCCCCTTCGGCCCACATCCCCATCTTTTAACTAATTGTTAAAGATTTTTCTTTCTAAAGCCTTTAGAAACCGCCTCAGAGGAAAAATACACCTTTCTGAAGCCTTTAGAAACCCTCCCGGAAGAAAAAAACGACTTTCTAAAGCCTTTAGAAACCCTCCCGGAAGAAAAATACACCTTTCTGAAGCCTTTAGAAACCCTCCCGGAAGAAAAATACACCTTTCTGAAGCCTTTAGAAACCTTCCCGGAAGAAAAATACACCTTTCTGAAGCCTTTAGAAACCTTCCCGGAAGAAAAAAACGACTTTCTAACCTCGTCTGACAAGGAAAGCGGGGAGATGAAAGAGGTGACAATGGGAAGAATGGCGTTAATTTTTGCTATACGGAATCTTATATGAAAGTTGTTTGGATTATTTGTATTACTTTCGTCGGCGTAATCTTGTTTAATTCTTAAATATTTGAACCATGAAATTCATCACCCAATTTACCCGGCTCGCTGCTCAAGCCCCTGCCCGCCCTGATCACCAGCGTTCGCTACCCCGCCTCCATCATCAAAGACTGAGAAAATAACCTATTATACAACACCATTTAACTCAATTACAATGAAAGAAGAAAAGAAAACAATCAACCGCCGGCAATTCCTCGGCTATTCAGCCCTGGGTCTGGCCGGACTTACCATCCTGCCCAGTTGGAAGCTGGCCGACGGCGTAAAAATCGCCCCCAGCGACCGCGTCGTATTGGGCTTCATCGGACTGGGCCGCCAGGGACTGAGCGACTTCCGCGGCTTTGCCGGATGCCCCGGCGTGCAGGTAGCCGCCTGCTGCGACGTAGACTCGATCAAGATCGAACGCTTCCGCCGCCGCGTGATGGAATGGCAGAAAACCAAGGGAATGAACCTTCGTGTCGATGGATACGAATTCTACGAAGACCTTCTCGACCGCAAAGACATCGACGCCATCGAAATTGCCTCGCCCGACCATTGGCATGCCCTCCTGACGATCCATTCCGTCCAGGCCGGTAAAGATGTTTACTGCCAGAAACCGCTCGCTTACACCATCACAGAAGGCCTGGCCATGGTGAAAGCCGTACGCCAGAACAAGCGCGTCCTCCAGGTCGGCAGCCAGCAACGCTCCAGCAAGGAGTTCCAGAAGGCCATCGAACTGATCCAGGCCGGCGCCATCGGGCATATCGAAAAGATCTACTCCCGCGTAGGCGAGCCGCCCACGCCGCTCAACCTTCCCGAACAGGCCGTTCCGTCGAACCTGAACTTCAACCAGTGGATGGGCCCGCTAAACGATCCCAAGGTCCATTACCACCAGGATCTCTGCCCCATCGTGACGCTCGACCCCGACAAGAATGAAACCCTCTGGGGCGCCTGGCGCTGGTATCAGGAAACCGGCAACGGCTACACCGCCGACTGGGGCGCTCACATGTTCGACATCGCCCAGGCCGCCATCGGCATGGACGGATCAGGCCCGGTCGAATACATTCCCAAAGGCTACAACAGAACGGAATACTCCACCATGAAGTACGCCAACGGCATCGTGATGACCGAACAGCCTTACCTCGACGATAACGACGACGCCCAGGGCATCAAATTCTGGGGAACCAAAGGATGGATCGAAGTAGCCCGCGGCTATCTGGCCTCCTCCGTCGCCTCGATCATACCGCAGGAACTGGCCGGTCGCCGCCCGATGAACGCCGCACAGCGCGAACAGGCCGCCGCACAGACCGCCGCCCAACGCTCGCAACAAGGCGAACGTAACCGCGCCGGCGCCCTGGCCTTCGAGATCAGTTCGCCGCACATGCAGGACTTCATCGACTGTATCCGCTCGCGCGAAAATCCCATCGCCCCCGTCGAAGTCGGTTGCAGCACCAATACCCTCTGCTGCCTGGCCAATATCGCCCGCGAACTGAACCGCCCGGTCAAATGGAACCCGGCTACGCTCAGCTTCGTCAACGACAAAGAAGCCGCCGCCCATCGCCTCTACGGATACGAATACCGCCGGCCCTATTGCTTAGGATAAAAAACGTTTAACTCTTAACATATATGACTACCAACAGAAGAACATTCCTGCGCAACGCCTCCCTCTTTACCCTGGGAGGCTTGCTGGCCGGCAAAACAAGCCGCGCCGCCGCCATCCATCCGGCAATCACGAAGACAAATGCAAAACAACTTGGATTGCAGATCTACTCCCTCGGCCGCGAGCTCTATCCCGACGCCGCCGGAGGACTCAAGAAAGTCGCCCAGATGGGCTACACCACCATCGAGCTGGCCGGCTATTCCGCCGACGGCACAATCGGCGGAGGGCCCTCGGCTCCCGGCATTCCCCTGGCCGAATTTAAAAAGTACGCCGTCGACGCCGGCCTGACCATCACCAGCTCGCACCTGAACCCCCCGGTACGCGGCCCGTACTCCAGCGAAAACCTGCAAGGGATTAAGGATTTCTGGAAAAAAGCCGCTGACGACCATGCCGCCATCGGCGTCAAGTACATCATCCAACCCGGACAGCCATCCACCCGCAGCGTCGAAGAAGTAGCCTACGTCGGCGAAGTTTTCAACGAAGCCGGTCGGATAGCCAAAGCCGCCGGCCTCGTCTGGGGATACCACAACCATAGCGGCGAGTTCGCCCGCGTCGTCCCCGGAGGAACAGAACCCATCACCGGCCGCGTCGGACGCAACGCCCCGGAAGGCATCCAGATCATCTACGACGCAATGCTGGCCAACACCGACCCCTCGCTGGTGATCTTCGAACTCGACGTCTACTGGGCCGTTATGGGCCAGCAAGACCCCGTCGCCTACATGAAGAAGTACGCCGACCGCATCCGCGCCCTTCACATCAAAGACATCGCCGTACTGGGCGAATCAGGTATGATGAACTTCCAGAAGATCTTTGAAACAGCCTACACCAACGGCATTCAGGATTGGTACGTCGAGCTCGAAGGCTACCGCGGCGGCACCCAGTTCGAAGGCGTCAAAGGCTGCGCCGACTACCTGCTGAAGGCCCCCTTCGTGAAGTAAGCCCCCTCTCCGCACAAAAACATGACGCATGTCACAAAGAAAGTGGCATGCGTCATTCATTTTCAAATAAATATTTACAAACGCCTAAATACTGCTTCTTACCAAGAAGCGGTACGCGCAAGATTCAGCGCGCCCGCAAATATGCAAATTATTTCAATACAATATCTTATTCCAATCAAATATTTTACATCCCGCTTCAAATATCAACCAAGCCTTCTCTAACCCATTCATTATACGATTGTTTACAAAATGTTTTTCAAAAAACGCATCCCCCGTTTTCCTACCCTATTTTTCCTTCCCTTATTTCCATGACATTACGAACGCCGTCGAGCACGACTGTTTGACAAATTGTTTACAAACAAACAACAGCCAGCCCGCATATACCTGATAACAGGCCATCTGTACAGACCTTTCCTACGCGTACCGCTTCTTGGTAAGAAGCGGTACAACGAGAGGAAGCCCAATGTTTATTTCTCAACAATGTCTAACCTGAAAAAATAGTGCCTATGAAGTGAAAAAAAGAATCTAACGAGTGTCATGCAGACATACATTAATATAATATGTCTGCGCAAATGACGGTAAATGTATTATAACCTTATTAAATCAATCTAATTCCTCTAAAAATGGAAAACAAACAAAAAAAGAAAACTACCGGGAGCAACCAGCTCCCATCCAATGGGAAACAATCGTTCCTCGTACGGAAGATTTCCCTCGTCTTACTCTTAACTTTTAGCTTCATCCTGACGCAAGCCTCGGTTACGACGCTTCCCGGACAACCGCAGAGCGGAAAGACGGTTAGCGGTACCGTTGTCGACGAAGCGGGCGAACCGCTGATAGGAGTGAACATTCAGGTAAGGGGAACAACCACCGGCTCCGTAACCGACATAGACGGTAAATTTTCCTTCCCTGTATCTGTGGGCACGATTGTCCTGCAAATCTCCTACGTCGGATACATATCCCAGACCGTGACGGTGACGAACGATCAGCCGTTGCAGATTATATTGAAAGAAGACGCCCAGAACCTGGAGGAAGTCGTCGTCGTCGGATACGGTATCCAACGCAAAAGCGACCTGACGGGTTCTATCACGAAAGTAACCGCGGAAGAATTTCAGAACACTCCCGTGACAGGCGTTGAAATGGCTCTGCAAGGACGCGCCGCCGGCGTGATGATTATGTCCCAAAGCGGCGCGCCGGGTTCGGGCACATCCATCCGCGTGCGTGGAGTCGGTACAGTGAACGATGCCAACGATCCGCTCTACGTCGTCGACGGCATCCCGGTGAGGGACATCAACTTCCTGAGCCCTTCCGACATCTCTTCCATCGAAATTCTCAAGGATGCTTCGGCCACGGCCATCTATGGCTCGCGCGCATCGAATGGCGTCGTGCTGATAACCACCCTCCGGGGCAACGGCGAAGGGGATGTCATCCGCACCCGCGTTAAGTTCGACGCTTATTACGGAGTGCAGAATGCCATCAATGTGCCGGAAGTGCTCGACGCCGAAGGCTTCATCACTTACAACCGGATCGCTTACCGCAATAATCCCGACGGCTTCAACCGCGACTTCCGCGACGCAAACGCTATGCTCGACGTCGTGGAAAAAGTAACCGGAAACCGCAAAGGAACCAACTGGTGGGACGAAGTCTTCCAACAAGGTCAAATCCAGAATTACAGCCTGAATGTCAGCGGCGGCAACAAGAAAATATCCTATATGTCGAGCGCCACCTACTTCGACAACAAGGGTATCATATCCTTCTCCGGATTCGACCGCCTGACACTGAGACAAAACGTTGACCTGAACATCTCCGAACGTGTCAAGCTGACCACCAACCTGAGCGTAACCCATACGAACAGACACCAGATCACGGAAAATAACCTGGAAAACGGCGTAGTATTCGGCGCCATTACCTACGATCCCACGACGCCGGTTTACAGAGGCGGCTATGCCGGCCTCGCCGGATGGGAAGACCGGTTGCTCAATTACAATCCGGACGACGAATTTTCCGTCTTCGGAACAGGCAAATACACCAACAAAACACAGCCTTACGCAACCGCTTACCGCTCCGGTAAACTGAGCGACGAAGAAGGACTGAGCCTCGTCGGAAACGTCGTACTGGATATAAAGATCCTGCCCTGGCTTATCTTCAAAAGCAACCTCGGAGTGGACCGCCGGAACATGATCAACAACCAGTTTACTCCCAAGTATTATCTGGATCCGGACGAAAAGTCAGACAATAATACGCTCATGAAGCGGCAACGGCACTATAACAGTTGGGCCTTCGAAAACACAATCAGCGCAACCCGCAAGTTCGGCGACCACAGCCTCTCGGCCGTAGCCGGAGTTACCATGGAAGGATGGGATAATACCGATTTCCGCGCCTCCAGACAAGGACTGCCCAGCAACTCGCCCGATATGTGGGTGCTGAATGCCGGCACATTCAATCAAACCAATGAGGGCTCGCACGATCATCGCTCCATGATGTCCTACCTGGCGCGCGTCAACTATGGCTTCGCCGACAAATACCTTATCACCGCCTCGATACGCGCCGACGGTTCGTCCAAGTTCCTGGAGGAAAATCGTTGGGCTTCCTTCCCCTCCGTGTCGATCGGCTGGCGTTTGTCGCAGGAAAAGTTCTTCCGCAACATCGGGCAGGATCTCATATCGAACCTCAAGCTCAGAGCCGGATGGGGACAAATCGGCAACCAGATGGGATTGGGTAATAACGACTACATCAACACCATCACAGGCGATAATGCCCGCAAGTACATCTTCGGACAGAACAAAACACAATACACCGGCTATTCGCCCGACGGCATCGGTAACCCGCGAATCCAATGGGAAACCTCCGAACAGACCAATATCGGTATCGACCTGGCTCTCTGGAACGGCAAGCTGAGCGCTACGCTGGATTATTTCCTCAAAAATACCAACGACATGCTCGTGCGCGTCCCGTTACCTCGATATATGGGACTCGGACTGGCCAACAACAGCCGCGATCCCTGGGCTAACCAAGGTTCCATACGCAACGAAGGCTTCGAAATGCAACTGACCTGGACAGATAAACCCAAGAAAGACTTCAATTACACCATCAGCGGCAACCTGACAACGGTCAAGAACGAAGTCACCAGCCTCGGCGACAGCGGCCCGATGCCGGGAGGAAACGAACGTATCGGCGACGTCACCCTGACGAAGGTCGGATGGCCCATCGGATCGTTCTACGGATGGGAAGTCGAAGGCGTATTCCAGAATCAGGAACAAATCAACAACTCCCATATGAAAGACCGTAATCCACGCCCCGGCGACCTGATTTTCAAAGACCAGGACGGCGACGGTTTCCTGACGGACGACGACCGCATCAACCTCGGCAATCCTTTCCCAACGCTGGGCTTCGGACTCAACATGGCAGCACAGTATAAGAACATCGACCTGACCCTATTCTTCCAAGGCCAGACAGGAAATACGATCTTCCGCATCTTCAAGTATTACACCCACCAGAAGACCGGTTACTTCAATACCTACAAGGAAGTGCTCGAAGAAGCCTGGCGCGCTCCGGGCACATTGGGCGCCGACGATCCGGGTAATCCTTCAAATACCGAGTTCCAGATACATTACGACCCGGGATTGAATACCAAAGCTTCCAGTTATTATACGGAAGACGGATCGTACGTACGCTTGAAAAACCTGCAAATAGGCTATAACCTGCCAAAGAAATGGCTGACGCCGGCTCATATCACCGCCTTGCGCGTCTATATAGGAGCTCAAAATCTCTTTACGATCACTAAATCGAAAGTCTTAGACCCGGAAATGGCCGGCAACAATAATGGCAATCCGAGAGATTTCGGTATCGATCGTTCAAACTATCCGCAGTCGAGAACCTTTATGGTCGGTTTAGGTCTTACGCTTTAATAACTTTAAAATAGAACTTGAGTCATGAAAAAGTATTATCATATATTTTTGTTTTGCACAGTCTGTCTGCTTACCGGATGCGGGGAAGAATTTCTGGACAAACCTCCCTTCGGTATCTTGACCGACAACACCTATTACCAGACGGAAGCCGACGCTTTTACTGCACTTACGGCCATTTACAGCTATCTGGGAGGTGATAATAACGACATGGAATTTGTTGGATACGAACTGGGGGATATGACTTCCGACGATGCCTGGAAAGGAGGTGAAAGCGATAACGACCGCCCCTTTGTCAACGACCTGGCCTTCTTTCGCGCCATGTCGAACAACCAGGACGTAGAAGGATGGTGGAAAAACAACTATCAAGGCATCTTCCGCGTGAATGCCCTGCTGGAACGTTTGCCGGAAATTCCTTTCAACGATGCCGCTCTGAAAGCCCGGTACGAAGGGGAAGCCCGATTCATCCGCGCCTTCCTCTATCTGAACTTAGTCCGCATATACGGCGACGTTCCTTTAGTAGACAAGCGACTGACTTATCCGGTCGACGAATACATCATCCCTCGCACGCCGGCCGCTCAGATACATGAGTTCATCCGTAAGGAACTGAAAGAAATAGCCAATACCGTCCCGCCCAAAAGTCAGATGAACATGGCGAACGAATGGGGGCGCGTAAGCCGGGGTGCCGTCTATGCCTTGCTGGCGCGTACAGAGCTATACTTCGGAGCCTTTGCCGAAGCCAGGGATGCGGCTAAATGGGTGATTGATTCGGGAGATTACTCGCTGGAAGCGCAATTCGGAAACTTGTTCTTCAAGAACGACCTCATCAGCGAGGAGTCCATCTTTGAAGTACTTCACAAGAATACGGACGGCAACGGAGACGATACAATCCTGCCCACGTATTATCGTAGCCGCGGCGTCGGCGGATGGGGGTTCCTTTGTCCTACGGAAAGCTTAGTAGAAGAATTTGAAGTGGGTGATCCGCGACTGCTTTATACGATCACCGAAACGGGCGACCGTTTTCCGCGAAAGAACGGAACAGCCGAAGTACAGAATCATACCGGCTATACCAGTGGCGATGGTTATCATTCGAGGAAGATGTTTTATCCCGAAGTACGCCGCGCCAACCGGAGCCAGATGGATTTGAACCTGAAAAAGATCCGTTACGCCGACGTTCTCCTGATGTACGCCGAAGCCTTGGTCGAGAGCGGAGGAGATCTGGCCGAAGCTTGCCGCTACATCAACATGGTGAGGGAACGGGCGCGCAATACGTATAAGTACGATCCGGAAGCTTTTGGCGATACGCCCGAGGAAAAACTCGCAAGTCGCGTGAGACAGATCGCTCCCGACGTCTCCTTGCCGGACATACAGCCTGCAAGCGTTGAGGTCGTCAGAACTGCCGTACGACATGAACGGAGGGTTGAGCTGGCCACCGAAGGTCTTCGCTTCTACGATCTGAAACGATGGGGATGGGAGTATGCCAAGCCGCGTATTGAAAAGGCCCGGCGAAGCCTCGAATCCTACAAAAACTGGGAACTTCCGCAACCTGAACTCCGTCTGAAGACTTATCCCGTTCCTCAAACGGAAATAGACCGTACGGCAGGAGTCGTTACGCAGAATCCCGGCTGGTAAGTCTTACGTTGTGTTTTATTTATATACTTGAAACAAGCTGTTGGGAAGGGTTCCTTTCCTTGCGGCTTGTTTTTCGTTTCACTTTGCCAGGTTGCGGTATTCCAGGGGGGTGTATTGGGTCTGGGTGCGGAAGAAGCGGATGAAGTATTGCGCATTTTCGAAGCACAGGGTCGACGAGATGGTGGATATGGTGAGGTCGGTGTGGGTTAGCAGACGTTTGGCTTCCTGTACAATCCGGTTCTGGAGATATTGCTTGGCGTTGACGCCGATATTCTTTTTGATGATCTCGTTCAGGTAGCTGGGGGTTATGGAAAGGCGGTCGGCGTAGAAACGGATGGAATGTTGTTGAAGATAGTGGGCGTTTACCAGGAGGAGAAATTCGTTGACGTAGCGGTTTTTTAATTGCTTGCTTTCTTCCGGGGGAAGGAGGGGAAGGACGTTATGTTCGTTTATATATGCGCGGTTCAAGAGGGTAAAGACTTCATGCACCAGGGGACGCACCAGGGCAAGCTTCTCTTTGGTGGCCGGCAAGGAGGCTTTCAGGTTCAAGACGGCGGTACGTATGCCGGCACAGGCTTCTTCGTTGGGCGTTGTCTTGGCTGAATACCGGCTCAGGGAGAAGAAGGAGAGGTTTTGCAGGAAGTTGCGGTCGTTGAACAGGGTTTGGATGGCTTCCTCTTTGAAGACAAGGACGTAACCGTCTTTTATATTTTTGTTATCCCAGTTACGCGCTTTGCCGGGCTTGGAAAAGATGATATCCTGCGGCTTTACAATATGCGTCTGGTCGTCTACGGTAAAGAAACCGGAGCCTTCGGTTATGAATGTGATGTCATAATAGGTAAGTGAATGAAGTGCATTAGTCGAGAAGTAAGGCTTTATATAATGAAGCCCTGCTACGTCAATGTGTATCTCTTCTGCATTTGATTGACGGAAATAGTCATAATGTGGTATGTATTTCATTTCTTTTAAGTATGTAAGTCTTTCTGTTAGTGCAAGTGGCAACAAAGGTAATGGATAATTCCGGATACACACTCATTGCCGGCAAAATAAATCGGAGCTTTTGTATCTTTGCCTCCGATTGTGGAATTTATCTTTTTTACTTTATATGATGGATACAAATAGTATAATATGGCCGGCCGAATGGCAGCCGCAGAGCGGTGTTCAACTCACCTGGCCGCACGAGGAGACCGACTGGGCAAGGGATCTTGACCAGGTCATCCCCTGTTTCGTCGCTATTGCCCGCGAGATCGTCAAACGCGAGAAATTACTCATCGTCTGCCGCAACGAAGCCGACGTCCGGCAACAGTTAGGGGAAGATGTGGATATGGATGAGGTCATTTTCCGCCAAATACCCAGCAACGACACCTGGGCACGTGATCATGGCGGCATTGGAGTCTACCGCGACGGGGTTCCTCTCCTCCATGACTTTGTATTTAACGGCTGGGGAATGAAATATGCAGCAAATCTCGACAATCGAATCACCCAACGGCTGTTTTTTACCAAGGCTTTCGATCCCCGAGTGAAGATCGAGTTCCACCCTTTGGTGCTCGAAGGAGGCAGTATCGAATCCGACGGACAGGGGACGTTGCTCACAACCGCTGCCTGCCTCTTGTCGTTCAACCGCAACGACCGCACCCCGTGCGCACAGATCGAGGCTTACCTGCTAAAGGCTTTCGGGCTCCGCCGCGTCCTCCGGCTCGAAAATGGAAGCCTCGAAGGGGACGATACCGATGCGCATGTCGATACATTAGCGCGCTTTTGCAGTCCCGACACGATTGCTTACGTGCAATGCTCTGATCCTGCCGACGAACATTATTCCCGCTTGCAAAAGATGGAGAAAGAACTCCAAGCCTTCCGGCAGGAGAACGGCATGCCTTATCGCCTTCTCCCACTTCCTATGGCCGAAAAGGTAATTCACGAGGGAAAAAGGCTTCCCGCCACCTACGCTAACTTTCTTGTCATTAACGGCGCCGTTCTGGTTCCTTTCTATCATTCGCCGGAAGACGACAGGGCGGCCAATGTCCTGCAAACGGCCTTCCCCGACCGGCAAATTATCGGTATCGACTCGCGCGCCCTCATCCTTCAGCATGGCTCGCTCCATTGCGTTACGATGCAATACCCGCTCGACTTTCTGTAATCCCCATTCATCTTATTTTCTCAACACTGCAAACAGCTATCATACCAGCCTCTCTCAGCAACGACCGGACTGCCAACGTCGACAAGCTCCGCCGTCTGGTCATCGACTGCGCCCGTCAGGGAGCCGACCTCGCCGTTCTGCCCGAATTGCACAACGGTCTCTACTTCTGCCAAACAGAAGACGCCGCCGCCTTCGACCAGGCCGAGACGATCCCCGGTCCTTCGACCCAAGTCTTCGGTGAAGTAGCCCGCGAGCACGGTATTGTCATCGTCCTCTCACTTTTTGAGAAGAGGGCGCCCGGTCTTTACCACAATACGGCCGTTGTTCTGGAACGCGACGGGAATATAGCCGGCAAATACCGCAAGATGCATATCCCCGACGACCCGGCATACTACGAAAAGTATTATTTCACGCCCGGCGACCTTGGTTTCCATCCCATACAGACTTCCGTCGGCTCCCTGGGGCTGATGGTCTGCTGGGATCAGTGGTTTCCCGAAGCCGCCCGGCTGATGGCTATGCGCGGTGCCGATATATTGGTTTATCCTACCGCTATTGGCTGGGACAAAGCCGATACGGAGGCAGAAAAAAGCCGTCAGCGCGATGCCTGGCAGACCATTCAGCGTGCGCACGCCATTGCGAACGGTCTGCCGCTCGTTGCCGTCAATCGCGTCGGTCACGAAGCCGATCCTTCCGGCCTTACGAGCGGTATAGACTTCTGGGGGAGCAGTTTTGTTGCCGGACCGCAGGGCGAGATCCTGGCCCATCTCGACGAGACGTCCGAAGGAGTCTGTATTGTCGCTACCGATCCCTTACGTACTGAGGAGGTACGCCGTTGGTGGCCTTTCTTTCGCGACCGGCGCATTGATGCTTACAAGGAATTGAGCGAACGTTTCCTGAAAAATCACTAACTTGCCGTCGTTTTGAAACAACTAACAATAGTTTAATCTTTCAATCCATGAATAATTCCAACTTTACTCCTTTCCGGCGTCTGATTTCGAATCTCGGTTCGATTTTCTCCCTTGTTTTTCTGTTGAAGTACACGGTTTTTGTCGTTATCCTGTCTGCCGTTTTGCTTTCGTTGCGGCTGTATTCCGATCCTTCCGAACAATTATTGCTTTGGAGGGTCTTTCTTTGTGCGTTGGCGATAAGTCTTCTGGCCGGTATCAGAATAGCGGTCAACAGGAGGAAGGCTAAAGGCAAAACCGCTGATCCTCATCCGCAGTGTGACGATGTTGCAGACGAATCTAATGTGACAACAGGAAAAAGAACCTTGATTACGTCGCTTTGTATCGTAGCTGTCCTGCATGCCACATTATACATTATAGTATATACCGTAACATACTTCCTAAGTAACAGTACGGTGGTAAGTCTCATCCTGGCCACGCCGACTATTCTGGTACCGCTCGCAAATAAAATATACGCACCCACAATAAAATGAGAAGCTAACAAAGCTCCAGCAATAGTTTAATCTTTCTATCCATGAATAAGTCCTTCTTTACTCGTCTTTGGCGTCTAATGTCGAATAGCGATTCGATCTTTTTCCAATTTCTTATGCTGGCGTACATGGTTTTACTTACTACAGTGTCTGCCGTTATGCTCTTGCGGAAGCAGTATTCCGATCTCTCAGAATTATGGTTGTTTTGGGGTACGCTTATTTGTTCGTTGACGATAACGGTCCTGACCTGTATCAGGATGATAGTCAAAAGAAGAAAGGCCAAAGAGAAAATCTCAGATCTTTCTTCACCGATTGTTAAACAATGCGCGGTAGAATCATTCAATAGTGGTCCAATTCTCTACAATAGTGGTCCAATTTTCATCAAAAATTCATTGGATATAGATATTACAGAAGAATCGGCCTTGAGTCAGGAAAAAGAAGCATCCTCGGAAGAACAAGTCAAGGAAATAAAGAAAGGAGATGCCCACATATGTATCCTGATAGCTCGACTCTACGAACTAATAGGCAAACTCAAGGACGCCAAAGACAACTACCGCCAAGCCGTCGAGATCTTTCCCTCTTTCGAGAACTATTTGCAGCTGGCAAACTTCTATTCCAGGCAAAATGATCTCTCGAAAGCCGAAAGTCACTATCTCACTTGCCTCTTTCTTGCTAAGACTTTGCCGGAAAGAGCGGAGATTAATAATCATTTAGGAAATCTCTACCGGAAGAAGAAAGACTATCCGAGAGCGGCTGCATCTTTTGAAGAAGCTTTGATGATACAGCGCGAGTTAGCCGACATCAATCCGCAAGTATACCTTCCGGAAGTGGTACAGACTTTAGCTCTTCTTGCCGTCTTTTATCAGCAGGAGATGCCGGATGAAGAACATTCCGTTCGATACGCAAAGGATCTCCTTTCTCTATCTCCGGAAGATACTCCTGCTGTTCGCCAAGCCAGAGAGAGCGCAGAGAACGTATTAAAGTCTTGGAAGAATCGTGAATCACAGCAAAATTAGGGGAGGATCTGATATGACAACAAGAAAACAAACATTGATTATGTGGGTTTGTGTTGCGCCTATATTATGCGCCATAATAAGCTTCGTAACCGATCATATCAAGACAGGTTTCTTCCTGGCGCTCATACCGGCCATTCTGTTACAATTCCCAGGAATCTTCGCCCCCATAGTAAAACTTATTGAAATATTCGTTCCCGATGAGAATGAAAAGAGCATAGATAAGAAAATATCAAAAGCAAAAGGCAAAATATCAAAAATAGAAGACAAGAAAACAAAGCTCCAAGAACGTATAAAAGGAAAGGAACGTGATATAGTTGAACTCTACGTTAGAAAATTGGAAATTTTATGCTCGAAGGAGAAAAATCTTGAATGGGGGGCGCTTAAAGACGAGTACATAAAAAGGATTATGGAGACATTCCGGGAGATAAAAATAAGAAAACCTTCATATAAGATCTACGTAGACTGTGGCGATTACGCTTTTAGCAAAGAGCTGTATGACAAAGCGGAGAGGAATTATATGCTATGTAAGGAGTTTTATGCGTATAAGAACTCATTAGATACCCAAGCGATAATTGATGGAAAGATTAAAATGATACGCTATATCCGCGGCAGAATCTCCATTGATCCCGAAGAAATAATCTAACCATCGAAGAAAATCTCCCAACTTCCCCCCAATTTCTCTTAACAAGTCAGGGAAATGACCGGATCAATCCCCGACAACTTCCTTCCCGGTAAGCTTTTATCCGGTATATTTTGATATATCTCCCTTATATGTCGTCAAAAGAACGATCCATCTTCTTTTTTCTTCAAAAATCCAAGCAGATATACTATTTATTTCTACATTTGCATCAAATTGTTCTTTGATTTGATGAAACACTTTTCCTCGAAAGTCGCTGCACATTGCTCCAAGGTCGCTGCATCTCGGTTTTGTGTCGCTGCATCTCGGTTTTGGGTCGCTGCATATCGGTTTTATATCGCTGCATATCGCTTTTAAGTCGCTGCATATCGCTTTTAAGTCACTGCATACGGCTCAAAAGTCACTGCATATCGCTTTTAGGTCACTGCATATCGCTCGAAAGTCGCTACATATCGCTCCAAAGTCACTGCATATCGCTCGAAAGTCACTGCATATCGCCCCAAAGTCGCTGCATATCGCTCAAAAGTCAAAGAAGTAAGGAAAGATACCCGTCCCGCCGGTAGAATCAGGCGGCAGCCGCCTCCCCGCCTGCCTGAAACGTACCGGAAGAGGTAAAGCCCCCGCCGCTTGTTTGTATCGACATTATCATGTACTTTTGTCCATCTTAAAAGTAAACAAATAAGATGTATAAAAATTTGTTCCGACAGCTCATCTTCCTTCTCTCCGCACCAGCACAAGCCTGGAGGGATCTGACCGAAAGAGAGGAAAAGAAAGACGATTACCTGACGCAGTTTGTATACCCGCTGATCGGGCTCGTCGCCGCAAGCGCCTTCGTGGGCGTCTTCTTCGCCGAAAGAGATTTCCAATTCGAACATGCCATCAAAGCAGCCATCAAAGCCATCTTCTCATCCTTCGGAGGATACTTCCTGGCCGCTTACCTGCTGAACGAGCTGCGGAAGAGAATCTTCAAACAGCAAGACAACTTGCTGCTTTGCCGGCGGTTTACGGGCTATGCCTCGGCCGGCCTCTTTGCTCTGCACATCCTTTTCGCCCTCCTGCCCATCATCCCGCTGTTCGACTTCCTTTTCCTTCGCATCTTTATCCTTTTCCTTGCCACCCTCTACATCGCCTGGGAAGGAGTGATGCCTTATCTGCAAACCGTCGAACACCATCGTCTGAAACTTTCCGTCGCCGCATCACTGCTGATCGTCCTGACACCCGAAATAATCAACCGCATCCTCTTCATCCTGATGCCCGGACTGAGGAGCTGAAAATATATACCAATCATGAAAGAGAAATGGCAAACTAACATACAGATCAAAAACAAACGGGCTACCTTCGACTACGAACTGCTCGAAACCTTCACCGCCGGCCTGGTGCTCACCGGAACGGAAATCAAATCCATCCGCTTAGGCAAAGCAAGCCTGGTCGACACCTACTGCCTCGTCGAGAAAAGCGAGCTCTGGCTCAAAAACATGTACGTCGCCGAATATTTCTACGGCACCTACAACAACCACCAGGCCCGCCGCGACCGCAAACTGCTGCTCACCAAACGGGAATTGAAGAAACTCGAATCCACCGCCCGCAACACCGGCTTCACCATCATCCCCACCCGCTTGTTCATCAACGACAAAGGCCTGGCCAAGATCGTCATCGCCATTGCCAAAGGAAAAAAAGAATACGACAAACGCGAATCTATCCGCCAACGCGACGATAAACGCGAAATGGACCGCGCCTTCAAACGATAACTCCCCTACCCCATGAATACAATCCTCACCCGGATATGTACCTGCGTCCGTCAGGCGCTACCCCGATCCGCCAGGACCTGTCTCTGGCTCCTGAAGATCATCCTGCCCATCTCCCTGCTGGTTCGCCTGCTCCAGTATTCGGGATTGCTCGGCGCCTTCTCCGCCCGGCTCGAACCGCTCTTCTCCCTCATCGGACTGCCGGGCGAAACAGCCATCGTATTTATCACAAGTATCTTCTGCCCCCTGTATGCACCCATCGCCCTGATCTCTTCCATGGGCTTAGGCGTACGTGAAGCCACGATCCTGGCCCTGATGTGCCTGGTATCACACAACCTCGTCGTCGAATCCTCCGTCCAGGCCCGCACCGGATCCCGCTTCTGGGAAATCACTCTGCTGCGCATCGTGATGAGCTTCGTCATCGCCCTGAGTCTCCATTGGATAATGCCGCGCGACGGATGGGGAACCGTCGGCGTCAGCGCCGGCGCCGAAGCGTACGATAGCCTCCGCGACGTCTTCATCCTCTGGTTCGTCAGCTCGATGAAAGTCGTCTTCACCATCGTCGCCATCGTCACCGCGCTGATGATCCTCCACTACATCCTCGAAGAATTCCGCCTGATGAAAGGACTCTCCAACGTCTTCGCCCCGCTGATGGGCTTCATGGGCCTCCCCCGCGATACAGCCTTCCTCTGGCTCGTAGGTAATCTCGTAGGATTAGCCTACGGAGGAGCCATCATGGTCGAACAAGTGGAACAAAAGAAACTCTCCTGCAAGAACGGCAACCTCCTGAACTATCACTTAGCCGTCAATCATTCCATGTTGGAAGATACCATCATCTTCGTCGCCATCGGTATCCCGGCCCTCTGGATACTCCTTACGCGACTCCTCTTCGCCGCCGCAGTCGTATGGCTCCGCCGACTGTACGACTACATATATACACAACACCAACAGATAAAGATATAGATACAATAAAGATACAGACACAATGAACACAGACCAATTCCGGAAGCTCCTCCAGGAGAAGATCCTCATACTCGACGGCGGCATGGGCAGCCTCATCCAAGTACATAAACTCACCGAACAGGATTACCGCGGCGAACGCTTCGCCCACTTCCCCACCGACCAGGCCGGCAATAACGACCTCCTGAGCCTCACCCGCCCCGATATCATCCGCAGCATCTACCGCTCCTACCTCGAAGCCGGCGCTGACATCTTCTCCACCAATACGTTCAACGCCAACGCCATCTCAATGGCCGACTACGATATGCAGGACTCTGTGAGCGAAATGAACCGCCAAGCCGCCCTGTTGGCCCGCCTCGAGGCCGACGCCTTTATGACCGCGCATCCCGAACGGACGATCTTCGTCGCCGGATCCATAGGGCCTACCAACAAGACCGCCTCAATGAGCCCCGACGTGAACGACCCCGCCTTCCGGTCTGTCACTTACGCCGGCCTCTACGCAACCTACAAAGAACAGATCGCCGCCCTCCTCGAAGGAGGCATCGACATCATCCTCATCGAAACAGTATTCGACACCCTCAACGCCAAAGCCGCCCTCGAAGCCGCCGGAACCGCCCTCAAGGAAGCAAACCGCGACCTCCCCATCATGCTCTCCGTCACCCTCTCGGCGCAAGGCGGACGCACCTTCTCCGGACAGACCCTCGCCGCCTTCCTCGCTTCCGTCGAACAAGCCAATATCGTCAGCGTCGGCCTGAACTGCTCCTTCGGAGCCGCCGACATGATGCCTTACCTCGAAGATCTGGCCCGGCAAGCGCCGTATTACATCAGCGCACATCCCAACGCCGGTATGCCCAACAGCTTCGGCCTCTACGACGAAACGCCCGACAGCATGGCGCAACACATCCGCTCCTTCATCCAACAAGGATTAGTCAACATCGTAGGAGGCTGCTGCGGAACGACGCCGGCCCATATCGCACGCTACGGCGAACTTGTCCGTGGCGCCCGCCCGCACATACCGGCTACCCCTACAGACGCCCTCCGCCTCTCCGGCCTGGAACTGCTCGAAGTAAAACCCGGCAACAACTTCATCAACATAGGCGAACGTTGCAACGTGGCCGGCTCGCGCAAATTCCTCCGCCTCATCCGGGAAGGCCGCTACGAAGAAGCTCTCTCCATCGCCCGCAAGCAAGTCGACGACGGCGCCCAGGTGATCGACATCAATATGGACGACGGCATGCTCGACGCCGCCAAAGAGATGACCACCTTCCTCAACCTGATCGCTTCCGAACCGGACATCGCCCGCGTCCCCCTGATGATCGACTCCTCCAAATGGGACGTCATCGAACAAGCCCTGATGTGCACCCAGGGAAAGAGCATCGTCAATTCCATCAGCCTCAAAGAAGGCGAAGATATCTTCCTCGCCCGTGCATCACGCATCCGACAGTTGGGCGCCGCCGTCGTCGTCATGGCCTTCGACGAGCAAGGACAGGCCGACGTCGTCGAACGGAAAACAGAAGTATGCCGCCGCGCCTACCGCCTCTTAGTCGATAAAGCAGGCTTCGACCCCCACAACATCATCTTCGACCCCAACGTCCTGGCCATCGCCACCGGCATGGAAGAGCACAATCGCTACGGCCTGGATTTCATCCGCTCCGTGGAATGGATCAAACAAAACCTGCCGGGCGCCCGCGTGAGCGGCGGCGTGAGTAACCTATCTTTCTCTTTCCGCGGCAACAACCACGTGCGCGAAGCTATGCACGCCGTATTCCTTTACCACGCCATCGCCAAAGGAATGGATATGGGCATCGTCAATCCCTCGTCCGCCGTCATGTACGAAGATATCGAGCCTTCCCTGCGCACTCTGATCGAAGACGTCGTCCTCGACCGCCGTCCTGATGCCGCCGAAGAACTGATCGCCTACGCCCAGCAGACCGTCGACGCCGGCTCGACGCCGGAAGCCGCCGTCCGACAAGACGCCTGGCGCGAAACCCCGCTGCCCGAACGCTTAGAATACGCGCTGAAGAAAGGCATCACCGATTTCCTCGAAGAAGACATGGCCGAAGCGCTCCGCTTCTATCCTCGCGCCGTCGACATCATCGACGGCCCGCTGATGAGCGGGATGAACAAAGTAGGCGAACTCTTCGGCGCCGGAAAGATGTTCCTCCCCCAAGTTGTCAAAACGGCCCGCACCATGAAGAAGGCCGTCGCCATCCTCCAACCCGCCATCGAAGCAGGCCGGACAACAGCCGGCAGCAGCAAGGCCGGCAAAGTCATCTTCGCCACCGTCAAGGGCGACGTGCACGACATCGGCAAAAACATCGTCTCCATCGTACTCACCTGCAACAATTACGAGGTCGTCGACCTGGGCGTGATGGTGCCTGCCGACGTCATCGTCCGGACGGCCGTCGCCGAGAAGCCTGATCTGGTATGCCTCTCCGGACTGATCACTCCTTCGCTGGAAGAAATGGTGCACGTGACCGAAGAGATGCAAAAGGCCGGCCTCACTATCCCTGTCATGATCGGAGGAGCCACAACCTCGAAGCTGCATACGGCCGTCAAGATCGCTCCCCATTA
Source organism: Tannerellaceae bacterium (assembly GCA_031271045.1). Classification (GTDB taxonomy): domain Bacteria; phylum Bacteroidota; class Bacteroidia; order Bacteroidales; family Tannerellaceae; genus DFXE01. Next base: position 48,919 of record JAISWO010000029.1, read on the forward strand.
CGACTATCCGGTGATACACGTGCTCGATGCCTCGCAAGGCCCGCTCGTCGCCGCCAAACTCCTCAATCCCGATACGCGCCGGAGCTTCATAGACGAACTGAACCGCGAATACGAGAAACTGCGCCGCTCCCTCGATGACAAACGGGCGGAGACCGTCTCGCTCGCCTACGCCCGGACGCATCCTCCCCGGATAGACTGGGCCGGCTACCGTCCCGTCCGTCCGTCCTGCCAGGAGGGCGTACAGCTCATTCACCTCCCGGTAGAAACACTCCGGCCGTATATCAATTGGAAATTCTTCTTCCTCGCCTGGAAACTGAGCGGACACTATGCCGGCATCGCCGCAACGGATGCTTGCATCGCCTGCCGCACATCCTGGCTGGCCGGCTTCCCCGCCGAAGAACGCGCCAAGGCGGAAGAAGCCTTGAAGCTTTATACTGATGCGACCCGCTTGCTCGACCGTCTCGCCGCAACCAACATCCGTTGCTGCCAAGCTCTGTACGGCTTCTTCCCTGCGTATAGCGAAGGCGACACGATCGTGCTGCCGGATGGCAACCGCCCCGCCTTCCCCATGCTGCGACAGCAGACACGCAGGGAAGACGAGGCGTACAAATCCCTGGCTGATTATATCCTCCCTCTGTCCGAAGGACGTACGGACTACATCGGCGCCTTTGCCGTAACCGCCGGAGCAGGCATCGAACCGCTTCAACAAGCCTTTGAGGATGATGGCGACACTTATTCCTCCATGCTCCTGCAAAGCCTGACCGACCGCTTAGCCGAAGCCTCCGCCGAATATCTCCACGAGAAGGTACGCCGCGAGTATTGGGGCTATGCGCCGGACGAATCATTCAGCGTAGGCGAACTTTTCCAGGTAAAATATAAAGGTATACGTCCCGCCATAGGCTATCCCTCCCTACCCGACCAGTTGCTGAATGTAAGCTTAGACGCGCTGCTGGACTTCTCGCGGATCGGCATACGTTTGACCGAGAATGGCGCCATGCATCCGACCGCTTCGGTCAGTGGCCTGTATATCGCCCATCCCGAATCCTCCTACTTTATGATCGGCGCTATCGACGACGAACAATTCTTCGACTACGCCCGCAGGCGAAACCTCAGCGAAACCGACGCCCGGCGAGTACTTAGTAAAAACCTACAATAATAACTCAATAGATGATCGACTTTATAACTGTTTGCGACTATACCGGCACCTTTGCCTTCGCCATCAGCGGTATCCGCCTGGCATCCGCCAAGCAATTCGACTGGTTCGGCGCTTATGTGGTAGGCATCGTCACAGCCGTCGGCGGAGGAACCGTCCGCGACATTCTGCTCAATGCAACTCCGTTCTGGATGGAGCAGCCTTCGTACCTGATCGTCTCGGGGCTGGCCCTCTTGTTTGTGATCGCTTTCAGGAAATACGTCATACGGCTGAACAATACGTTTTTTATCTTTGACGCCATCGGTCTGGGACTGTTTGTCATCGTAGGCGTTGTCAAAACGTTGGACTACGGCTTCCCCATGTGGGTGGCCATCGTGATGGGAACCATTACCGGCTCGTTCGGCGGTATGATGCGCGATATTCTGATCAACGAAGAGCCTTTGATTTTCCGCAAAGATATCTACGCCCTGGCGTGCGTATTCGGCGGAGTGGCTTATTACGGCTGCACTTTGCTGGCCATACCTTCGTCGCTGGCGCAATTTATCTCCGCCATCAGCGTATTCATCATCCGTATCCTGGCCGTTAAGTACCACATCAGCGTTCCGGTGCTGAAAGGCGAAGAAGATCCGCTGAACAGGAAGAAATAAAATATATCTATATCATTATACATATATTCTGTTTGACGGATATCGTATATTCTTTTTACCTTTGCATCGGATAAAAAAAGAAAAGAATAAGAAAACACTAAAAAATAAAGCAATATGAAAACATTAGATTATCTCCATTTGGATGCTTCCAAAGCAAGTAAAGTGATTGCAGCTCTGCAACAGTTATTGTCCAACTACCAGTTGTTCTACACCAACCTGCGCGGGTTTCACTGGAACATCAAAGGACACGGCTTTTTCGTACTTCACAGCAAATTTGAAGAACTGTATGACGATGCGGCCGAGAAGGTAGATGAAATAGCCGAACGTATCCTTATGCTGGGAGGAGAACCGGTCAGCGCTTTCAGCGAATACCTGAAGACTTCCCGGATCAAAGAAATCACCGGCGTCTCGTGCGGCGACGAAGCGCTGAAGAATGTCCTCGACACTTACGGCCTGCTGATCGAAGAAGAACGCGCCCTGCTGTCGCTTGCCTCCGACGCCAAAGACGAAGCAACCGTTGCCCTGATGAGCGACTATCTTAAAGGACAGGAAAAAACCGTCTGGATGTTGGTTGCATTCTCGTCGGGCGATTGCAAGAAATAACGACCATACAAACTAAAGACTTTCTTCATAATTTATTTTAATACATGGGGGGGCGTTACGGAATTTCCGTGCGCCCCTTCTGTTTTTACGTAAAATGACTACATTTGCCCAGAATCGCAAATATCAACTCTATGTTAGACAAACTATTCAAGAAAAAAGACATTGCAGCTATCCTGCGGGAAGCCTCCCAATCGAACGGAGGACTGAAGCGTAACCTGACCGCTACGAACTTAGTGACGCTCGGAATCGGAGCCATCGTGGGAGCGGGCATCTTTGTCATCACCGGGCAGGCGGCCGCCGAATATGCAGGGCCGGCGCTGACTATCTCGTTCATAATCTCGGCCGTCGCCTGCGTACTGGCCGGGCTGTGTTATTCCGAATTTGCCGCCATGATCCCTGTGTCGGGCAGCGTATATTCGTATTCTTATGCCACGATGGGCGAATTGCTGGCCTGGTTTATAGGCTGGACGCTTGTGCTGGAATATCTCTTTGCCTGTTCTTCCGTTGCGGTGGGATGGTCGGGTTATATGCTGAGCCTGTTTGATAGCTGGGGAATCAGCTTGCCACCGCAGATCGCGCAGTCGACGTTCTATTACGACAACGGCGTCTGGGGATGGACGGGGAGTTTGTTGAATCTTCCGGCTGTCTTTATCGTGGCCGTCGTCTGGGCGTTGCTCATGGGCGGCATCAAACAGTCGGCTGCGATCAATAACGTGATCGTTATTATCAAGATTTCGGTCATCCTGCTCTTCATCGGCTTCGGCCTTTCGCACATCGACACGAGCAATTATACACCCTATATACCGGCGAATACCGGCGAGGCGGGACATTTCGGATGGAGTGGTATCCTGCGTGGCGCCGGCATTGTCTTCTTTGCCTTCCTCGGTTTCGATGCGCTATCGACGGCCGCCCAGGAAACGCGCAATCCGCAACGCGACATGCCTCGTGGCATACTGATTTCGCTCTTAGTCTGCGCCGTCCTCTATATGTTGGTAACGACCGTACTCACCGGCATCGTCCGTTACGACGAACTAAGCGTGCCGGCACCCATCGCCCTGGCCATCGACCGGGCAGAGGGGCTGACCTGGCTCAGTCCGCTGATCAAACTCGGCGCTATCGCCGGCCTTAGCTCCGTCATCCTGGTAATGAGCCTGGGGCAGTCGCGCATTTACTATGCCATTGCCAAAGATGGCCTGCTGCCCCCCGTGCTCGCACGTGTGAATCCCCGCACGGGGATTCCACAGAACGCCACGATCCTGGCCAGTTGCGCGACGGGGATCATTGCCGGGCTTTTCCCCTTGCAGGTGCTGAACGAGTTGGTGAGCATCGGCACGCTGCTGGCGTTCACGATCGTCTGCGTTTCGGTCGTCATCCTGCGCCGGACGCGGCCGGAATTGAATCGTCCGTTCAAGACGCCCTTCTCGCCCTACCTGCCTTTGCTGGGCGCGGCCATCTGCGTGATCCAGATGATCTTCCTTCCCGGTGCAGCCTGGGTTCGTTTGATTGGCTGGACGATCATCGGATTGGTTATCTACTTCCTTTATGGCATCAAGCACAGCCACCTGAGGTGAGGCGACCGGTACCTGGTCGTGGCAAGCGGGGGAATTTCTCCGGACTTCCGTCATCTTACCGGCGGCGTTTATGTCCCGGCTTTGGACGACGGAGGTTGCGCTCCGGACAAGTATAGAATCATTCTGAGACAAGAATATAGTCGTTCATTTGAAGGCGTCGCACAATGTGTGACGCCTTCGTTTTGCTCCGGATGTTGGCGTCTGCAAGGAGGGACACCAACGTTTTTACTATTTTCTGCCAGCACACCATGTGTGACACCAACGTTTGGCTCCGGACCTTGGCGTCTGCAAGGGGCGAAAGCAACGTTTTTATTATTTTTTGACGTCGCGCAATGCGTGAAACTAACGTTTTGCTCCGGATCTTGACGTCTGCAAGGGGAGAAAGCATTGTTTCTTTCGCTTTTTACCTGTCACGCAATGCGTGAAACCGAAAAATCAGGGCAAACGTTGGTGGCACGCATTGTGGCTGGCAGAAAATAGTAAAAACGTTGGCGGCACACATTACGGGACGGTAAAAACCGGGGGCAAACGTTAGCGTCCCGCACTGTTGGATATCTTTAAAAAATATAAAAGAAGACGCTGTGGTTTGTTTTTATTTAATTATAGCGGTACATTTGTAGAGAATTTTTCAACCCAAACAAAAAATAAACTGATATGAAGAAGGTACGCAAATTTATCCGACTCGTTCGACGCCTCCGCAATGGCGATCACTACGAATTCTACAGAGAAATTATCAAGCTCTTAGTGAGATTTGAAGGCAAACTGGGAGACTTGCTCAAGCTAATGCTCGTCCTCAAAACGGTCTTCCAAAAAGAAGACGAGATCTTCAAACGCAACGCCCGCGCCGAAGAAACGCCCGGGATCGGCGATACTGACCAGCAACGGATGACGGTCTTCCGGCGCATCAAACTGCACGTCGACGCAGCACACTACAATAAAAATCCCGCCGAAGTGGCCGCCGCCGAAGCGCTCGACTATGTGATCAACAACTACAAAAGCATCCCCTCGACGTCCTTGACACAGGCCAGCGCGCTGATCGTCAATCTGATTCAAGACCTCCGTTTGCCTAAGTACGCCACCCACATCGCCACCCTCGACCTTACGGAAGCCGTCGACGACCTCGAAGCCGCCAACAACGCCTTGGAAGAAATCCTCTCCGAACGCGAACACAGTCAGGGCAGCGCCCAACGCATCGGCAATATGAAGACCGCCCGCCCGAATACCGACGTAGCCGGCGGTAACCTTGCCGATGGCCTCAATATTTTCTACCTTCTGGCCAAGCTCAACGGTCGGACCGCCTACATGGAAGCCTTAGGCGAAATCATCGACGGCATGAACGACATCATTATCTATTATGAAAAGAAATACGCTCATATCGGCGGCGGCGGCAGCTCCAAACCCGACGATGAAGATGATGATGACGAAGATGACGACGGCGACCTTACGCCTTCCTTCTCCATCGCCGCCCAGGCCGTGACGGATGGTTCGACGATGTACGTCACCTTGACGAATCCCGACTCCGCAGCCGACCTCTTCGCCGAAGCCGTCGGCGCCACCCTCGTCCTCCTGCTCGACCCCGAAGCCGGCGTCACAGCCTTCGACCTCTTTCCCATCACCGGCCTTGAAGTCCTGCAAGAAGGCGACACAGAGAAACCCGTCGGCCTGAAAGTCGGCCCGCAAGCCAACAGCACATTCGACGTCCCCACCTACAACGCCGGCCCCTGCACCGCCTGGGTCGAGAAGGACGACGTCGTCCTCGCCAACCTTACCGGCGCCTTCTACCCCGGAAGCATCACCGAAGGCAGGAAGCAATAACAAAGACCTCCTTCCGGAACAACAACCGCCCGGAGAAGTAACCCATACTTCTCCGGGCTTTTCCTTTATATATACCCAATCGCACATACCATACTCCGACAGGAAGATTCCTCTCCTTCCGGAAACTTTTCCTATCTTTGCAGCCATTAAAACAAAATATAAAGAAGTTCTTTTATACAATGATAAATAGAATACTGATACGTATCAAGATCCTTCAGATCGTCTACGCTTATTACCAGAACGGAAACAACGATCTGAAAGCAGCAGAAAACGAACTGCTCTTCAGTTTGCGCAAAGCCTACGACCTGTACCATTACCTCCTGCTTCTCATCATTGACCTTACAAACCTTCACGAACGGCAATTAGACAGCCGCAAACATAAATACATGCCCACCGACGAAGATCTTCATCCCAACATGCGACTCGTAAATAACCGCTTTGCACAGCAATTGAGCCGAAACGAAGACTTACAACGCTACATAAGCGAATACAAAATATCATGGATCAACGATCCCGACTTCCTCCGAAGCACCCTGGATATAATCCTCTCCTCCGACCTCTATACCCAATACATAGAAAATCCCGACGATTCGTACGAAACAGACAAAACATTCTGGCGCGAAGCTTTCAAGAAATGCATCCAAAGGAACGATTACGTCGCCGACTACCTGGAAGACAAAAGCATCTTCTGGAACGATGATATGGAAACCATCGGAGCCTTCATACTGAAAACCATCAAACGCTTCAGGGAAGAAGAAGGCAGCAAGCACATGCTCCTGCCTATGTTCAAAGACGAAGAAGACCGCCTGTTCGCCGTCAAGCTGTTTCGCGAAACCCTCTTGCACGGCGTAGATATCCGCCAACGCCTGAGCCATCACATCAAAAACTGGGATGTCGAACGCATTTCCAACATTGATATGATCATCATGCAGATCGCCCTGACCGAGATACTAACCTTCCCCTCCATCCCGGTAAGCGTCAGCCTGAACGAATATATCGACACCGCCAAATACTACGGCACCCCCAAAAGCGGCGTATTCATCAACGGCATATTAGATGCCGCCGTAGAAGAACTGAAAAAAGAGAAGGTGTTATTCAAAGACTGACTCTTGAATTAGTGATGAAAAAAAGGTCTGAAAAACAAAAAAACGATTCTTTCTGAGTAATTCAGACAACTTATCATTACTTTTGACCTCGCGTTACACATATTATATATACCAACAAACAAATAAAACAAAATAAAAAATGATGAACTTACTGAGTATTTTACTGGATGCCGCCCCGGCAACGACAGGCGGCAATGCGTCAGGCGGCCTGGTTAGCTTCCTGCCGATCATAGCCATCGTGGTTATATTCTATTTCTTTATGATTCGCCCGCAGCAAAAGAAACAAAAAGACATCCGCAAAGCCCGCGAAGCTATGAAACCCGGAGATAAAGTGGTAACAGCCGGCGGAATCTTTGGGCGCGTGAAAGAAATATCGGAGCATTATATGGTGCTCGAAATAGCCGAAGGAGTCCGGATACGCATAGACAAAGGCTCTGTCTTTGCCTCGGCAGAAGACGCGAAATAACCCCCCTTCGCCATGATACGACTTGATAGCCTGTCGCACATATTCAAGTCTGTCCACAGGGAGACTAAAACTTTCTTTCCCCACTTTCGGTGGAAAGAAGTTTTAATCTTTCTGTTTTTTTTCTGCCTCTCCTTCGTCTTCTGGGCACTGCAAAGTATGCAGCAAGAGTACGAGATACAATTACAAATCCCCGTCCATTACAAAGAAATGCCCCCCGATATGGCCTTCGTACATACCCCGCCCTCCAGGATAAACGTCCGCATCCGCGACAAAGGCAGCATATTGCTCAACTATACGCTGGGACAGTCGGGCGCCTCCCTCGACGTCGGTATGCAAGAGACGCATTTTCTGTCCGATAGCGCCCTCCGGCTGTCGGAAAACGACCTCGAAGGAATGATCGCCAAGCAACTGATCCCCACAACTCACCTGCTTGGCTTCGAACCTCGGCAGATCATCGCACCTTACAGCAAACTGAGAAAAAAGAAACTCCCGGTCTACTTCGATGGCAACATACGTACAGAGCCCGGTTTTCAGGTATCCGGCGACATCATCGTCTCCCCATCCACGACCGAAGCGTACGCTCCGGACCTTGTCCTGGCAACCATCACATCAATACCAACCGTTTATACGGAAATAAAAAAGGGAAACAAAACAATTACCCGTAAATTAAAACTCCGCAAAACCGACGGAGTGACGTTCGACCCTGATGTCGTGTCGGTGACGATACCTATCGAGGAATATACACAAAAGACACTCGAAATACCCATCTTGTGCAAACAGATCCCGGCAGGCTATGCCATCCGTATGTTCCCGTCAGTAGTGAGAGTGACCTGCAATGTTCCCCTTTCACTTTTTAAAGATTTGTCGGAAAAAGATTTTGCCGTCGAAACACTCGTCGCCAACCCGGAAGACAACGCATCGGGTATGATCCCCTTGCGCTTAACCCGCAAACCGGACTGGATGGACCGCGTCTCCCTTTCGCAAGATTCCATAGAATTTATCCTGGAACAAAATAAATGATGAAAATAGGCTTGACAGGCGGAATAGGCAGTGGAAAGTCAATTGTTTCCTCCCTGCTGGAAGTGATGGGTATACCTGTCTACGACGCAGATGCCGGAAGTAAACGCCTGACGATTACCTCTCCTTTGATACGGCAAGGACTGATCGGTTTATTTGGCGAAACCATTTACCGGGGTGACGCTATCGACCGCAAGCGCCTTGCAGCCTGTATCTTTAGCGATCCGGAAATGCTCAAGCGCGTCAATGCGATCATCCATCCCGAAGTAAGCCGTCATTTCCTTGACTGGGCAGATAGGCAGACCTCATCGTCCGGCATTTGCGCGATTGAGACGGCCATCCTTTTTGAATCGGGTTTCAACCGCCTTGTCGATCTCTCTCTCATGGTAACCGCTCCCCTGGAGAGGAGGATCGAACGCGTCATGGCCCGCGATGGAGCCACCCGCGACGAAGTCCTCCACCGGATAAAAAACCAATGGCCCGACGAGGTCAAAAAAACATATGCTTCTTACATTATATACAATGAGGAACGTCAGGCTCTGATTCCACAGCTAACGGCCTTCCTTGCCGGTCTCCGGCGATAATCCGACGATAATTTCTTTTACAGCTCCTCACCCTTTCAGGAATGATAAGCCAGCAAACCCGGCATGGGTGTCAGTTCGATACGCTCTATATGGATGGACAATGAGCGGGCCGCATCCCTGAGCACCGGTTGATAATAAAAGGCTATCGAACCGGTAAAATGCACCGGATAGGCTTCGAAATCCGCATACTGCATAACATTGCGAACAAAAAAGCTTCGGAATCCTTTATACACGAGCTCGTATATGGCCGGTTCATGGATGTTTTCAAACAAGAAACGGGAGAGCGTGGCCAGATAGCGATTGGGAAATGGTTGCCGATACACACGCTCCAGAACGTCTTCCGCCGTCACGTTGTACTGACTCATGAATTTATCAATCAGATGAGCAGGCAACTGATTCTTCAGACAGCCGCTTAGTAATAGCCTGCCCAGTACGGCGCCGCTACCTTCATCGCCCAGGATGTAACCTAACGGGGAGACATTGCTAATAATCGCCCGCCCATTATACAGGCAGGAGTTGGAGCCTGTTCCAAGTATGCAGGCAATGCCCGGCTGCTGCCGGCATAAAGCACGAGCAGCTCCCGTCAGGTCACTATAAACTTCAATAGAGGCAGGTAAAAACAGAGAAAGGGCGTCGTATATGACTTGCTTTTTTGCCGGCGAAGTACAACCGGCGCCATAAAAGTACACAGCTTCAATATCAAAACCTTTAATAGAAGGAAGCAGATCAGCTTCCATGTCTTGCCTGATTTCTTTAGATGTTTGGAAATAAGGGTTTATTCCTGTCGAAAAAATCTGTTGTACAGTTTTTTTTCTGTCAGCAACGCACCACTGGGTTTTTGTTGACCCGCTGTCAGCTATCAATATCATCCTTGTCTGTTGTTAAACAAGGCAAAGATAGCTATATTCCCCAAAAAAAGAGAGAGAGTTCGAAAGGTTAGCGCAGATGAATCAGTCCGGTTCGTTCAGAGAGTTTGTGTAGACATATATGGATCTGATTCAGCATGATGCAGCCGTCTCACTAATTCGGTCGGCGTACACCCGAATTGTTGTTTGCAAAACCGTGTAAAATGGGTTGCAGAGTTAAAATTGTACTTCCTCATCACATCGCTGAATGTCGAATCCGGTTCGGATAAACTGTTGCGTACGTGCTTTGCTTTTTGTTTGAGTATCCATTGATGGGGAGAGGTGCCAAATTCTTCTTTGAATTTGTTATCGAAGTTCGTCCTTCCCATTCCCGATAAATGCGCCAACTCATCTATATGATGAATCTTGAGATAATTATCCATGATCAGAGTCCTGAAATCAAACGATTTGCCGATGATCGGATAAAACAGATTGGCTAATTCCTCTTTCGGATACTGCGTATGCAGGATAAGGAATAATTCCTGATGTTTTATCTCGTGCAAATGGGCATAGTTGATGTTCTTTTGCAGATATAAAATAAGTAAGTCAAAAAACTCAATTAAGGGCGTCCGAAAGGGAAGGGCTTCGAATTTGTGCGTAATATTGGGTGAAAGTCTCCAATATGATTGGAAAGCATTTTTCTCACAAGACGTCTTAAGTGCAAAAAACGAGAATACAACCATTTTACATGGTTCGATCGTTGTTATCAAGGCATTGGACAACTTGGGAAAAAAGACAAATTCATTTTGGCCGATGGGTTGATTCCTAAATTCGTTGTAATCGGCCCGTGCACTTCCTTCCAATAGAAAGATGAGATAATGCAGGTCTTTATGTTTGAAAGAGAAAGATGTTTTACTTTCTGCTTCAACATATTTAAACCCTGCCCGCATGTCGTTAGAGCTGTTTGCTAATCGCTCTTCAAAATAAACTGAATTAATCATTTCTTTTTTCTGATAAATTTATAATAATAATTACTTCTATACTTATTGTTTTTAAGCTGTACATAGAAAATGTAATAAATAAGAATCAGATTTATTCTTTTCTGCATACTCTAGCTGTAAAACATTGCAAATGTATAGAGTTCGTGGTAATTTTACGTTTTCAAAAACCGTAATAGTGTTTACAATTTTGATAAAAGGTACTTTCTTAATCATTTTGCGTTAGTCTTTTTCTTAATTCGGAAGGCGTGCAACCGAACTGTTGCTTACAGAAGCGATTCAGGTGTGTAAAAGAATTAAAGTTGTACTTATTCATAATGTCGTTTAGTGTGTTTTCCGGCTCTGACAGACTAAAATAAACGTGTTTAGCTTTTTCTTTTAAGATCCATTGCAGGGGAGTCATTCCAAATTCTTTCTTGAACTTCATATCGAAATTGCCTCTTCCCATGTTCATTTTTTTCGCCAGTTCATCCACATTATTGACCGTAGGGAAATATTGCATAACCCGGTTTTTGAAACCAAGTGATTGCCCTAAGATAGGATAGAACAGGCCGGCTATCTCTTTTTTATTATACAGTTCGCTCAATAGCAGGAATAGCTCTTGAAATTTCAGCTTGCACATAAGTTCGGATTTTATGCCTTTTCTCAGGTATTCAGTGAATAAAAGTATGTATTCGTTCAGTATATCGTGTATTGGAACAGGAGCAAAGGTGAATTGGATCAAAGAACGTATGGCGGTATAAATCCGAAAGTTCAGCTCGTTGTAAATGGGTTGCAGGGATTCGAAAGAGCAAACCAGCAGGTCCGATGGAGTAAGAATTGTCAGGGCATACCGGACGGATTTAGGGAATAAGAATAATTCTCTGTTTTTTACTTTTATGGACTGAAATTCATTGTATTGTGCCGACAAATCTCCTCTTGTCAGAAAAACCAGATGATTTATTTCCGAATCCAAATTGCAGAATTTTTCTCCGTCATCAACATCATAGTTTTTAAAACAGATACCTTCTGTTGTGGTATAGCTGTTGAACATGGCACTTATGTACGATAAACTTTTCATCCATTAACTTTTGGCGTTTATGCAAAAGTAGGAAAAATCTTTTTATTATGCAATCCGAAAGTGCCGGTGATATGTGAATTATGTGTTCAAATGTTTGAATTGATAAATATGTCGTATATTTGTGTCGTTTAATTGTGTGATAGTTATAAATTCATTTTATGGAAAATTTATTTTATATAGAAGATCACGTGTCTTGTCACAGGTATAAATCTGATTTTCAGACAGGATTCAAGTGTGCCACAATCAAAAAAGGCTCGACTTTAGAGAAGTTGAGCGCTGCTTGCAACCATCTTTTCCTTCTCAAGGAAGGAGAGCTACGTATCCGTCGTGAAGAATACGCTCCACGTAAAATCCGGAAAGAAGAATGTATATTGATCCCCAAAGGGACAAAAATGTCTTGTGAAGCGCTGGAAGATTCCGTTTTATTGGTGATGTCATTTGATGTTTTGCAACACATATGCGACAAAGCCATGCTGCATTCTTACCAGTCTATGCGTGATCAGGTAGAATACAATTTCATTCCTACTCCGATTCGATATCCCTTGACGTCCTTTGTTGATTTGCTCATAGGTTATCTTAAGGGTGGAATCGATTGTGAGCATTTACATGAGATAAAGGAAAAAGAATTTTTTCTTGTCTTGCGTAGATGTTATTCCAAAGAAGAAATCCTACATCTATTGTATCCTATTATCGGAGTTTCGGATTTTAAAGGTTTTATTCTGCAAAATTATCTGAAAGTAGAAAGTGTCACCGAGTTGGTAGATAAAGCAGGAATGAAACGGACGGCTTTTGACATGAAGTTTCGCGAAACATTCGGCACGTCGCCGCGCCAATGGATACTTAGTCAGATCGCCCGGCATGTCCGCTATAAAGCTATGGACCCTGATGTCACCCTTCGGGAACTTATCAATGAATTTAAATTTCATTCCGCTACTCATTTTTGCCGGTTTTGCAAACAGCAGTACGGCTGCACACCAGGTGAATTGTTGAAAAAATCGAGGTTCGAGCAAGAAAAAAACGCAAAAAAAACGCATGTTGATTAATTTGTAAATAAAAACGTTTTGAAAAATGATTATTGCATAAAAAAATGCTATACCTTTGCCCGTGATAAACAAACAAAAGACAGAATAAATAACTTAACAGGAAAACTCTTTACTAAACATAGAGAGGGCTAATGTCAAAAGATAGAATTAGAAAAAAAAATAAAACAACTAGACTAACCAGAGAGAAAATGAAGAGGATCTACGTCTTAATAATTGTTGCAATAGTAATTGTTTTTCCGGTGGCGGTACACAGTCAAACCGTAGCCGTGAAGACAAATCTATTGTATGATGTGACGAGCACGATAAATTTAGGCCTCGAGATGGGGATGTCTCCTAAATGGACATTGGAGTTGCCTGTCAATTATAATCCCTGGGAATTTGGAGAATACCGTAAAATAAAGCACTGGCTGATTCAACCGGAAGCGCGTTATTGGTTTTGTAAGAGTTTCAACGGACAATTTATTGGTTTCCATGCACACATAGGCGGTTTCAACGCGGGAGGACTCGAATTGGGTGGAGTCAAATTTGGCACATTGACTGACTATCGGTACGAAGGAACTTTATATGGTGGCGGACTTTCTTACGGCTATCATTGGGTACTGAATACGAGGTGGAGCATTGAAGCAACTCTCGGCGTAGGGTATGCTCTCATGGACTATACAAAATATGACTGTGTGACTTGTGGGAAAAAAGAAAAAAGCGATACCCGCGACTATATCGGACCGACGAAAGCCGGCATAAGCCTTATTTATATAATCAAATAGAAAGTACGCAATTATGAAAAAGATTATATATAAATGTATCGCATTGTTGTTGGTCTTGACGGGTTGGATACCTGTAGAGGCGCAAACCGTTTATGACGGGCAGATCCCTGTAAAAATACAGCGCCTGCGACAAATGGACGATTCGGTTCAGGTTTCCATTGATTTCGACCTTACCGGCCTTTCCGTAGCCTCGGAACGTTATCTGACATTGACGCCCGTCCTTACCAATACAAAAGGAAAAGAACATAAACTGAAAAATATTCGTATCAACGGCAAACAGCAGCAGAAGGCTTTTGTGCGCGAGGTGGAATTGAACGGACTGCAACGGCAGGTTGCCAGTGCGCACCATTCCGTGATCGGGTTAAACAAGGAGACTCGCGACATATTCCATTATGTGACCACTACTGGCTTTGAGAGTTGGATGCAGGAGGCGCAAATGATCGTATTGAGCGATCTGTGCGACTGCGGTGGAGAGACAAGGCAACAGCTTTCGGATAAAATTGCCGACCGTGTGATTCTGGACGGAACACAGCCTTATCGCGTCTTGCCGAATGTGGCTTATATACGTCCTGAAGTCGAAACGGTGAAATCGCGTAGCGAGTCGAGCGACATATTCCTCGATTTCCCCGTGTCGCAAACGGAAATTGATCCGAGATTCGGCAACAACCCTCGCGAACTGGCGAAAATAGAAACCATTATCAGCGAAATACGCAAGGATGCCAATGTGCGGGTAACGGGAGTTTCCATTGCCGGCTTTGCATCGCCCGAAGGCGAGATTACGTTCAACAACGAACTTTCGCGCGGAAGGGCGGAATCCTTACGCAATTATCTGGCTTCGCGTAGCGGTATTCCTCCACAGCAGTATCGCTTAGGTAACGGAGGGGAAGATTGGGATGGATTGGCACGTATGATACAAGGGATGAGTAATTTCGGACCTAAGGAAACGGTCTTGTCTATCATTCGATATTACAACAACCCGGCGGAGCGGAAAGATCGGTTGAAGGCTTTGGACGGAGGCCGATTGTGGGAATGGATGCTGAATGAGCTTTATCCGAGACTGAGACGTGTTGTGAGCCGTATTGAGTACACAGTGCGCGGGTTTGACGTAGAGGAAGCGAAGCAAATCATCCAGACGCGGCCGCAACAACTGAGTTTGAATGAAATGTTTTCGGTGGCAAACACCTATGAAGAGGGGACTAAGGAGTTCGGTGCTGTATTCGAAACGGCCGTGCGCGTATTCCCCAATGATCCGGTAGCGAATCTGAATGCAGCCGCGTCGGCGCTGTTGGACAAAGATCTGACGAAGGCAGAACGCTATCTGCAAAAAGCGCAGCGCAATACCCCGGCCTACTACAACAATCTGGGCGTATTGAATATGATGCAAAACAACCTGGCGCGTGCAAAGAACTTATTCCAGCGCGCAGCGGAAGGGAATCTGGAGATTGCTTTGAAGAATCTGGAAGAAATTAAGAAGAAGGAGGAAGCCGATCGACTGTTGACAAATTGACGATGATCACGTCGCAACTGCAATAAATATGAACATTATTAACTGCAACAAACAATTATATGCGTATTAACAAAAAAAAGAGAGATTAATTTTATTGTATTACTAATTTAAATCAAATGAAAATGAAAAGATTATTTAAATTTTTTGCTGTGGCTGCTATTATAGCAGTAGGTTTCACAGGATGTTCCAGTGAAACACCAATTGACGACGACCCTCAGAATGGTTCGATTATCGGTTCTGATGAGGAAGATGGTGAGCTTACGTATGCAAGCTTTAGGTTTAGTGCAAGCAGTGCCGGCGCTACAAGGTCGGTTGATGCTGCCGGTGGTGAAACGACGTTGGCTCTTACAGAGTATCGTGTATTGATTTACAGAGGAGATAATACTTTGGAAATAGATACGGCCATTGCTATAGCGGGTGACTCTATGCTGACGATACCGGTTTACTCCGGATCGAAAAAACTCTTTGTTATAGCAAATGGAGGGACAACCACTGCAATTCTGAGTGTGCCGGCGAAGGGAACGACAACATTGAATACTTATGCCGGATTGAATAATGCGTTTGTTCTGACTACAGGATCACCAAATCCGACTGATTTTAGCAGTCATACTCTTTTGTATGGTACAAATGGCAGTAAGTTTATCTTTTCCAGTGATGTGAAGACCGCTACGAAGGATTTCAAACCGGGTATAAGCGCGGCTGAGTCGAAAGTCCCAGGTAGTGATAATTTCTTCAATGTGGGACTGGACAGGTTGGTTGCCAGAGTTGCCGTTACCAAGACGGATCCTTCTAAGCCCACAGGTTCGACAGCAACTGCGGGAATCATAGTCCAGGACTCCACAGGTCGTATTGATCCTGCTACCGTTCAGTATCACCTTTGGAACATAAACAAGGCCGTATATCCTTTCCAGAATTACAACGCATCCAATGTGCTGGTAACTCCTTATGGTGATGCTGCATCTCCGTTTGAAAGTTATTACCTTAGGAATCAAGGCGAAGGTAGCAGTAACAATTATATCGCTATTGCAACCAGAGGAGCGAACCCGCCGGCAACTTCAGCTTATCGCTACGTGACTGAAAATGTGCCTACTACTGCGTATGGAGGTAATACCACTTATGCAGAAGTCGAAGCTGTCTTCCTTCCGGTTGTAGGGAAGTATGTGGACGCCGTGATTGGTTATAATGAAG
This sequence comes from Tannerellaceae bacterium, assembly GCA_031271045.1. Classification (GTDB taxonomy): domain Bacteria; phylum Bacteroidota; class Bacteroidia; order Bacteroidales; family Tannerellaceae; genus DFXE01. The sequence continues at coordinate 65,286 of JAISWO010000029.1, forward strand.
CAACCTCCACGTTTTCTCCTGTAAAAGCTACCGCTGACCAGACGACAGCAACAGACCTGTACAAGTTCATCCAAGCAGGAGTCTTAGGGCTTGAACCAGGGACTATATTGGGCGGAAGTAGTGCATTGCTTTTAGCAAAAAAAGTGGTTTACCATTTGGTGAATCCTAGTACACCGCCTAAAACGAACTTATCAGATTATACGAGCCTCGTCGCCGATGCTGACGTTCTAACATACTTCGACAAATATACCGGAGGTAAAAGTTATTATCGTTTGAACTTTGGGGAACAAAATGGCCAGTATATTAATTACGGCATAAAACGTAACTACTATTATGATGCAAATATTACAGGTTTCAATACCATTGGCGCTAATGAACCCGGTGATTTATTGGAAGATGGTACACCTCTGGGTGGTATAACCAACATAACTGTACATATTATCATCCGTGACTGGACAGGCAAGGAAATGAATGTAATTATTTAATTTCTACCTGTACTGACGAAGAAAAGAGAGAGGGGAGGGCTTCTCTCCTCTCTCCCTCTCTCTTCTCTCTTACATGAACAACTTTACACATGATACTCTAAGTTCTTTTTTGAAATGAGAATGAGATCTTCAGCAAATCCTGACGCAAGCCGCGTTAGCCCTAACGGGAGTCGCGTTAGCCTTAACGCAAGCCGCGTTAGCCTTAACGGGAGTCGCGTTAGCCTTAACGCAAGCCGCGTTAGCCTTAACGCAAGCCGCGTTAGCCTTAACGCAAGCCGCGTTAGCCTTAACGCAAGCCGCGTTAACCTTAACGGGAGCCGCGTTAGCCTTAACGCACGGATTGTGAGCGGGGATGAAGGATTCGTTATTTACTATTTACACAATTAATTAAGCTGTATGAAACCGATAAATTTTTGTAGGATTAAGAGGGTCGCCGCCATCTGCCTGATATGTCTTCTGTCGTCCGTAATGCCGGGATGTATCCAGGATGATTTGTCGGTGTGCGGATTACGTGTTATGCTCCGGTACGCAGAGCGGAATGCGACGCAGGATGTTAACAGGTTCGCATCGGATGTAAAGCAAGTTAGCTTGTTTATTTTTGATGCGGAAACAGATCTTTTCTTAAGTGAGCAATCGGCGACCGTTGATCAGATGATAGACAATTGTATGTTGAGCCTCAATGTTTTCCCCGGCGATTATCATTTTGTTGCCTGGGGCAATGTGGCTGAAGATTATGAGTTTGAGCCCTTTATAAAAGGCCAGACCACCCTGGATGAAGCGATCATCACATTGAAAGCTCAGAACAATATGGTGGATGAATATCCCGACGATTTGTATTTTGGCTCCAAGACCTATACCGTATTACCGGATTTGCAGGCAAATCAGCAGATTGTCATTGATCTGGTAAATAACACGAAGCGGATTCATGTCATTGCCACAGGACTGTATGATGAGAATTCCATCCTGGAAGAAGATCCGCAAAACCCCACCTTCCGCGCCGAGATCAGTTCCAGGAACGGGAGATATACATTTGATAATAACCCTGACCCCACGGGGGGACAGTATACTTATATACCTCGCGAACGTTTTGAAGTGATTACCGAAGGAGGAGATGAAGAAGGAGCTTTGCTTTCCGACTTTGTTGTCCTGCGCGAAACAAGCATCAAAGAAGCCACCAATTCGTCTTTGCGGATTTATCATCGCGGCAATACCCGCGCCGGCGGAGAAGGAGAAGAGGAATTTTACAGCGTATCACTCACCGATCTGCTGCTTATTGTAGCATCTTTGGAAGAAACTACGATCGAAAACAAGGACGAATTCACCCTCAATATATTTATCAACAAGACGAATGGTAGCGTTACAATCCGAGTCAATGAATGGACTCCTGTTCCTGTTCCCGGTGGTGAATTTGGTAACGGCATCTTAGGCTATTAACCGTAAATACATCATAGATATGAAGAGAAACCTAATATACATCTTGCTCTCCGGAGTCTTGCTCGGAATGGCAGCCTGTTCTTCGGAGGAGATCCGGAAAGAACCAAAGCCGGACGAAGAGCCTTATGAGGGCGAAACAGTCCCGGTGGAGATCCCGCTCCAGACCCGTGCGGTCAATGACGGTAATCCGGAAAATGTAATAACAAACGCCCGCCTGATCGTTATTAAAGGGACAAAAATAACGAACAACAAACCGTTCACCATCTCAACACACAATTACACGAACGATAGCGTGCATGTGTACGACCTTATACCTGTCGGGGCGATTGAGCTTTTTCTCATCGTAAACGAAAAGACGGAATGGAATTTGGCCTCCCTCACGATAGGCACGACTTGCCTTCCAAACGATTTTGAACGGAGAATACTGTCGCATGCCTCCATGCCGATCGTAGATGCCACTCATCCGATACCGATGTACCGGCAATACCGGAATCTGATTGTATCGCCAACGAGCCAACTATCAATCAACGGCACGCCGGTTACCGATATGGGGGTGGTGGAACGCCTGTATGCGAAAGTAACCCTTCGCCTAAGCTCCATATTTGCGGAACTGGCCAATGGAGGAGAACCGATTCAGTTGGATAGTATGTCCATCCGTTCGATACCCAAATATTCCTATTTCGGCCCCCGCCATCTGTATCAGGAAAATGCGAACACAAACTATTTCGATAGCCCCCGCACCCACCGCACGGCGGCTTATGAGGTTGATAACGCCCATTTCCTGGATACGATCGTCTATTACGTGCCGGAACATAATGTCTTTTATCCTGCACATGCCACGTACCTGGCCGTTAAGGTTAGTCTGAAAGACAATACGGACGTCGACCAGCAAGTGGAATATAAAATAGTGGTTGGCGACGGCATCACAACCTGCACCAACGACTCCATGCTGAACGGCATGCAGGGCGGCGTATTGCCGTTGACGAATCTGTTCATTACCCGCAATACCCACTATCACTTTACCGCAAAAATAGTGAGCTTCGACATACGGGGAGAACAGGAGATCGAAATACGTCCGCAGATATTAGCCTGGAATGAAGTCGCTCTTCCTGTTGAATTCAATGATTACATTTTTCAAGTTTCGCAGAATGAGTTTTCGCTTGCTTCAGGCACTGCCGTGAACGGTATCATTTTGAATGTACTCACCGACCACCCGAATGGCTGGACTGCAACGACGACGAACCCCACCAGGATTCCGCTGGTTATATCCTCCGGAACAGGTGTGCAAGGCGCCGGAGATTGTTTAAAGTTCAATTATAACGGCGCCGCGATTACGAATCCGGCAGCGGATACCATAAAGGTGCAAGTCGGAAAAGTGACCAAGCATATTGTAGTTAAAAATTTGTAGTTAAGAAATTAGTTTACACAGATAAGAAGGGGAGAGAGAGAAATGAAAAGATTGAAAAGATTGAATGGATGGTATGTATGTTGGTTGTTGTTACTTACGGCGGCTTGCAGTACGGAAGAGACTCTGCTTGATCCGACGACAAGATCCGGATCGGATGTAACTATCCGGATTACTTTCCCGGAGGCGGTGCAGACTACGCGCGCCATCACGGCAACCGACGAAAACAAGGTGACGCATGTGGATCTTCTCGTCTTTACCGACGATGGTAACACCAACTTCCTGGACGATAAGTTTGCTTATAAAATAGCGGTCAATTCCGGTATAACCGGCACAGGGGCGGAGAAATCGTTTACCGTTCCTTTGGAAAACATGACGTCTGCCAGACAACGGATCGTGCTTCTGGCCAATTTGCCGGCAGCCTTGAGGACAACTGTAATAGACGTTTTGGATGATTCCGATGTCGGAGTCACTACGATGAAAAGCATTATCGGCCAACTCCGGTACACAGGCGCTCCCTGGCGGACAGCTCTTACGTCGGGCAATTTCACGGCCTTTCCCATGTTCGGCCAGATGTTTGAATATAAACAGATCGACCACGATCATCAAATCACCACTCCGATTGATATCAATATGATACGTTCCGTAGCGAAGATTGATGTTGGAGTCGACATCGGCGGCTCGGCGCAAGGGTTTGGTACGGTTTTCTCGATTAATAAGATTTACCTGTGCAACGCGAGCGATTCGGGATATGTAGCGCCGCATGACGATTATATACGACAAACGCCGGAACAAACGCTTATCGGGAAAACCAACGTAGCTGCTACCCGTACCGGTGATATTGAGTATACTTTCCCGTCCGGGAGGGACTTCTTTAATTCGATCTATGTGCCGGAGACCGACTCTCTGATCGTAGTGGGGACAGACAGCATCAAACCGGCTTACTTGGTGGTTGACGCACAGTATAAGGGAGTACAACGTTTTTACCGGATTGACTTCACGAAGGATGCGAAATATGTCCCCTTGTTGAGAAATCATAAATACGTGGTTAATATCCTGGGAATACGAGCCGATGGATACGCAACACTTGCGGAGGCTAAAAACGCGCCGCTGACAACACTGAATTTCGAAGTCATCCTCGATGGCAACTCTAATATCAACGACATTTCGGCCTATACGATAGGTGATCAACTTCAATATATCTTGGGAGTGAGCGTCAACGAATTGATTTTCGATTGGGAGAATAACTGGATCGGCAAGCCTGCAACAGGCGGATCGGCCTATTACACCGTGAGAGTCTTTTCTACATACAACAACGGGGAATGGGCTGTCGAGTACACGCCTTCCGGCCTTACGGCTACCAAACAGTCGGCTACCGAATTGCGCATCTCCTCAAATAATACGAACCATACCGGCGTAGAAAGACCGGCATTGCTCAACGACTCCGTACGGATCAGGGCCGGATTCCTCACCAAGGGCATCTCCGTACGTCAAACGGGAGGAGCGAACAGCGTCGTAGCCAAATTTGCCAATGGCGCTACGACGGCGACCGTCCGCCTGCCGCTGGGCTTGGTCAATGCAGCCCGCCCCTATGCGTTCAGCGGGAAAACCATCGACGCATTCGGCGATAGCATTTTATGGCAGGAAAGTGGAACCGGTGTGACCTTCACAGCCAGCCTGTCAAACGGAACGCCTGCATGGCAACAATATATCACTGTGACGGCAACCGTTCCCAATGCCGCGGCCAATAAATATGCCAATGCCGTCGTTGCTCTTACCTGGGAAAGTGCGGGAGACGTCGGGTCGGTCGGAAGCGAAGAACCGCGCGACGTGGTCTGGAGCTGGCATATCTGGACAATGCCCGAAAACTTTGAAACGACTTATACTTCGGGAGGAGACGTCAATGCCGACTTCCATAATCCCAACCAGGGATTACTGATGAAGCGAGTATTGGGTAAAGGCGCAGCCAGCCATCTGGGGCTATTTTATCAATGGGGGCGTAAAGATCCTTTCACCCGTAGCCTGGATGGAATTACCCCGGCCATCTTCCATGACACACCCGTAGTTGTGGCTGACAATCTTGCCAATGCCATCCGTTTGCCTTCGACCTTCTACAGAGGCACCAGCGCTTCGGACTACGACTGGTATGGAACGACGCACAACAATACCCTTTGGAGCGACTCTCCAGAGCCGGGCACAAAGACTTTCTATGATCCCTGTCCCGAAGGCTGGCGCGTACCACCTCACTATACGGATCCAGCCCTTTCCCCCTGGGCAAACGAAACCAATCTTGTTCGGGCGGAATACGCCAATGGATATATTCCCTTTGTGGGTGTCGCGGTGGGCAGTGGATACCTCTGGACGGCCTCAGTCCACGATAACATTACGTCTCGTTGGGTGGCTATACCCTCCTCTCCCGGATCACCGATTTCTCATACCAATTCCCTCGGTAGAGCTGGCGGCCTGTCGGTGCGGTGTGTCAAAGATTTGAAGCGTAAATATTAACTACTTCTTATTTTGAAAACAATGAATAAATATCTCTTAATATTATCCGGTTTGTTGGTTTTTTCAGGTGCAACCTTGAATGCACAAGCTGTCTACAACAAAGGAAAACTTTATGTAGGATCCTCTTCAACGAACGCAAATTTGTATATCAAAGGACACTTGCGGATGACTGGGAGCGGATATATTGCTCATGAAGGAAAAACGGTGTTGACCGGCGATTTGATCAACGACGTGACAGCGAATACGGTCTTTAGTACCCGGAACGGTTCGTTCGAGTTCAGAGGTGATAATGCCCAGCAAATACGGGGAACGGCCAATAAGGCGACAAGTTATGTTACGTTCCCCAATACGGTGATAATCAACAATAAGAACTCCAACGCCGCGAATACGACCGTTACGATTGATCCCTCCAAGGGGATCACGGTCAAGAACCTGACGTTCACGCGCGGCAGGTTGGTGGTCGAGTCCACAGCGCGTATGGAGGGAACGCAGCGGGTAACGGATATTGCTCATCTTTATGCAGAAACGGGTGGAACTATTGTCTATAAGCATGGACAGAGTGATCCGGTGAACGAAGGAGCCGTTCAAGTCAATTTAGCTATGGGCGACAATTGGAACAACGGACGTATGGTCGGATTTTCATCCCCGTTCAAGAATATATATGCTGATTACTTTTTCTTCAATTTCCTTGCCAAGCCCGACACAACCGGCCTCTATGCGCGGACGAATGACTTTTGGATAAAAGATCCCAAGGTCTCCTTGCCGGCCGGTCGCGGTTATTTCATGGGTCAGGGATTGGTGCCTTGGGGTGACTCTTATTATATGGAGACGCTCAACCCGGCTTATGCTTCGGCACAATATGCAGATGCAGCGAAAGACATTTTCATTTTCGCCCGTCGCTTTGCACCAGCCTCATTTACAAGTTTTGTGGCTGCCGCTTATGGGAATACCGTTCCTTTTGAAGGAGAAGAGTTAAATACAGGCAATGTGACGGTGGCATTGTCTCAAGGTTATAATTTTTTGGGCAACCCGTTCCTGACGCCTTTAGATCTGAAGGAATTATTCGGTACGCCTTCTACCTCTACGTGGGGGGCTGCTGTAACGGACCTGGAGCGTACGGTATATAAGCTGACATCAGGTCATGCCGAGTATCTTCCAAACCGCGAGTTTGAGTTTGGTACTACGTATCTGAATGCTCAGGCAGTAGGAGCGACTACTTCCGATACAATTGCCCCTATGCAGATGTTTGTTGTCCGTAAGACGACGGCTGGAAATGCTAATTTTATTATTCCGGCCTCCAAGCGAGTGCAGGCTTCCTTCCCTCACCTGAGGAGCGAGACCGCGCCAGTGGTAGATGAATTGCTCATTGAAACGCAGGATGGTTTGACTGGCGATTTTGACCGTCTGTGTGTAGTATTCCGGAACGGCGCCTCTTTGTTGGCTAACGACCGCTACGATGCCGTTAAACTGTTTAATCATACAGGCGGCGTCAACCAGATATATACCCGTTCTTCCGACAATAGAAATTTGATAACAAATGTAATACCATCCAACACAAAGAGTATGGTCATGTATCTTGAACCTTCCGCACGGCCGCAGGAAGTCACTTTGCGCGCCAGCCGTATACAGTCGATTTCGTCCGTTCCTCAAGTAGTGCTCGAAGACCGTCAAACGGGGAAGGTCACGAACCTGAAGCAAACATCCGTTTATCGTTTCCAATCGTCTCCTTCCGACAGAACAGACCGTTTTGTCCTGTATTTCAGGGATGCCCCTACGGCTGTCGACGAGATCTACTCACCCGTTTTCCGTGCCGGTTACGAATCAGGCGGTATTGGTGTGTATGGCTTGAAAGACAGTTGGATCGGACGTGACGCTTTGGTGTACGATATGTTAGGTCAATTGCTTTACCGCAGTAAGGTTATTCAAGCGCCGTCTATGCGGATCGAAAGAAGTTTGTCTAAAGGTATCTATATGGTTAAAATAGCGGGAGAAAACACAGTTGCAGCCAAATTCCTTGTAAAATAAAAATTTTTGTCATACTTTTGGACACCTTTCAATGTGTGGATGATGATAGATAAGAGGGATGATAATGAATGAGTGTTTACCATTGTATGACAAATATTAAAGCCAATGAATTACAAATTTGCTATAAAAGAACCGCTTTCGTTAAGGCTGTATTCACCAGCTCTACCGACAGGCTTTCGATTTCGTGAATTGGAGCAGGGGCATGTGTGGGGGGCAACAAACAAAGACTATCATCATTTATTCTTCGTATTGGAAGGTGATGCTGTTATCAGTTGTAATGAATTTACCAACCGTGCGATACATGCTGGAGAATTTATCCTTATTCCGATTGCAAGCGATATGATATGTAAGGCATTGTCTCCTTGCCGTATTTTGCTTTTCAGCTTTGAACAGTTTTTCCATCTTTCCGATCGGGATTATGTGCATGAAATCTGCGATATTGCATTGGGCATGACCTATGATTTCGTGCCGGCTACGATTCGTCAACCGCTGGATAAATTCCTTTCCCATATCCTTTTGTATTTCAAACAAGGAATGAACAAACCCATCCTGCACGACATCAAACATATCGAACTGTCGATCATCCTGCGCTCTTTTTATACCAAAGAAGAAGTAGCGGCGATCTTCCACCCCATCGCCGGTAAAGCCATTGACTTCAGGATAGAAGTTATGCGCAACTATCGTAAAGTGGCGCATGTGGACGATCTGGCCGCCTTGTTTGATATGGAAAAAAGAACCTTTGGACGGCAGTTCAAAAACGAATTTGGCATGTCGCCCTATCAATGGATTCTGAACCAGAAAGCCAAGCATGTACGTTTCAGTTTGATTGAGTCGAAACAAACCTTGGATGCGATACGGAAGGAACATGGTTTTAAATTCCCGGGGCATTTCACCCGCTTTTGCAGGGAGCAATTCCAGACGACCCCTTCCAAGTTAGTCCGCAGTCTTCGCCCTCCGAAGATAAAATAATCACATCATTCCCGGCTTATTCCTTAAGCCCGACGTTCTATGTCGCGAAACATTTGTGCGACACCCTCAAAATCTTTTTATGAGAGTGTCGCACATTTTGCTTTTGGTGCACCTGAGGGCATCAAACTCACGTAAAAAAGACACTTTTTCTGCATCACTTGAGGCACAAGGCTAAAATTATTTTTTAAAAACAAACTATTACTTATGAAAAACAGACATGTGTATTTTTTTTAACTAATATTGCCTTTTTTCTCCAATACTTTTACTATATTTGCGGCAATAATAATGACACTGATAAATATGATCAGGCAAGAAACACATGAAAACAAACATTGACCGTTTTTTCTGTTTTCAAGTGAAGTCTATTATGAAAGGTTTTTATGGATAGAAGAAATGTATTAAAATAGAAGAAAAATATGAAGAAATGGAGCATTTGTAGTTTAGCTTTATTGATGACAGCCTGTGCTTCGGACGAATTGCCGGTACCTGATCCGGTTCAGCTTCAATCGTCTGACGTGTTGACCATCCGGATTTCGTTTCCTGAAGCAAAGGTTGCCACAAAAGCGATAAGTTCTGCCGACGAGAACAGGATAGACAGTTTGCGCATTTTTATTTTTACTGATGCAGGATCACCTGGAGTAGACCCTGCCGATGTGTTAGCCGATGTAATAGCTGTACACAGAGATAGCATCAAGAAAGACGTACCACCCTTGAGAGCTATGGTCGCTGTGAAAACTCTTCCCAAACAACGTTTCGTATTGGTGGCCAATATGCCCACAAACCTTGTTAACGCCTTAAACCTGCAATTGGGAGTCACAACAGAAACACAACTTATCGAACAACTGAAGTTCTCTGCCTCCGACTGGCAGCCTGCAGGGGGACTGACGTCGAGCAATTTCAAACCCTTTCCTATGTGGGGAAAAACCGGTTTTTATACCACCCTACCCGATTTGCCCGGGCATATTGACGTGGAGATGACACGCACCCTGGCCAGAATCGAGGTCGGAGTGGATATCAATAATCCGGCGGCAGGCGATCCGGCTCTGGGGTTTGGACATATATTTACGATAGACAGCGTATATGTATGCAATGTGAACGACTCGGCTTATATCGCTCCCAACGGAACGATAAAAAGCAAAAAAGTAGATATCGGATACCGCTTCCCTGCGGACGATCTGATCCTGACTCGAAGCATCTATGTCCCCGAAACCGACTCCTTGATACTGGGCGCTTCCAATGATACCATTCACCGGCCGCCTTATGTGATACTCAAAGCGAGTTATTACAACGGGAACCCCTATTATTACCGTATCGACTTTTCACTCGGCGATAAGTATAGACCCTTGCTGCGCAATTATAGCTATACATTTAATATTACCGGCATACGTACCGTAGGATACGAGACGCTGGAAAAAGCCAAAAACGCCCCCATCCTTCCGCTTAACCCCAATCTGGTTCTCAGCGGAGAAGCAACGTCGATAACGCGTAACATCAACGACATTGTTTATCGCGACAACTATTGGCTGGGATGTGAAGCGACGGAAGTAAAGGCTGATTGGAACACTACGGACATCCCCGTGATGGTGAGTACTTCCTATCCGGGTGGTTGGAGTGCAGAGAAAGTCTCCGGATCCAGCGACTTTTCTGTTAATAAAGCAGGGGATGTTCTACATGTCGTGTGCGCCAATCGCAATACAACAGGACAGCCTCGTACAGCAAAGTTAAAACTCACGGCCGGGACGCTCACACAATATATAAATGTAACGCAAAGCCCCGGCTCGCACACCTATGTGATGCAGAGGGGGCTAGGAATCACGATCCCCTTGGCGTCGGCTAATATAGATGGGGTGAACCGGTCGGCTCAGATTGCGACTGTAAAATACGCCTATCGGGGATCGAATCCTTCCATCAATCCAAGTATAACGAGTTTCCCCGACGGCGTTATTACTATTCCTGGTAACAGTTGTAACCTTTTGGGAAATATCACTGTTTTCGCTTACAACAGCGCCAATCAGGCATTGTGGTCCTGGGTCATCTGGGTAGTGGATACCAACATTAAATTCGAAGATTCCGGTAATCAAAAATATTACAACGGATATACCTTCATGGATCGCAACCTGGGGCATTTTGATTCTTATGGTTACGACAGTTGCTTATATTACCAATGGGGACGGAAAGCTCCGATAACTCCAATATATCCCAGCCCCGCTCCGTCCAATATGACTGCTGCGGAAGTGACGAAATACCCGGATTCATTCTTTACGGCTACCGCTGCGCAATCGTTCGACTGGATGACGGCAGGTCAGAACAACAACCTCTGGACAACCATCGACGGCGAAAAAGGCATGTGGGATCCCTGTCCCTTCGGATGGCGCGTGCCTCCGGCCGAGAATAATGAAGCTTCGCCCTGGAATGGCTTTGTGAACGGGACTTATATGGCGGTCGAGGCGCTTTCTTTCGGCGGATACAACGGGATCGACGGTAGCAAATCGACTTCTTTCCTGCGCCCCGTATGGGGAGCCTCCGCACGCGGCATCGACGCCTATGTCTATGATGCCGGCGCAGGCGTTCATCGACAGGCTCACCGTGCCGACGCCTATCCTATCCGGTGCATACGCGACGCCAAGCGGCAGGGCGCCACCCTGATCTGGAAGTTACCCTCGTAACATAACATCAATTGTACGGTTCTAAACTAATTTAAATCAAAAGGAAATGAGAAAATTGATTCATCTAAAAAAGATATTATTATCATCGGTTCTATTTTTAAGCCTTTCGCCCTTCGCTTCCGGGCAAATGCTCCGAGATGCGCCGGGGTATCTCCGGACAGAAGATATCACCGCTTGCTTTACTTATATGGGAGCCGTGAATTTTACCTCGGGCTACCGGTTCAGGACGCAGTATAGTTCAGCTACAAGTAACAGAATGCAGGGGTTCTCTATCCCTTTAGTGGCTGATCTGGATCATGACGGATACCCGGAAGTCATTGGCTTAGGCGTTCCTGATAATCATACAACTAATTTACATGGGGACTACACTGGTATCCAGATCTATAATGGACGGACGGGGGCCTTGTATAGCAAACTCACCTGGCCAGATCCTGCAACTGGTACCTATACACATTACGGTTATCACGGTTCGCCGGCTCCTATGACGCTTGTCGATTCCGACAGAGATGGGATAGTGGAACTAATTATGGCCTTCCCTAATGGTGGGGGGAACAGTGATTATCATTGTACTTTAATGTCATATCTGTTGGTGCCACAAAAAACGAACGGAGTGACAACCAGCTACACCATGACACGGAATCTCAACTGGCCGTCTACTCCCCCCAAATACAATCTGGGAGGAAATAATAACTCATCGCAAATTGAGTATGAAAAGCCGCTGCCCACAGTGGTCGATCTGGACGGGGACGGAACTCCTGAAGTAGTTGTATACAACAAAGTATATAATGCTAAAACAGGTGCACCTTTAATGGTATTTGAATACCTGAATGGTCCGGATGCAGCGCATCCAACAGCTCATGTGGGCTATGATCACGAAGCTACTCTTTATGACGACTATCTTGGGTTTAACTACGTCTATGATATTGACTTGGATGGCATTTATGATGTGGTAGCCGGAGGAAAGGTGTATAGAATAACGAAGCCCTCCGGGTTTAATTACACCACCATTACCGCGTCAGGTGTTGGGGATGGACGTACGGGGGTAGCGGATATTAATGGAGACGGTCTGCCGGATGTAGTAACAGTCTCAAGAGTGAGTGGAAGTCAGGTTAAAACTACGGTATGGAATCCGGGGTTTTTTCGGATGACAGAATATGGGCCTTCCGGCGTACCGATATTAGACGGATCGGGAAACTTCATACGCAATGCGACTCCTTATCCTTATATCATGGCAAATGTGACGTTTCCATTGACCCATGGTAATGTTACCGGATCTAATTCGTACGTATTTATAGGGGATATTGATGGCCGGCCGCAGACAGGGGGTGACGGGAAGATCCATCGTTTGCCTGAAATAGCCATATTAGCAGGAAAATATACTTACGGAGGCTTGGTACGGCATCCCAATATTGCAAATATAAGTACCGCAGATGGGGGTATCTCAAGCGCCACCTCCGGTACAACAAACGGTGAAGGAGCCCTCGTGGCACTTACATGGGATGCCGCCGCCGCTCATGCAACCGATAACAATGTGAACAACCGATTGAAATTGTCGTTTATTTTAGAACATAATGACCGTTCTGATAATACCGGATTTACCATGTTTGACTTTGACAACGATGGGAAACAGGAAATATGCTACCGGGATATGGAAACGTTGCGGGTTATCAAAGCAAAGCAGCCCTATGTTCCGATAAGCTATACCCATGGGGCTAATCCCGATGTTATTTTGTTTAAGGAAGATGTAAGATCGTATACCGGTTTTGAATATCCTGTTATAGCTGATATAGACAATGATGCGTCTGCTGAAATAGTAGTGATGGGACAAGATCAGGGCGGCGAAACTCAGACCCGCGGATATATTTATGCGGTAGGCGCTACCGGCGATAAATTCGCCCCGGCGTTACCGATATGGAACCAATATATGTACGATCCGTTTAAGATAAAGGCAGACAGCGTGACGACTCCTATCGGGCCGGCGGTCAACCGGCTGGATCCTGTATTTACTCTCCGCCGCGAGATAAAAGACGAACAAAACCAGGTGATAGACATTGTGGACAGTTTTCAGCTCTTCAATGGCACATTGCAGCAAGTCCCTTATTTCACGGCCCAAACGCCCAGCTCGCCGGAACAGAAACTAAAGTTCGAGCCGATCGTTTACAAAACAGCGGCCTTTGTGCTGGATACCAAAGAGACGAATATGAGCCTCAGACCTAAGATTGTGACGGTAGGAGCAAATAACTATGCGGAAATCTCCATCGGTAACTGGGACATTGCCAAGACAGATGTCCCCGCCACTACACCTATCGCCGTGTACAGGAACAACGTGATTTCGCAAACCACATTTGTAAACAAGTATTCCTTGAACAGCGCAAGCCTGCTGCATGAGACTTCGCCCGGAAGCGGAACCTTTGCCGCTCCTACAACTTCCTTTACCGGCCTTGCGCCCGGCGATACGGTCCGGATCCGGATACCTGTACCGGATGCAAACGACGTCTATTGGGTGAGGCTGGCCGACGATAGCGGAGGGGATCCCTGGGTGTGGCGCTTCGGCCTGGACGCCGACCCGCTGGGAACGGAATCGAATCCCGTACTCGGCATAGGCGTAGGCCGCCGTCAGTACCGCGATTGCGACTGGAAAGACCAGAGTACGCGCGTGTCGAAATACCAGTCGTTCGACGATGCCGCTACCGTACAGGAGTTTCATTCGATAAAGATCTCTATCCTGGACAACGACTATCTCCCCGATGTCGCCCCCAATGATTTCTATGACGGATTAGTCATTACGGACGACAGTATTTCCCTGCAACCGCAAGCAGGTTATCTGACCTATTCGGGGACGGGGCACAATGCGGCGATAACCTATCACCACGATGCCCGCAATGTGTTGACCACCGGCATCGACTCGTTCGAATATACGTTCACCTTCCGGAATCCGGAATACAATCCTGTCCAGAATACGACGACGTCGGCGAAGGTCTACATCTACGTGCTCGAAAGCGCGACAGGCGGATTCTCGGCCTGCAACAACAGCACGACGACCGTCACACTGGCGCATAAGCCGCTGGGCTCACCGGGCGTACAGTTCAGTTGGTTCGACGAAGACGGAGAGACGCCAATGGGAACGGGCCTTTCGCGAACCATCCAGATGGGAGAGGCCGACTCTGTGTATATGATCCACCCAATTGTGAAAACAGGGCCTTACACTTCGGTGGACTTCCCCAACGGCAAACTGACCGTAACCTTAGTCAATCCCCTCGAGACGGCGACGATGCGGTGGACCGGACTGGTCGACCGCAACTGGAAGAATCCGGGTAACTGGGTCGAGGTCAAGGCCTCCTATGAATCGCCGGCCAGATTTGCGCCTACGATCTGCGTCGACGTGATCATTCCCTCCGGGGCGACGAATTATCCGGAACTCTCCGACACGGTACAGTGCAAGGCCATCGTCATGCAAGACCGGGCCATGCTCAAGAATCCGCACGTGCTTAAGTACAGCAAAGCCGCCGTCGAAATCAAGCTGACGACCGTCGAAAGGGACCGATTCATCATGTGGTCGGCGCCGCTGAAGAATATGTGGTCGGGCGACTACTTTGTGACCCGGCGAAGCGACGGCAAACCCAATTGGGGAGATACCTACATGATGTTCTTCCAGATGAAGAACCCCGATTATGCATCCGCGGTCGATTCGGTCTACACCATGACGGCGACTACCGGCCGGCCGAATACCACGCTGGGGCTGGGCAAATCGTTCAACTTCCGCCTGACGGCCACGGCGCTCAACCGGGATTCGATCTTCTCCTTCCCGCGAACCGAAACTCAATACATCGACGACAATAACACCAGTTACAATGTTGACAGGGCAAACAGCAACCGCTTCGTCACCGACGGCGTCCAGGTTGCCGCCGATAAAACGTTTGAGTTCACCGTCCTCAATACGGCCGGAACGGGCGTCTACCCGCGCATCATACAAGTCGCCAATCCATACCTGGCCTGGCTCGACGTTAGCAAATTCCTTGCCGGCAACAGCACGGTGCTCGAGACCAACGGCTATGTTGCCTGGAACGGCGACATCAATTCCGACCTGGTGTCGTTCTATACCGGATCCCTGCAAAACCAGTTGCGATACTGGATACCGACCGACAAGCAGTCCATCACAGGCGTGCCGACCGGTATGATCCCGCCCCTGAAGTCCTTCTTTGTGATACGCAAAAGCGGAACACAGGCGCAAACGAATGTCTTGAAGATGTCGGCTGCCTGGACCACCACCTACGAGGGCGTGACGAATCCTTACAGCCTGAGGGCGGCAACGGAAGAGACGGCTATGCTGCGCATCAAGGCAACACAGGGAAGCAAGAACAGCTCGGCAATCCTGCATTACAATCCCGAAGCGCATGCTTACTACGATGGCAAGGAAGATGTCACACGGCTTTTCTACGACGAAATACCCCTGGCTGTCTATTTCCTGACGCCCTGGAAAGATGCCCTGGCGATTTATTCCGATGCCGATTTCTCGACTCGTAATACAAACCTCGGACTGCGCGTGCGCGATGCGGGGGAAGTGACGCTGGAATTTTCGGGTATGGAGACTTTCGGGCACGATGTGTGGTTGGTCGACAAGGTGGCCGGTAAGGAAGTGAACCTGCAACAGGAGAACTCCTACGCCTTCACCGTCGTCAAGGCCGGCCGCGACGCTCTCGAACTGAACGATCGCTTCACTATCCGCTCACGATTCACCGGCAACGGACTGATCACCGGCAACGAACCCTCGCCCGCCGTCCTGCCTCAGTGGAACGTCTCCGCTCAGGATCGTTACATACGGATCCAATCCTCCTCGACAATCAGTCAATTGTTCATATACGATGTAATGGGCGCCCTGGTCTATCGTGCGAACGCCCCCTTCAATCATTTCCGCGTTCCTGTAAGCCAGGGCCTCTACATCGTCAAAGCGCTTCTCGACAATGAATACAAAGTAGAGAAAGTGTTTGTGAAATAAGAAAGAAAGAAATTTCCCCGACAGGGAGACCCCATGCTCCGAAATGACGAGTAACAAGTACCGGAATTTATGTAGTTAATAATGTTCGCCGGCCAACTTGTACTCGTCATTTGTCGTTTTCCCGCCTCCCCTTCCCCTACCCTTCCCCGGCCTCTCTCCCCTCCGTTTCCCGTTTGTTCGTTACAAAGCCGTCGCCACCCCCACCCATTTCTTCGCAAAAATCTTCCCTGCCACCTTTGGAAAAGCTTATTTTGTCACAGCACATTTCAACGGATTTAAACCATGACCATTGTTTCTTTATCAGTCGTTGAATTTTTGTCCCTTTATCTCTTTAATAAAGTCAATGAGCACAATATTCTTAGCCTTATAGTCAATAAGTAGTTTCCTAATTCTATCAACTTTCCCCTTGAAAGTTTTATCTTGACTCTCTTTTATATAAGAACCGTCCATAGGGAAAAACAAATTTTTAGCAAGTTCTATTATCTCCAGATCATTTGCGCCAGCTGTAACTGTAACATAATCAATATAATTGTTAATTGCTTGTTTATAATCTTTTATTCTTGTCTTTCTTGATAGATGATTGATTATTCTTTGTTGAAGATAAAAAGCCATTATGCCAAAAACAAATCCAAGTAATGCGCCTAAAATAACTCCTGCATATTTTTCGTTCCATGTTTCTTTCTTTTCAGACATTGTGTCTTCAACTTTCAAGATGACATATTTATCTTTTATCAAACATCCATTCTCTACAAGGGTATCCATATTACAGGCGTTATTGTTAAATGTAGCATTAACTATTACACTGTCATTTGAAGTGGCATTACACTCAAAAAGACAAAGACAGGTGACAAATAATACCCTGAGTATCATAAACTATTAAATATTAAATATTGATTGAATTTTAGTTTCTATTTTCGCCCTCTCATCATCTATCCCTGCAAAATATGCCTCAATATTTGAAGTAAATGCCGAAATGGTTCCTCCAGAATTTATTGCTTTTAATTCGCCTTTAATATTTTTGATTATGTCTTCCATATTCGGCAATTCAATTTTAAGCATATCTAAGTTATCATAGACATCACTATATTTATTCTTTTCGTACTCTAATGCTGTTTTCAATAATGTCAAAAAATAAATAACAGATCGTCCTTTTTCTTTTATTAATTTTCTTGCTGTACTTGAATATTCTTCTCCCTGAAATAAGAGATATGAATACCCTATGGATTGGTTTAATTTATAAAAATCAGCTTGATGCAGTATGTCGGGAAGGGGCAATAAATTATCATCAATCATTAATTGTAGATAATAAAACTTGAAAACCATTTCGTTTATAATGGTTGCCCCCTTTATTGATGTTTTTAGCGTTAGTTTATCGCTTTCATCTCTGATATATGTTTTTTTTACCTCTATAATGTTAGATTGATTTGAATCAGTTAGAGTTTTCAATATCATATCTATATATTTTTTCTCGTATATTTTATCTTTTCCTGTTGTGCTAAAAGTATCATAAATATCTTCAATAGTAGTTTCTATATTTTTAGATGTTCGTATATCTATAAATTTAATAATGAAATACTTTAGCCAATATGTGATTGGTTTAAAATGTTCGGCATTATAATTCATAAAAACATTAGTAATGACTGAACGATGGTCAGAATATAGTTGATATCCATGTAAAATAAAAGCCATTAACCCCACCGGTTCATTTTTTAAAAATCGGGCTGTATTAAAATAAGATATGTAACTGTAATTATTTAGATACTCCATCATCTCTCTCAATCCAAAATTAGTTAAACGTTGGATTGTAGCAATGAGATTGATACTCCTTTCCGTTTCCCCTGTATTAGGTTCTAAATAGTTAGCAATCTTTGTAATATGTTCTTTTATTTTTCCTTTTTTTTCATCATCGTATTGTGTATCTATTAAATCATTAAGCATTGTGAATCTTTTCGACAATATATCGTCCCATTTGTACTCTTTTATTATATAAGGATCACAAGTTGTATAAACATTAACGTGCGAAGTCCCCACCCCCATGTTTTTTGATTTTATGTACTCAAATGTATCTTTTCTCATCACGAATAACATATTTGCATATAATGAATCAAAGTATTCATCGAGATTTTTCACAAAAAACTTCACCAAATCGTCAATTTGTTTAGTTACTTCTCTGTTTTCTTCAATATCAAAAAAGTTGAGTTTTGATTTGTGATAAATAAAATCAATATTGTCTATCAATAATGCTAATTTCATATCATGCTTATCATGTATATATGTGATAATTCTACTAAAATTGCTTTTTCGCTCTTCTTTAGAATTTTTATCTATGCGCTCTAATGTGTCAATATAGCTGTTCAAAGTCCTATCATTTGTCAATAACTGATCAAAATTCTTACGAACTATGGCTATAAACTTTACAATGATATAGCTTGCAATACTTTCAGTAGTTTCATTTTCTTGATTTTCAACATCAATTCTAATAAATATCAATTTGTCTTTATATTTAGAAAACTTTTTTGAAATCAAATAGTTGATAAAAGCAGTTTTGCCTACCCCAACATTTCCCAGCAGGAACGAAATCTTATTCTTATTTGCATTTTGTTTATCCAAAAACACATCTTCCATAAAAGCTTCTATACCAATTCTCTCAGGTGCTCCTTCTCTTTTAATATCAGCTTCATTGTAATATTGATTATAAAACTTTTTTGCTAATTCTGGATTTGTGTTTTTCTCATTATTATCATAATACGCCGCAGGATGTCCCTTGAACACATCTTTTATCAATTTTTCTGTACTTTTCAATATGTCTCCATCTTTCAATGGAGGACGCTCAATTGAAATAGTATGCTTGTTATCCTCTTCTCTTCTGTTAAACTGAAGATATTCACTTCTATTATCCATATTCATATTATTATTATTCATATTATCTATATTCAAATTTGTCGCACCTTTATTTGGTATCACATGTGGCCTTTTGCCTACTTTACCCTTTTTCTTCATACATTCTCAAAAATTACGTATAACATATTGATTTATATTTTTTCTCCAAATCGTATATATATAGCCTAAAACGTATATACCTTTAGGGTAAAACGCTTATATCTTTTCGTATTTCAGATTTTTCTGCATTTCCTTAATGTCAATACCCGGTCTGAAAACGACCTTGCTGTCTTTGATTAACGAAGCGTTGAACTTCGCTTCGGTTTTCCGCGCCTTCGCTGCTTACGCTTACCTGAAACGCGCCGAAATCGCCCAAACGGACAAGCTTGCCTTCAGCGAGGTTTTGTACAAGCACTTCGGTCAATGCCACCAATACCGCCTGCGTATCGGCAGGGCTAACAGTGCTTCGCGCCGCAATTTCTTTGCCCAACGCGCGCAATGTCGTGTCGCCCGCACTTTTCGCATTGGCGCACCATTTCTTTTGTTGCTGGGGTTGCAACGGATTTCCCCTTTCGCTTACAGTGTATCTTACTGCCATAGCTCTAATTTTTTAAGAATGAAACATCTAAAATTTGAAAGTGTAAAAGTACGAAAAGATTTGGATTATTCGCAAAAAATATTACGTATGGAATTTTTCGGGTTGAAACGCCCGCCCAATGCCTTTAATTGGTCTTTGGGTGCGGTATCCGTAATAATCCGTCATGGAATCACTTTCATCTTCGTGCAGTTCCGCCACGATTACCGCCTTTGCATTTTCGGGAATTAGTGTTTTCAGCCGTTCCCGTCCATGGCTCGTAACCGGTCGTCGCGTTCCTGCTCTTTTTGCCGCGCCTCCTGTTCTTCCCGTGCTTTGTACTCCGCCTCGCTGTAAAGTGCAAAAAGCTCGAAAGCATCCATAAATTGGAGGTTTTCATCATCGTAGTAACAATTATACTTTCTTTGGAAAAGCCTAATTTGTCACAGAACATAATTATACTTTCTTTGGAAAAGCCTAATTTATCGTAGCACATAGTTGTACTTTCTTTGGAAAAACTTAATTTGTCGCAGAACATAATTGGGCTTTCTTTGGAAAAACTTAATTTGTCGCAGCACATAGTTGTGCTTTCTTTGGAAAAACTTAATTTGTCGCAGAACATAATTGTACTTTCTTTGGAAAGGCTTAATTTGTCGCAGCACATAGTTGTACTTTCTTTGGAAAAGCTTAATTTATCGCAGAACATAATTATACTTTCTTTGGAAAAGCCTAATTTATCGTAGCACACTTTTCAACTACTCTCAGAAGACCTCTATTTGTCATAGCACACTTTTCAACTACTCTCAGAAGAGCTCTGTTTGTCGTAGCACACTTTTCAACTACCTTGAGAAGAGCTCTGTTTGCCGTAGCACACTTTTCAACTACTCTGAGAAGAGCTCTGTTTGTCGTGGCACACTTTTCAACTACCTTGAGAAGGGCTCTGTTTAGAGTAGCACATTTTTCAGCCATGGCAAAGGTGTTACGTTGGCGATAAGTTTTCTAAAAAGCAACGAAAACAGGAAGGAACGGAAGGGCGGAAACAAATCAGGTGAGCTTGTTCTTCGCCTCCGTAACGGCGGTTCAACCGGATCTTTCAAAAGAACACCTCGCCCGCCCCCCGTCGCAAACCGGAGTTCCGTTGCCGGAGAAAAAGAAATGACCGGAACGCTTTCCTGAATTGAAATAAATGCCCTATATTAGCCGCCGCAATTTTTAATTACTAAGCAGATAGAATGAAAGTAATAGATTTTAATACTATAAAAAAGCTAAGTATATCTCCTGTACAATGTGTGAAATGGGTAGAAGAGGCGTGCAGGGCGAAATACGAGGCTAAGTTGCCGCCCAAAATCAGCATCAAATTAGATGGACAGGTATTTTTCAACACCATGCCTGTCTACCTGCCCGGCAAAGAACGATTCGGCGTGAAAGTCGTCTCCCGCTATCCCGGACGGACGCCCTCCTTGCAGGCCGACATCCTCCTGTTCGATACGCAAAGCGGTCAAACGCTCGCGCTGATGGATGGAAGCTGGATCACCGCTATGCGTACCGGCGCCGTGGCCGCCCTCGCCATCCGGACGCTGCAAACGCCCGCGGCGCGCGAATACGCCTTCCTGGGGCTCGGAAATACGGCCCGGGCCACGCTCCTGTGCCTGCTCGCGATCGCAGCAGACACGCCACTCCACATCCGCCTGCTGGCCTACAAGGGGCAGGAAAATGCGTTCCGCGAACGCTTCGCCGCCTGTCCGCAACTGACGTTCTCCGTCTACCACTCGGCCGGAGAACTGATCCGGGGAGCCGACGTTGTCGTCTCCTGCGTAACGGCCGCATCGGAAGTTTTCGCCCCCGACGAGGTTTTCAAGGAAGGTGTCTTAGTCGTGCCGGTGCATACGCGCGGCTTCCAGAACTGCGACCTGTTCTTCGACAAAGTCTATGCCGACGATACGAACCACGTGAAGGATTTCCGCTATTTCGACCGCTTCCGCCGCTTCGACGAGTTCCATAACATCCTGCTGGGCGCCAACAAAGGCCGCGAAAGCAAGCTCGAACGTATCCTGGCCTACAACATCGGCATCGCCCTGCACGACATCTATTTCGCCGCCGAAATATTCGCCCTCGCAGAACAACTGGCCGACCCCGCAGAGATACAAACGACAACAACAACCGATAAATTCTGGGTCTGATCACAAATAATAAACAACAAACAACATACAGATATGAAAATAGCTATTGTAGGAACCGGATACGTAGGCTTGGTCACCGGTACGTGCTTCGCAGAAATGGGCACCGAAGTGTATTGCGTCGACGTGGATCGGCAGAAGATAGAAAACCTCAAACAAGGCATCATGCCGATCTACGAACCGGGGCTCGAAGAAATGGTCAACCGCAACCATCAGTCCGGGCGCCTGATCTTCACCACCGACCTGAAGGATTGCATCAACGACATCGAAGTCCTTTTCTCGGCCGTAGGAACGCCGCCCGACGAAGACGGCAGCGCCGACTTGAAGTACGTCCTGGAAGTAGCCCGCGAAGTGGGACGGACGATGAATCATTATCTCTTAGTCGTGACCAAGAGCACCGTCCCCGTCGGTACGGCGCAGAAAGTAAAGCAAGCCATCGCCGAAGAGCTCGCCCTGCGCGGCGCAGACATCGAGTTTGACATCGCCTCCAACCCGGAATTTCTCAAGGAAGGAGCAGCCATCAAAGACTTCATGAGCCCCGACCGCGTCGTCGTAGGCATCGAATCGGAAAGGGCCGAGAAATTGATGAGCAAGCTTTACCGACCCTTCCTGCTGAACAACTTCCGCGTCATCTTCATGGACGTCCCCTCGGCCGAGATGACCAAATATGCCGCCAACGCTATGCTGGCAACGCGCATCAGCTTCATCAACGACATCGCCAACCTCTGCGAGATCGTCGGCGCCGACGTCAATATGGTACGCAAAGGCATCGGCTCGGACGCCCGCATCGGCAGCCGTTTCCTCTATCCCGGATGCGGATACGGCGGCTCCTGCTTCCCCAAAGACGTCAAAGCGCTCATACAAACAGGTCGCCAGAATGGGTACGCCCTGCGCCTGCTGCAAGCCGTCGAAGAAGTGAACGAAGACCAGAAAGGCATCCTGTTCCGTAAACTGGAAAAACATTACGACGGCAAACTGCAAGGCCTGCACGTTGCCTTGTGGGGCCTGGCCTTCAAACCCGAAACCGACGATATGCGCGAAGCTCCTTCGCTGGTACTGATCGAAAAGCTGCTGGCTGCCGGCTGCACAGTGCGTGCCTACGATCCCATCGCCATGCAGGAAGCAGAACGGCGCTATGACGGCCGGTTCTATTATGCCAAAGATATTTACGACGCCGTTGTAGATGCTGACGCCCTGATCTTAGTGACCGAATGGAAAGAATTCCGGCTACCTTCCTGGCCGGCTGTCAGGAAACTGATGAATACCCCTCTGCTGCTGGACGGCCGCAACATCTACGAAGCCGCCGAACTGGAAGAGAACGGCTTCATCTATCATTGCATCGGACGCTGACCCCATCGGTACGCATCCCGGAGCCGGCTCAGAGATAGGGGAACTCGATGATCTCGGGAAAATCCGGCTCGTCAGACGGGATATAAGCCCCAAAGAAGGTGAGATACACCTTCTTTTCGTTTGTGTCGATAGCATAGATGTGGAAGCTATTGCTGGTGATACTGTTTTCGGCGCGTTGGACCCGGTTATACAGTATCCCGATTTCGCTGGGCGCCTGGTTGGTGCAGAGGATCATCTTCTGGGGAGGAAGGAAGGATGATCCGGCGTCGACATCGAAGAGCGCAAAGCTGTGCGCATGACCGCCGAGGTAACAGATAAACTCGCCGGAAGCGTTACTGAAATCAAAGGCCGCCCGTATACCTTCGCGCTCGGGATGGAGCTTATTGGGATAGGTTTTATTGATCGGCGAACGGGTGCGGAAGGCTTCGATGATATGCGGTATCATGCCCCACGAATGTACGTAGTCGCCGTCGCAGAGATACGACGACAGCCCTGTCGCTTTGCTCATCCCTCCCCATATACTGCGCTGGAGGGGAAAATGCGTCAGGATAATCACACTGTGTCCCTCTGTCATTCCTTCCCTGAGCGCCACGTTCCCCAGCCAGTCGATCTGCTCTTGCGAAAAGATGACGTAGTGCAACGTATTATATTCGGCGCCGGGCTGGTCTAACATATCAAGCGCGATGAAGCGGACGACGCCTCCCTGCGGGTTGGGCACGTCGGCATAGTAATAGCTTTTGTTATCCTCCGGCGTGTGCAGGGTATGGTTCGTATGTCCGCGGACAGCCAAAGCCAGCTCGGAGGAAAAGAGGTGATCGCTTTCCCATTTGGTCTCGGAGGTAATGTTCGAATCGTGGTTGCCGTAGCAGGAGAAGGTCGGCACGTTGTTGTCCTGGTACAGGAAATGGAAGAAGGCCGACATGGAGAGGCGGGCGGCGGCGAGGTTGGTACTGCCGATGTGATCGCCGGTTTCCACCATCGCATTGATGCGCAATTCCCGCTGGTTGGCAAAGGTAACGGACTCAATCAGGTTGTTGGGATGCGCGTAATGATTGCCAATCGACCAGGCCGAGAGATGAGGGTCGGATATGTGCACCAGCTTGAAGCGTTCGACGGGATGGAGCGTATCGGCGCGGTTATACATGATGGAGGCTAAGCGTCGCGTGGCATAGCTGTTGTTGAGTTCATAATATGGCGAACTGTCGTTGCGCAAGGAGCGCAAGAGGATCTCTGCGTCGGGATTATGATTGTCTTTTTCGCATCCCACCGGCAAGCCGGCAAGAAAGAACAGACAGAAGGCATACGCCTTGATATGTTTTAAAACGTGGTTCATAATGTTAGCAATCACTTTTATCATTTACAGCCCCAAATATAAGCAGAAAAGTCGGAGAAGAAATGAAGAAGCGGTTATTTTGCGACCCTCTCATTTCCTCTTCGCTGCCGGGCATTTGCCGCATCCGTCGCAAGGCGATTGCGGACGTTTGCGCGCCCGGATCAGGCGAACGATCCGGCGAACGACATATCCGGCCGTCGCAAGCCCGATCAGTATAACTGCTACTTCCTGCCACATGATATTTTATATCTTCGTCACAATCCGAACATAACACTCCCCGCCCGGTAGACAACGAACGACACGATCCATGCCAACAGACAGGTATAGACGATGACAAACACGCCCCATTTCCACGAGCGGGATTCCTTGGCGATGGCCGTCACCGTAGCAATACAGGGGAAATAGATCAGCACGAACAGCATCAGGCAAAGCGCCGTCAAAGGCGAGAAGACCGGCAAGCCGTCCGGGCCGGCATCGTTGCGGAGATGGTTGTAAACAGCCTGTTTCTCTGCGTCCGTCTCTGCTTCCTTGCCGATGTACAGTATGTTCAGCGTACCGACCACCACTTCTTTAGCGGCCATACCGGAGAGCAGGCTGACGCTTGCTTTCCAGTCGAAGCCCAACGGGGCAAAAACCGGCTGGATGGCTTGTCCGATTTGTCCGATATAAGAGTTCTGCTGGCGGACGGAGGCGTCGGGCTCGTCGGGCTGGAGGGGAAAATAACCCAGGAACCAGACGATGATCGAGGCCGCCAGGATGATGCTGCCCATCTTGCGAAGGTATTGCTTACCCTTTTCCCACATGTGGATCAGGATCGACCGGACCGTCGGCATACGGTATGGAGGCAGTTCCATGACAAAGGGCACATCTTCGTCGTTAAACAAAAAACGTTTGAACAGTCGCGCCATCACAACCGCCAGCAGGATCCCCGTGCCGTAAAGCGCCAGCATGACGAGGCTTGCCTTCTGCGGAAAGAACGCCGCAGTAAACAGTAAATACACCGGCAGGCGGGCGCTGCAACTCATCAAAGGATTGACAAGCATCGTGATCATGCGGCTGTTGCGGCTTTCGATCGTACGCGAAGCCATGATCGCCGGCACATTGCAACCGAAGCCCATCACTAAAGGGATGAACGATTTACCGTGCAGGCCCATCTTGTGCATGATCTTGTCCATGATGAAAGCTGCCCGCGCCATATAACCCGAATCTTCCATGAACGAGATGAAGAGGTAAAGGATCAGGATATTGGGAAGGAAGACGATGACGCCGCCCACACCTCCGATGATGCCGCCAACAAGGAGATCTTTCAACGGACCGGATGGCATGGTTCGATGCACCAGGTCGCCTATCCAGCCGACAGCGCTCTCGATCCATTCCATCGGGTAAGCGCCCAGGCGGAAGGTGGCCTCGAACATCAGCCACATGAAAAGAATGAAGATCGGGAAACCCAGCACCTTGTTAGTGACAAAGAGGTCGATGATCTGCGTGCTTTTCATCCGTTGCAGTTTTCCGGGTTCGAATGTCTCGCGCAGAGCGCCTGAGATAAACCCGTAACGGGCGTCGGTAAACGCCGTCTCGGTATCTTCCTTCAGGATACTTTCTATTTGCGTTGCCTGCTCGTCGCCTTCCTTCAGTACGAGGTTTCCGCCCGGCAAGCGGGCGACGAAGGCGTTCATCTCAGGGTCGCCCTCGAGCAGTTTGATGGCGAGGTAGCGTTTGGACAGTCCCTTGTCGAGGTGGCAGTGATCCCTGAGCGACCGGCGGATGAGGGTGATGCCCTTTTCGAGGTCTTCGCCGTAGTTGATATGGATATGGCGCAGGACAGGGTCGGTTTCTTCATACACCTGGATGACGCGCCCGAAGAGTTCGCGGATACCGGAGCCGGTTTTGCTGACAGTCGGCACGATGGGTGCGCCGATCATACGGGCCAGCGATTCGTGGTCGAAGCGGTCGCCTCTCTTCTGTATTGCGTCGTACATATTGAGGGCGATGACCATGCGCAGGTCCATATCGATCAGTTGGGTGGTGAGGTAGAGGTTGCGCTCCAGGTTCGAGGCGTCGACTACGTTGATGACAACGTCGGGGTGTTCTTCGTTCAGGTGACGGCGCACATAGCGTTCTTCGGGCGAATAGGCGGAGAGGGAATACGTCCCCGGCAGATCGACGATGCGGAACGTATAGCCATCCTGGCGGAAGACGCCGTCTTTGGCGTCTACGGTGACGCCACTATAATTCCCCACGTGCTCGTGCGAGCCGGAGGCATGGTTGAAAAGCGTTGTCTTGCCGCTGTTGGGGTTCCCGACCAAGGCAACATTGATGGTCTTGCCTTTTTCGATGGCTATGGATTCGAGGCGCTCCGCAGGCGAGGAGCCGGCAAAGCCGGAGGGACGGTTGCCGGAGGCGGAGGCAAGTTCCCGGGCGAACTCCGCATGGCTGAGGATTTCGATAAGGGCTGCCTCACTACGGCGCAGGGATACGTCATAGCCCATTATCTTGTAATGGATCGGGTCGCGTAGTGGTGCATTCTGGATGACCTCTACTTCTTTTCCGCGGATGAATCCCATCTCGATGATACGTTTGCGAAAGCCTCCGCGGCCCGTCACCTTGACGACGACTCCCTTTTCGCCCGTATGGAGTTCTGATAATTTCATGTTTGTAAATAAATTTAGGTCACAAAGATATGATATTATGCGTCTGCGCTCAATACCTAAAAATAGGTATTGTTTTTTTCTTATATTTGCCCTCAATTAAAGCACCTAAAAGAATTCGTATTATGAACAAGAATCCCAAAATCCATCCCCTGGGTCTCCTCCTGCTCGTGACCGGGCTTATGTTCTCTGCATGGGGACAGGGGCAGGCGCAACAGGCATCCCTCGCCGGAACGTGGACCGTCCGACAGGTTACAATGCAACAGACGGTCGACAACAAGACTTCTTTCCAAACCTTCAGCGGAACAAGCTCCCTGCAAAGCTTCGTCGAACGCCCCCGCGTGATTGTCATTACGGCAGATAGCCTCACGTTTCGCTACGACAAACGTAGCGAAGCAGGTCCCTACCGCGTCGAAGGCAACCGCCTGGCAGTACAGCTCGTTACCCAACCCTGCGAGTACGCCTGGCAGATAAACGCCAACGGCGAACTGATCCTCAACCGCACCGTCAACTACGTGATCAACGACCAAACGACCCGCAAGGTCAAGGACGAGTACATCATCTATGCCCGCAAATAAGCCACCTAACCCTTTCACACTCTCACATAATGAAACAATATATCCTGTTTCTTACCCTGGCATTGCTTGCATTTGCCCCGGTCGCCACGGCGCAGGTATCCACGCAGGGTACCGACTTCTACGTCGCCTTCGGGCGTAATGCCAAATACGAAAATGTCGCCCTTACTTTCCAGATAAGAATCGTCGCCACACAGGCGGCAGACGTCACCCTGACCTTCAAGGCCGGCATTCCTGCCGTCAACCTGACTATCGACGCCGGCGAAGTGTACACCTATCAACTGAGCAATGTGCAACGGGACAGCGTCTATTCGGGCGACACCGGCACGTCCAACCGCTCGCTACGTATACAATCAACCACACCGGTCTCCGTCTATGCCCTCAACCAAAGATCTGCAACCACTGATGCTACCAACCTCTTGCCTGTCGACAACCTGGGGACGGATTACTACCAGATCTCATACATCGGAGTAAATACTAATTTTGCGGACGGTTACGAGGTGGTCGCTACACAAGACGGTACGAATATTTACGAAGACGGAACCTGGATGGCCACGCTCGACGCAGGGCAGGTCTATGCCGCCTACTATCACGGCGCAGACCTGACCGGAAGTCATATCACCTCCGACAAACCCATTGCCCATTTCGTGACCAACGATTGCACAAACGTACCCACCACAGCCGGGGCTTGCGACTGCCTCTTCCAGCAGACGGTTCCGGTCAATGCCTGGGGGAATACCTTCCTGGTGCCCGTCACACGACGCGGACGGGAGCGGATCCGCATCGTCGCCTCGCAGGATAATACGACCGTCTCCCAGACTGGAGGCGTCATCAAGACCGACGGCGGAGGCGGGGCGCAGAATCCGACTAATACGGCTTCCTTCGTCCTCAATGCCGGGCAGTATGCGGAGTTTGAGATTACCCTGGCCGGCGGAGGGGGTTATGTCACTGCCGACCGGCCCGTCGCAGTGGCTGCCTACCTGACCGGAACAACCTATTCCGGCCTGACTGTCTCAAACGGCGACCCGGCCATGGCCTGGGTCTCGCCCATCGAACAGACAATCAACGGGGCCGCCATCGCTCCCTTCGCTCCCTTAGGGACGACGAACCTGAACGAACATCACGCGCTGATTGTGACTGCCACCGCTACGCGCGACCAGACTACCGTGGCCATCGGTACGGCTCCGCCCGACACGCTCTCAGAAGGCACCTGGACGACCGGCAACGGGACGGCCGGCAGCGCCTTGTCCTTCTACTCAATGCCGCTGACGGACTGGACGGCGTCTTATTATTTTGCCAACCCCAACGGGCTGGTCGTTATGGGATACGGATTGGGAAGCGCCGAGTCGTACTACTATCTGGCCGGAGCCTCGACGCGCAACCTCGACGTGGCTTTCTACGTCAACGATGTCCATTACCAGGATGTCGACGGGGAGGTGTTCTGCGAGCCACAGTCGTTCGCTTTCCGCGCCGCCATACAGTATGCCATGAGTACGACGCCAGGCTATCTCCGGTGGTACATCAACGGAACGGAGATGCTTATGGCGCGCGACCTCCTGGAGTGGAACTACACCCTCCCGCCGGCCACATACGAAATTGAGGTGAGCGTACTGGACCTGCAAAACCAGACGCACACGATCTCGACCACCTTCACGGTCAATTCCCCCCTCGCGCCCGGCGTCATCGGCACGGAACAGGTCGTCTGCACCGGTACAGCCCCGGCAGCGCTGACTCTCACAACACCTCCGAGCGGAGGGGCAGGGGTCTACACCTATCAGTGGCAAACGAGCGCCGACGGCGTTACGTGGACGGACATTCCGGGCGCAACCCAGGCATCCTATACGCCCGACGCCCTGACGTCGACCACCTACTTCCGCCTTGCGGTCACCAGCGGCACGTGCGGCACGGAGGCGACGGCGCCGGTTCTGATCACGGTCAGCAGTTGCGTCATGCCGGTCAACCCCCACCTGCGCTCGCAGGTCATGCCCTGAGAACCCCGCGGCAAAAGAAAAACAACCCCCGGCACTCCACAGGTGAGCGCCGGGGGTTTGTGCATAAGGGCTTCGCTTAAACTCCATGGTGTTGTATATTCTGGATATATTCTTTACATTTGCCGCAATAAACTCAAATAAAGAATTACTTCATGAACAAGAACAAAAACAAAAAATTCTATTTCCTATGCCTCGTCCTCCTTCTGGCAGGTCTCTCGTCCCACAGCAGTGGACAATCGCTGGAGATGTTTTTAACCGGGACGTGGATCGTCCGCCAAGACTCGGTGCAGAAGACGACTGACAATGTAAATTCTATTCAAAACTTTACCGCCACAAGTCGGATGAATGGCTTAGCCGGACGGCCCCGCTCTATCGTCATTACGCCCGACAGCCTCACGTTACGCTACGACGGTTACAGCGAAAGCGGTCCTTACAGCATTGAAGGGAACTGTCTGTGGTTCCAATTCGACCTCCGCCCTTGCGAGTTCACCTATTACCTGACCGGCGACGGCGGTTTGATCCTGAGCAGCACGGGCGACTACACGATCGACGACCTGATGACCGGCAAGACTGAGGATCCTTACACCATCTATGCCCGGAAGCAAGAGACACAAACTTCTGATACGGTTTATCCATGAAAAAGTACACCTTGTTTCTCGCCCTGACATTCCTGTCCTTCGCCCAGGCCGCCCGGGCACAGGTCTCTACACAGGGAACGGACTTCTACGTCGCCTTCGGACAAAACCTCAACACGGCGTCGGCCGGCCTTACCCTTACGATACGGATTGTGGCTACACAGGATGCGGATGTCACGCTTACGTTCAATGCGAACAGTTCGACAATCTCCAACATTCACCTCAATGCAGGGGAAGTGCGTACCATAGTCCTGGATGCTACCCAAAGAGCGAATGTGTATTCCAATTCTACCGGCACGAACTCGAACTCGCTGCGCGTACAGTCTACCTCCCCGGTTTCTGTCTATGCCCTCAACGATGTGCGTGGTAGTGCGGATGCGACCAATGTATTGCCTGTCCCTACCCTGGGGACGGAGTATTACCATTTTTCATACCCCGGAACCAGCGGCGCCGATGGGTACCTGGTCATTGCCACCGAAGCCAATACGACGGTTTATGAGGGCAGCACGCTGATGGCTACCCTGGATGCCGGACAGGTCTATGCAAACTATGGCTCCACCAATGCGACCGGGAAACACGTCACCTCGAATCATCCGGTGGCCTATTTCATTGCCTGCAACTGGACCACGATAACTTCCGGCGTGTGTTGCGGCGAAGGTTTGTACCAACAGATGGTACCGGTCGACGCCTGGGGGAATACTTTCTTAGTGCCCGTCACCCTCCGCGGAATAGAACGGGTACGCATCATCGCCTCGCAGGACGGAACCCAGATATCCCAGACCGGAGGCGTCATCAAGACCGACGGGGGGAGCGGAGCGCTGAACCCCGCCAATGGCAATTCCTTTACGCTCAACACCGGTCAGATGGTGGAACTTGAGATCCGCCTCACTACCGGGGGGTGCTATATCACGTCCAACAAGCCCATCGGTGTGGTGTCGTACTTAGTGGGAGCGAATTATACCGGCCTGACCGTCTCGAAAGGAGACCCGGCTGTGGCCTGGATCCCGCCCATTGAACAGACCATCAACGCGGCCGCTATCGCGCCCTTCGTGCCGGGAGGGACGTCCTTATTGGACGAGCATCACGTCTTGATTGTCACCCCGACGGTTACGCGCGACCTGACCACCGTGACTATCGGAGGCTCCAGTACGCCTGCCGCCCTTTCGGGGGGAACCTGGACCACCGGCAACGGAACGGACGGAAGCGCTTATTCCTTCTACTCCCTTCCGTTGACCAATACCACTGACGCGTACTATTTCACCAATCCCTTCGGTTTGTTCGCCTTGGGATACGGACTGGGATACATTACAGGATGGGGCGAGTCGTACTATTACATTGCCGGATCCTCCCTCCGCAAGCTGGATGCGGCTTTTTATGTCAATGACGTCCATTACCAGGACATCGACGGGCAGGAGGTTTGTTCCTCATCGCTCCATTTCAACGCCGTCACACAATATGCCATGAGTTCGACGCCCGGTTACCTCCAGTGGTACATCAATGGAGCGGAGGAGACCGCCGCCCGCGACCTCCTGGAATGGGACAAAACCCTCGCGCCGGGCACCTACACAGTCGAAATGCGTGTGCTCGATATGCAAAACCAGACGCAAACGATTTCCTCTACCTTCACCATCAGTTCCGTCCTCACTCCCGGCACCGCCGGCCCGGCACAAGTCGTCTGCACCGGTACCGCGCCCCAGGCGCTTGCCCAGACGACGCTTCCCAGCGGTGGAACCGGCTCGTACACCTACCAGTGGCAAACGAGCGCCGACAATGTGACGTGGGGGAATATCTCCGGCGCAAATGCGACGTCCTATACCCCCGGCGTTCTGACATCGAACGCCTATTTTCGCCTCTTAGTCATCAGTGGCACGTGCGGCAGGGAGGCGACGGCACCGGTCCTGATCTCGGTCAGCAACTGCGTCATGCCGGTCAACCCCTACCTGCGGACTGTGATTCATTAAGGTTTGTGTGTGGTCGGACAATAAGCATCCCCCGTCGCTCTTGGGTAAGAGTGGCGGGGGATTTATTCCTTATGCATCTCAATAAAGAGGAAAAAATGAGCCTTTATTGAAAAAATAGCTGCAATATGTTGGCAAATAAATTTTTATTGCTAAATTGCGGCGTTTTTTGGGAATAATGTGTATTGAACAAAACTGTTTACATGAACAAGAATTACATTAAATTGATAGTCGGGTTGCTGTCCGCACTTTGGGTCGGCGCTATCTTGACGTTTGCTTATCCTCAGGCTTTCAGTTGTATTGTTCTGCAAGGCGATGTTTCATGGTGCTCTTGGGTTCATTCTTTGAAATTAGAAACCCGCACCTCATTCATCGTTAACGTGGGAATTGTAACTATGCTCCTCTTTGATTACTTTGTATCAAGGTCTAGGTCTAGGTATGACGGCAAGAAGGTGCTCACGGTTGTTTTCTCAGTCGCTTTTTTAAATCTCTTATTAACGATTGCAATTTATATGTTCGCAACTGTACGTGGAGATTTGCGATCTGAACTTATTTTATCGATAAGCCTTGTGATATTTCTACTTTCGCTTATCACACAGAAGTTTCTGGCAATAAAGTGTGAGTTTCGCCCCATAGAACTGGCGACACTACCTCCAAGTAAGGTTGCACACACACCACACAACCTCCAAGTAAGGTTGCCCCTGATATAAGTAAATAAAGAATAAATAATAAATAAACAGGATTTGAATATGGAAGTATTAGCATTGTTATTACCATTGTCACTTTTAGCAGGCGCGTTTCTCGTGGCTTTCATTGGTAAACAGAGTGTTCGTTATGTGCAAGCAGGTAATATTGACGATGTCCACGCCGAAGATACGCCAAAACAGGTTGATATCTTTGATACCTTTACTTACAAAGGCACACATGTAAACCGGAAGGATTATGACGTTAGGGTGGTAAGTGGAAATTGCATGTGGCAGAGAAAAATTCGCTCCGGCGACATTGTATTTATACGGAAAATCGAAGACGACGAGGGTAGAAGATCTATTCAGCCGGGCGATGTTTTACTTGTCAGATCCAATTTTGGAGATAAGTTGCGGGAGTTTTACGCTTGGATAGGCGAGGGCAAGGATAGGATAGATACGTTTCGCTATTTAGATGATGGCTCGATTAGGCATACGAACCAGGATGATAGCCCTGGTCCTTTAGGCCGCCCATTATCGGATGTTATCGGTAAAGTCGAATACTGTAAGCACTACTAAACGTCAGGGATATACTCCATTACCGTTTCCTCAGCAAACATCTCGATCTTCTGTGTTGCTGAGGTTTTTTTATGCCCAATTATATAACTCTACGAAAGCCAGGCACTTCAATATGGTGGAATAATGGTTTATAAGCATCCCCCGTCGCTCTTGGGTAAGAGTGGCGGGGGATTGTTATATTATATATAATGTATGGCGGCGGCTTAGACGGAGTTGCCGGTGTACTCGTCGACGGTGTAGTTGAGGAAGCGGGTGAAGGGGAGTAAGATCTTGTAAGAGGCGGCGGCCTGGTCGATCCAGTCGTCGGCAAGGAAGAAGGCGTCGGGCTTGGGAGTACTGACGCAGAAGTCTTTGTGGCGCAGTATCTCGCCGTGCTCGAAATCCGGAGGGAAGCCGGCCGGCATACGTTTTAGCGTCTCGCCTTCGAGCGTGGAATAGAGCGCACGGAAGGAAGGGTTCTCGATGATAGCGAGAAATTCGTCAATGTGGTCGTAGATGTCTTGCCGCACCATCTTCAGTAGTTTCGGGTCGGGCATCCAGAGGCCGCCGGAGAGGAATGAGTTGCCGGCTTCGAGATGGAGGTAGTATCCGCTACGCGGGCTGTTGCGCCCTCCCCTTGCAGCGATGTAGGCGCCGATATGGGTCTTGTACGGCAGTTTGTTGGGCGAGAAGCGGATGTCGCGGTAGATGCGGAACAGGCAGTCTTTGGCTTCTATGCCTGCTATTTCTTCGTCGAACAGGGCAATGCGGTCGATCAACTGTTGGACGATCGCGAGATGTCCTTTCTTCAGGGCGTCGTAGCGTCCTTTGTTTTGCTGGAACCAGTCGCGATTGTTGTTCTGTTCCAGTTCTCGCAGAAATTCTAATAGATGCTTTATCATAGTGGCAAAGGTATGAAAAGATTCAATGTGGAAGGTAGAGCCGGGAAAAACACTATCTTTGGTGAGTTTTTTCCCTGTATGAAGAAAAGAAGAAGACGATCTCGACGACGCATAAAGAATTTTTTCACCTCTGCTATCATTACTTTGCTGGCTGTGGCTTGTTTGTGGCTTGTTGTAACCTTTGCCGCAAGGCGCTATGCGATGCGGAAGCTTCAGGCCATAGAGAAGCAGTACAATTTCGATATCCGTTACCGTTCGGTATCGCTGACGGGCTACAATAAGCTCCGGATCGAAGGCTTTACGGTGGCAGCCAACCGGTCGTCGCTATTGCTGTATGCCCAGTCGTTTGTGATCAAAGCCAACCTGTGGAACTCGTCGTTCTCCAGGGAGGATATTGAGGGGTTCGAGATCGAACAGTTGCATATCCGTTACAACCCTCCGGCCAAACGCGCAGGCGGGACGACCGACTATGCCTCGTGCATCGAGCAGGCGCTGGAAAAGACAGCCTCCCTCTTCCCTTATCTGCCGCCGGACGTTTGGGTGCACGATATCCATATCTCATATCAGGAGAAGAAGGACGTAGAGCATACCTTTTATATACCCCAACTCCGGATGACCGGCCATCGCTTCGTGGCCGAGATGCAGGACGCTGACGACGAACGCAGGACGTGGATATGCGGGGGGACGTACCAGACAAATCCCGCGAGGCTAAGCCTGCGCATGTATGCCAAACAGCCGGGGAAAGTCACCCTCCCCTGGGTGACGGATTATACCGGGGCGACCGTACGGTTCGACACCCTGGCCATAGACCTGAAGGCGAAGAGGAACCCCGACGGCGTCGAGGTCATTCAAGGCAAAGCCGGCGTAAAAGGACTGTCGCTCCATCATGCAAGCCTCTCGTCAGACACTCTTCAGGTGGGCAAAGGCTATATCAATTACAGACTGTTTGCGGGGAGGGATTTCCTGGAATTAGATAGCAGCGCCACAACTGTCCGCTACAACCGGCTCCGGTTTAATCCCTTTGTGAGGATCGAAAAGAACCGCAAGTGGCGCGTAAGGCTTGCCCTGGATACGAACGAGTTCCCGGCCGACGACCTGTTCACCTCCCTGCCCCGCGGTGCGTTCGGTAATCTGGAAGGGCTACGGGTGAGCGGTACGCTCGCCTGGCATGTTTTGCTGGATGTTGATATGGCCAGAGTGCCCGACCTGGTCTTCGAGTCGGTGGTCCGCCCGCGCAACTTCAGCATCGTGAATTACGGGCATACAGACCTCCGGAAGATGAGCCGCCCCTTCCTGCACGTGATCCGCGATGGTAATCAGATTGTGCGGCACTTCGAGGTAAGCAGTCGCAATCCGGCCTTCCGACCCATTCACACCATCTCGCGCTACCTGCCGATGACGATTATGCACGGCGAGGATTTTGCGTTCTACCATCACCGGGGCTTCTATCCGCAAGCCTTCCACAAGTCGCTGGTCGAGAATATCGAGTCGGGCCGTTTCCTGCGAGGTGCAAGCACCCTGACGATGCAGGTGGTGAAGAACGTCTTCCTCAATGCCGACAAGACCCTTGCCCGCAAACTGGAGGAGATACTGATCGTTTGGTTGATCGAGGACAACCGGCTGACTTCCAAGTCCCGTATGATGGAGGTTTATATGAACATTATCGAGTGGGGGCCTAATGTCTATGGGATAACCGAAGCCGCCCGCTTTTACTTCGCCAAAGATCCATCTGCCCTGACGTTGAGCGAATGTATTTTCCTT
Source organism: Tannerellaceae bacterium (assembly GCA_031271045.1). Classification (GTDB taxonomy): domain Bacteria; phylum Bacteroidota; class Bacteroidia; order Bacteroidales; family Tannerellaceae; genus DFXE01. Next base: position 101,796 of record JAISWO010000029.1, read on the forward strand.
GCTTACATTATTCCTTATCCCAAATACCTGCGGAGTCACTTCAACGGACTGCGTCCGAAGCCAGCCTATTACGAGTTTTTCCACGATGCCGTCAGGCGCTTGCTTCAGCGGCAGGCCATCACGCCGGACGAAGCTGCCCGGACTCATCCCGACCTGGCGTTCAGAGGGCCTGTGATTGAGTACCTGACACGGTAGACTTATCCCCCGGTATACCTATCCCCCGCAGGCTATTACTATTTCACGTGCTGGAAGTCGATCCTCACTTTCGTGCCTTCGTGCAAGACCGACGAGATGCTCACCTGGGCGCCGTAAACGCGCAGGATATGCACCGACAGGCTTAGCCCGATGCCATTGCCGGCGTATTCACGCGTATTGGTTGCCCGGTAAAAGGGTTGGAAGATACGGTTCAGTTCTTCCTGAGGGATACCGATGCCCTGGTCTTTAATCTCCAGCACACTCCCCCGGAGGCGTATCTCGACCATCTTGTCGCCCGAATACTTGAGGGCGTTGCCGATAATATTGCCCAAAGCCGTCTCCAGCAACTGTGGGTTCATATCCAGCATAAAGGCGAAGTTGTCGGGGGAGAACAGGATACGTTTCTCCAGGAATTGCATGATAAAGTCGGCCAGGATGATCGTCCGGGAGGCTGTTTTGAGGATCTCATCCTCCCCTTTGGAAAGGAACATCAGGCGTTTCATCAACTGGATGATGCGTTGCGCCTCGGAAGCAATCCGCCGGAGGGAAGCCTGGTATTCGGAAGGAGAACGTTCTTTCATGAGGCTGATTTCACATTCTCCCTGTATGGCCGTCAGGGGATTGTTCAGCTCATGGGAAGCATTGCTGATGAACGACTTTTCGCTTTGGTAAGTGCTTTCGATCCAGGCCGTCATCTCGTTCGCATATCGCCGGGCCACCCCATAAACCAGGAGGGCGTTTATCAGCAGGAAAGCAACCGGCAGCCCGATCCCATACATCAACGGCATCTGCGGGAAAAGGACGATAAGCAGGTAAAAGAGTATCGAAACGACGGCTATCACTCCCACGGTGATATACGTATAACGGTATGCTATTTTCTTGCCCGGCATCATGCTTCTATCCTGTAACCGATTCCGGAGACGGTCTGTATCAGTTTCCTGTCGGCCCCCTTGTCGATCTTGGCCCGGAGGTAATTGATGTAAACATCCACGACGTTCATATTGCGGTCGGCTTCCTTGTCCCAAACCTCTTTGATGATGCTTTGGCGGCTAAGGGCGGTTCCGGAGTTGAGCATCAGGTATTCGAGCAGCCGGTATTCGCGAATGGTAAGATCAATCGGACGACCGTTGCGGACGGCGCGATGATTGTCAGGTTCCAACACCAGGTCGCCGCAGCAAAGACGCCCCTTAGCCTGCGTCACTCCGCCCTTGGTCCGCCGCAGAAGCGCCTGTATGCGGGCTTCCAGCTCGGCAAAGCTGAAAGGCTTCACGATGTAATCATCGGCTCCGGCCTCCAACCCCTTGACGATATCGTCCGTCGTACCCAAGGCCGTAAGCATGATCACCGGGGAGGCATACCCGTACGTTTGCCTGTACCGGCGGCACAGCTCCAGCCCGTTCATCCGGGGCATGATGAGATCGAGTATCAGCAAATGGAACGACTCCGTCGCCGCCATCTCCCAGCCCGCCACGCCATCGTATGCCGTCAGGACGCTGTAACCCGCCTCCCTCAGCCCCCGTTCGATGAAAGAAGCGATATTTATTTCGTCTTCAACCAAAAGTATCTTCATGCAATGTATATAATATATGTATGTATGGGATTCAGCCTCCAAATGTACTATAATTTGCGCGTTTAAGCTTCTGTCCCCCTCTCATTGTGCCGGATGCAAGCCCCGCTCTGTGAGGCAGCTCAACTATTCCCATAGTTCGATATGAACTATTCCAATAGTTCGATGTCAACTATTCCAATAGTTCGATGTGAACTATTCCAATAGTTCGGTGTCAACTATTCTAATAGTTCGATGTCAACTATTGGAATAGTCGAGGTTAAACTATTAGAATGGTTGAGGTACGCAACAGCGCGCAAGCTTGAGTTGAAGCAGGGAGAAGGCTTTGCTGCCTCCACCTCTGCGCAGAGCGTAAGCCAACCGGCGCAATTTATATTCGCTCAGAAAACATTTTAATGAGAATCATTGCTTATCCGAAGAAAAAGCACTTAATTTACGTCGATTTTCGACAGAAGCGCGGGCGTATACGATCCGGGGGTGTCGACAGAAGAAGAAGAGGAGGAGGATTTCAAAAGAGAAGCAACACTCCACAAATTTATGATTGTTAGATGTAGAGATTGAGTAAACAGTTCTTTTTCAAAGAAAGGACGAATCGCTTTGTCTCGTCTCGTCGGCATGTGATACATTGGCATACATTTTTTCTATTTTTCTTCTATTTTTCTACTTTCTATTTTTCCATGAAAGTGTAGGTGCGTCTGCATCTGCACTTTTTTCGTACATTGTCGGCCAATAAACAAGGATTGAAGATGAAAAGGTGGTTATTGCTACTTGTTTTTAGTGTGCCCTGTGCGGAAACAGTTCATGCACAGTGGACGTCCGAAGATTCGGTATGGCTTCAGGACGTATTGTCGGGCAAGAAAGAATTGCGTCTGAGCCCGGAGGCGAAGAATATCCTCGGTTCAGGCAACTTGCTTCGTTCGCTTATCAGCAAAGACTTTTCCGAATATCTGGAGCCCGATGAAGGGGGAGTGGGCCGGATAGCTGTGCCCCCGGCTGTCCTCATACGGCAGGGCCTGGACGAGAAGTTACCCATTGACAAGATTAACAGAGCGGCTTTCGGTACCCCTGCAGAGGCGAAGGAGCCGCCCATACGTCTGTCCGGCGCCGGCGCCTCGGTCTCGGTCGACATCGAAGGCGCCTTGAGGCAGTTGTTCATACCCTCCGAACGGGCCAAGGCCCGCAACCGCCGGAATGCAAATGCGTGGAAGTATTACTGACGTCCGTACACCCGGGTGCCGACCGGCTCTCCGGCGAGGACCTTCATCAGGTTGCCCGGCGTATCCATGTTGAAGACGACAATAGGGAGGTTGTTTTCTTTGCACATAGCAGTGGCGGTCAGGTCCATCACCTTCAATCCCCGGAGGTAGATCTCGTCGAAGGTGATGGAGTCGAAGCGGAGGGCGGTGGGATCCTTTTCAGGGTCGGCCGTATAGATACCATCCACGCGGGTACCTTTGAGCATCACATCGGCTTCGATTTCAATAGCCCGCAGCGAGGAGCCGGTATCGGTGGTAAAGAAGGGATTGCCCGTCCCGGCTGCGAGGATGACGACGTATCCGTTTTCCAGCAGTTCAATCGCCCGGTATTTGTTGTAGAACTCAGCAATCGGTTCCATACGTATGGCGGTGAGCACTTTGTTTTTCACACCCTGAGCAGCGAGTACGGAGCTTAGCCCCAGTGCATTGATGACGGTAGCGAGCATCCCCATCTGATCTCCTTTGACGCGGTCGAAGCCCCGTCCGGAGCCGCTGAGCCCGCGAAAGATATTGCCGCCTCCGATGACGATAGCCGTCTGGACGCCTTCGATTGTTGCCTCCTGTATTTGCCGGGCATACTCGCTCAGTTTATTCTCATCTATTCCGTATTGCTTATCACCCTGAAGTGACTCTCCGCTTAGTTTTAGCAGGATTCGCTTGTAAATTGCCATTTGTAAACCGTTTTTTTCTGTGATATTGTAATATTGTTTGCGCAAAAGTACTACTTTTGCCTGCATCGTTTGTGTTTGCAACTATCTTAATTTATATATCAATGAATTCAAATTCAAATTTGCAAAGGTTCTGGTTGGTAGCATTGCGCTTACTGATAGGCTGGCACTTCTTGTACGAAGGTCTTGTTAAAGTGTTGAATCCGAAGTGGACCTCGTTAGGTTACTTGATGGATTCGCAAGGTTGGTTCGCTTCCGTGTTTCATTCGATGGCGAGTAATGCGGGCACGCTGAGCGTGATTAATTTCCTCAACGAATGGGGTCTTGTGCTCATTGGATTGAGCCTGATCCTGGGTTTACTGACGCGCTTGGGATGTATCGGCGGCATCTTGCTGCTGCTGCTTTACTATCTGTCGCATCCTCCGTTTATCGGCTCGGAAGAGCTGTTTATGATGCCCCGCGAAGGCTCTTACCTGTGGATAGACAGGAACCTGATCGAAATTGCGGCGTTGGCGACGCTCTATGTCTTTCCTACGTCCAAGACGTTCGGACTGGACGGCCTTCTTGGGAACTTATTAAAAAACAAACCTACTCAATCGCATTGATCATGTCGGAAGAAAACAAGAATCAACAGGAGCAGCCCGCTTCGTCCGGGCGCAGGAGCGCAATCAAGGCGCTTGTCTCCGTCCCGGCGCTGGGCGCTATGGCTTACGGAGTGTATAAAAAGACACAGTACGACCGTTCGCGGCGTAACCTGGGCGATCTGTTCAGGCTCGAACCCACAACACCCCCGTCGGCGCAGGAAATAAAGCCGGACGGACGCACAATCCGCTTAGGAATCATCGGCTATGGCATCCGGGGCAAGCAATTGCTCAGGGCGGCAGGTTTTGCCGAACCTTCGCTGATCGACACGTGGAAGGAAGCTGCACGCCTCAGTTCGAAAGACACCCGTTACAAAGATTACCTGGAGCAGGAAGGCTTGAACGTAACAGTGACGGGCGTATGCGACATCTTCGACACCTATGCCGAGGCAGCCATCCTGTCAGGCTCCAACATCCACCGCGAAGGTAGCGACGGGACATTCGGACCGCAGCCCAAGCGCTACCGGTATTACAAAGATCTGCTGGCAGCCGACGACGTCGACGCCGTGATCATCGCCGCACCCGACCACTGGCACGGTACGATGGCAATGGACGCCGCCCGCGCAGGCAAGCACGTTTACTTAGAAAAGCCCATGTCGTGGACCGTTCCCGAAACCTATATGATCCGCGACGTGGTCAAACAAAGCGGCATTACATTCCAGTTCGGCCACCAGGGACGACAAACCGACAGCTACCTCAAAGCCAAGCAGATTGTCGATAAAGACATCCTCGGCGCCATCTCTCTGATCGAGGTATGCACCAACCGCAACGACCCCAACGGAGCCTGGGTCTATCCCATCCACGAAACGGCCAATCCGCAGACCATCGACTGGCGGCAGTTCGAGGGCGACGACGACCGGGTGAAGGAATATCTCGACTATATGCAATCGCAAGGATTGGCGCGTTACGTAGGGCCGGAGCCCCGCGACCGGTTTAGCCTGGAACGCTTCTTCCGCTGGCGGTGCTGGTGGGATTACAGTACGGGACTGAGCGGCGACCTGCTGACGCACGAATACGATGCAGTGAACCAGATCCTGGGCGTGGGCATCCCTCATTCGGCCACTTCGTCGGGAGGGGTCTACTTCTTCAAAGACGGACGCACCGTACCCGACGTCTTGCAGACTTCCTTCGAGTTCCCCGACCGGAGCCTCACCATGCTTTACAGCGCTACGCTGGCCAGTCAACGCTCGCGCGGGAAAGTCTTTATGGGACACGACGCCTCGATGGAGCTCTCCAGCTCGCTCATCGTAAAGGCCGACCCCCGCTCAACGCGCTACGCCGACCAGATTGCCAAAGGAATCATCAAACCCGATACCCCGCTGATCACCTACATCCCCGGACAGGAAAATGTCGACGCCGTCAGTTCGGCCACCGAACTGTATTTCGCCCAGCGAGGCCTCCTCTATGCCTACGTCAACGGCAAACGTTACGACACAACCTACCTCCACATCCGCGAATGGGTCGAATGTATCCGCAACGGCGGCACGCCCAGTTGCGACATCGACGCAGCCTTCGAAGAAGCCATCACCGCCCACATGGGCACGCGCGCTTATCTGGAAGGACGCACCATGTACTGGGATAAAGACAAGGAAGAGATCGTACGAGGCTGAGCTTCCTATCCCAAGGCTTCTTTCATTATCTCGCTCACAGTGGGATGAGGGAAGATGCACGAGGCCAGCTCGCCGGCCTTCATCCCCCGCCCGATGGCGATGGAGGCAATCGTAATCAGCTCCGACGCCGGATTCCCAACCAAGTGGACACCCAGCAGGGTCTCGTCCTCGGCCAGGAGCATCTTACACATACCGGTCCCCATCTCATTCTCCGCCACGAAACGTCCGGAGAATGTCATGGGGACTTTCCGTACCGTATAAGGCCGCCCTTCTTCACGTAGCACCTCCTCGGTAGCGCCCGCCCCGGCAATCTCAGGGTTCGTATACACAACGGCCGGTATGGCGTGGTAACTCATCGCCACAGGCTCCCTCCGTCCAAGGATATGGGCAACGGCAGTTTCGGCTTCGGCCACAGCCGTATGCGCCAGCATGGAACGCCCCGTTATATCGCCACAAGCATAAACACCGGTCACGGACGTACGCATAAACGCATCCACGCAGACGCCGCCGTTCTTCGTCTCCAAGCCGAGCGTCTCCAAGCCGAAGCCTCGCAGGACAGGCCTGCGACCGACGCTCGCCAACGTCTTCTCGCCACGCAGGGTAAACGTCCCGCTCGACCCGGCCACTTCCACCAGCCCGCCATCCACGCCCGTCACACGGCATCCGGTATGGAACGCGACACCCCTCCGGGTATACTCGGCGCGCAGCATAGCCGCCGCCTCACGATCCATCCCCGGCAGTATCTCGTCGAGCATTTCGACCACGCTCACTTCCGTGCCCAGGCTGTTGAAGAACGAAGCAAACTCCATCCCAATGACGCCTCCCCCGATAACAACCAGCGACGCCGGCATTTCTTTGGCCATCAGCGCTTCGCGGCTCGTCCAGCAAGTCGCCACCTCCAGCCCGGGTATAGGGGGAATGAACGTCTCCGACCCGGTGCAAAGAATCAGCCTGTCGGCCTCATACAGCTCGTCACCTGCGGCAATCGTCAGCGTCCCTCCATCCCGGCCTTGTATCCGGGCTTCAGCCTGGACAACGGCGACACCCGCCTCGCTCATCAGCGTACGGATACCTGCCGTCAACTTCCGTACGACCTTTTGCTTGCGCGCCATGATCCGGCCCAGGTCGAAGGATACGTTCTCCGCCCCGACGCCGTACTTAACGGCTCCTTTGGCTGTGTCGAACATTTTGGCGGAATAAAGGATCGTCTTGGTGGGTATACACCCTTCGTTCAGGCATACGCCTCCCAGGGCGTTCTTTTCAAAAAGAATGGTGGAGCGTCCGGCCGCCCCGGCCTTTTGGGCGGCGGTATATCCGGCCGGCCCGCCCCCGATAATAGCTACATCGTATTTCATCCTATTTCAAATTTTTGCGCTAAGGTAAGCATTTCGCGAAAAATCCCTCCCCTTCTCCCGCCACCCTTGCACACTTCGACGCTCCCCCCAGTCCAGAGCCGAGGGGATTTCATGCTCCGTTCCGCCATGAAGCAAAATCGGAAGTTCTTCATTTTCCTGCGACAGGTATTAAGTATCTCGGAAATCTTTTTTTGACTATCCACCGGCTTTACTCCTGCATCATGCAAACAACCCTCAAGAATATGATATGGTATAAAACATGTATAAAACTGTTGCATGTTTTTGATCCGAAAAAACATCATCGGCATAAAACAGCGTGGTACTAATTGAATAAATCTACAGTATGAAAGCGCTTTAGGAAAATCTCTTTGCATGCTTGAAATTTTGAAGTCTCCAAAGTGATACATTAGCAGAATTGTGATGATTTCACTCTCGGACATATCGCAGGAACGATTACGGTGGCGTATGCCGTTTTCCGGTAATTTTTGGAGTTTTTTTACTTCTTCGTTGATTTTTTGCAAAATTCATCCGTAATACAGACATCTCAGTAATTTCGTCGTTAGTGAGCATAATTGGATTTTTTATCTTATCTTGTTGATTTTCATTTATAAAGACAATAATCATTTTTCAATTATGTGACTTTACAACCCTTTTTGGGGATTCCCTTATCCAAAACACAGGTTATTATGGACAGCACGGACGAGGAAGTCGTGTGAGCAAAGCCAGGGCTGCATGGCAGGAAGCTACGAAGAGGTTGTCAGCTTTCTTGATACATTCTCCTACCGTGTGCGTAAAGACACGTTTGTCATACTGGGGCCATCGTCCACCGCAATCATCAAATACGGGAATTGAGGACTATCTGGTAGAAAAGAGGACTGTTCCTTTTCTATCTGCCTCCGTATTCCCCGCACCTGAATATTGCAGAAACACTCTGGAGAATATTGAAGGGAAAATGGATCAGACCTCCGGATTATGTGAGTACAGACAATCTCTTCTACAACCACCAACAGGGCCTTGGCGGCGGTTGGAAATAGACTGTTCACTAACTACTCTCATATTGTCGCTTAATTTTGATTGCTTACTTATTATTGTTATCCTTACTCATCGGGATTGTAGCGGGAATAATAATATAAGCGGTGCGGAATCCGCCTTTCACCCTGTCATTGAAAAGATAGGTAGGGGGACAGGCGGACACGGTCGGCATCGGTAAATTCTTCCATCAGATGCAGGTCCTCCCATCCGTCGAGGCGGCCTTTGCGGCGGCTTAATTGGTGGAGGAGGCGGGCTTGTTTGTAACTGATGTAAGGATGCCGCGACAGGGTGTCGGAGGGGAGATAATTGACAGGCAATTTTGCGATAAAGGATGTATCGGCGTAAAACCATTTCTGAAGGGAGAGGAAGCGTTCTTCGTCTATTCCATCTATTCCATACACTTCCCTGAGTTGCTCGACGGAATAAAAACCGCCCAGCAGGGTTCGGTATTTCACAATACGGTGAGCAAAGACACTTCCTATACCGGGTACTTTCTTCAGCGTTACCGTATCTGCCGTGTTCAATTCGACGATGCTTCCGGCCGGAAATTTCTCCGTGCGGACAACCGCTTGAGGTTTTCGGCTGGGCAGGGGTTTGTGACGGTTTGAACGCAACGCAACAAGGCGTTGGGTTGTATCTATGGGTATGGGAAGCGGAGCGTTCTCCGGTTGCACAATGTAGCGAAATTGCGTTTCAGCAACGCTGTCTTCCTGGATTTTGTCACGAAAGACCAGCAAGATGCTTCCGATGGTAATCAACAAAAGCAACAGCACCAAAGCCTGCCTTTCTCCTTTTGAAAAATATAAAAAGTCGCGCCAATCAATCATATAAAGTCTTTTTCGATGTGTAATAGTTTGTTTTTGAATCTCTGGGGCGCAAAATTATGAAATTGAATGAAGGTGTGCAAATTTTTGTGATAAAACTTCAGGGCTGACGCATCTAATTTTTTTAGAAGTTTAATAAGGTATTGGTTATCCCATCCGGCTTTTAATCGTTATCCTCCTAACTCCGACTTTTGTTGTTTTCTCATTTTTAAGCAGGTTCAAAGCGATGCGGTTCAAGATAGAATAATTTTTGTGAAGTAAACCTGCTTCTTTTCCGAGTAAACTGCAAATAAATTTAGAAGCGTCAGCCCTGGATAAAACATCCACCTTATGTGTCATATTCGGCAAAAGGCAACAGACAAAAATAGCCTGGAGATTTATTAATTGAATTATAACGCTTTTCTTTGCAAAAACTTCTTTGTGTGTTATATTTGTGCTCTATTTAAATGCGTTATGTATAGTATATGTAAAAACCTGTTTATCGGGACCTGCTTCTGGATGGGCGTTACGGCAGCGACGGCGCAGAACAGTCCGATATTGTTGTTCCCGGGCCAAGCTCCCGGAGAAATAACCCAATTGACGGAAAGAGCCGACCGTGATGGCGGAACAACAGGCGGGGAATCCGTACTCCGCATCATGAACGTGAGCGAACCTACCGTCACGTATTATCCCGCCCCCAAAGACATCGCCTCTGGAGCCGCCGTCGTGGTCTGCCCCGGAGGTGGATACAACCTCCTGGCTTACGACCTGGAAGGCGACGAAATATGCACGTGGCTGAACGAACTGGGTGTTACCGCCGTCTTGCTCAAATACCGCGTGCCGCGCCGCGAAGGACGCGAAAAACATGAAGCTCCGCTGCAAGACCTCCAACGCGCCATCGGCTATGTGCGTGCTCATGCCGGAACCTATGGCATCGACCCAGAACGCATCGGCGTGATAGGTTTCTCGGCCGGGGCACACCTCGCGGCTACGGCAAGCAATAACTTCGCACGCCGCACGTATCCGCCCGTCGATGCGTCGGACAGGGCAAGCTGCCGGCCAGACTTTTGCGTACTGGTTTATCCGGCCTATCTGGATGCGGATACGTTCCGCATCGCGCCGGAGTTGAAAGTCTCTCCGCAGACTCCCCCTACCTTGCTCATACAGGCCGAAGACGACAAATCGTACATCAATAGCAGCCTCTTCTATTACTATGCACTGAAGGAAGCCGGCGTACCGGCCTGGATGCACCTGTACAGCAAAGGTGGTCACGGATACGGCTTGCGCGACACCGGTACCATGGTAAACGAATGGGTCAACCGGGTCGAAGACTGGCTGCGCGCAACCGGCGTCATCGAATAAAACTCGACGCTATACCGAAAAATCTTGTGATTTCGGAAAATTTGTCTACGTTGAGTGTACAACAAAATCCCTCTATAGAACAAATTGTCTGTTATTCAAAATATTATAGCAAGAAAAGAGGAGAAAAAGAAAACGGTTATAAGTTTGTGGTTGAAAACAAAAAACAAATATTATAACCCTTTGCCCTATGGACACAAGCAAAAATACAGGAAATATTTGAGAAATGTGCGGAAACAGTTATAAAAATGTCTTTCGCCAGAAAAGTTGACTCCCCAAAGAGTTAAAGATGCATTTCCTGACTTCATCACTTTTCCAGCGCCATTGAATGGCGTTATTGGGAATGAGACAGTTAGCTACGTTTCAAAGGAGGCGCAGGGAGGCGCAAGCGGAAAAATGCGTATTTTTGTCCCATGCATGTACGCAGGAAAAAGAATCGTTCAGGAACAATCAGCGTTGTAGTTGTCAGTAAGGCTCATGGCAGATACCGTGAAATCAAGGGTTTCGGAGCATCCGATTCTGAAGAAAAGATTTCAGCCTTGGTTCAGGAGGCGGAAAGTTGGCTTCGCAGTTATGAAGGTCAGCAGGATTTAGATTTCGAAGACTTCAAAGGACGAGAGTTGGAAGAGACCAAGCGCGTCATTGACAACATGGATGCCGTACTGATTAACGGAACGCAATTACTTTTAAACCTGATTTACGACAGCACTGGCTTCAATCGTATCCCTGATGAGATCCTGCGCCACCTTGTC
>JAISWO010000065.1 GCA_031271045.1 Tannerellaceae bacterium
CAGCCGTAAGCAAAGGAGATGGCGGTTCCGGAGGGGATATTGCTCATGTCGAGGACGGCTTCTTTGACCAGATAGTCCATACTCGAGGTATTGTAGCGGATGGTGATTGTCACGGAAAATGAATAACCGCTATAAGAACCGGTGAACTTTTTTGTCATATAGTGTGCAGTTCCCGATATTGAAGAAGCCACGTCTGCAATTGTGGTAAAAGCCGTAACCGAACCACTCGTTATACTTCCGGCAGAAGGCATGGTGGTACCTCCGGACGCGAACGTAGTACTGCCTATTTTAATGGCAAACAAGTGGGAATTGGTAGCATAGAATTGCTTGTACCAGTTGCTGTTAAAATACCTGTAAACACAATAATTCCCTCCGGCATTGACATTAATTCTTAATTGACCGGTAGAAGCGACACCGCCCAGCACGATAGCGTTATCCGTAGCAAACAAGACGCCCGGGCAGAAACAGACAGCCATGAAGAGTGTCAGGAACAAATAAAACTTTTTCATACCTTTTCGTTTAGTTATTATTAGTTTGCGTTGAAAATGATGGAAATCTCGGTGGTTAAAATTGTCTGAGTAATAACCAGTTTTTCCGCATCGAAGCGATAGGAGAACGTATATTTCCGGTTGTCTTGCATGGTAATCGTCAACTGATTGCCGCTTGTTGCAAAAGTACCCTTCAGGCTCACGTTGGGCGGCGGGTTCTGAATATTGACGCCGACGTTGTTGTCAAAAAAATAAAGCGAAATAAACATTGTCGACGACAAAGACTGGAACGCAGGCTGCGCCAACAGCGTCTGCAAATCAAACCTTCGGGCGTTCTGTGCCGGAAGTTTCACGTCAATAGCTTCCACTTCCCACAGCGCCCACAGTCGTTGGTCTACATCCTGGGCGAATAATGACGTTGTCAGGCAAAAAAATGAGACAAGAAAGAGGGCCGCGCTTGTGCGACACCTCTGCGATTTTAGTAATTGTTGTTCCATAATCACTCGATTTAAAAAAAGCTCTCTCTCTATTGTTATTGTTGCAGCTTATAGAACTAATCCTCTTCTGATGGCATAAATTAGTTTCGATAAACGCCGCAAAGATAAAAATTATTATTAAAATGCAAGTATTTCGCACAATTTTTATAACAAATCAAGTAATACATACCGGGCGCCCTTCATGTATGAACAGCAAAATGCCGTGCTATCCGTAAACTATTTCATTTACAAGCAGCACGGTGCCGTGCTACTCATAAACCATTTCATATACAAGTTGCACGGTGACCGTGCTACCCGTAAATCATTTCATTTACGAGTTTCACGGTGACCGTGCTACCTGTAAATCATTTCATGTATGAGTTGCACGGCGCCGTGCTATCTATAAATCATTTCATGTATGAGTAGCACGTCGACCGTGCAAGCTATAAACTATTTCATGTAAGAGTAGCACGGCGCCGTGCAAGCTTCAAACTATTTGATTTTTGAGTAGCACGGTACGTAGTATTATATATTTGATTACTTTTGTAGAAAAATTTCAAGCCATCAATCAAAAAAGACAATCTATGAAGACAGTCAAGCCCTATGCCAACCTTCTCCGCCGCCTCAGGAACGGCGACCACTTTGAGTTCTACCGGGAAATCATCAAACTCAGGAAGAAATCAGGAAACAACCTGGGAGAAATACTAAAACCTTGGGGTGTCTTCATCCATCTCTTCCAAAAAGAAGACGACATCTTCAAGCGCAGCCTCAAGGCCCCCGAAACGGAAGAGATCAACAAGCTCGGCCGCCAACGTATGAACGTGTTCCGACGAATAAAACTGCACGTCAGGGCAGCGCGCTACAACACCAATCCCGCCGAACATGCCGCCGCCGTCGCCCTTACCTTCGTACTGCACAATTTCAAGGAGATCCCCACTACGACGACGACACAGGCAAGCGCTTTGTTCTTCAACCTGATCGAAGAATTCCGTCGTCCGAAGTACGCCCCCCATGTAGCCACCCTCGGCCTCGCAGGGGCAGTCGACGAGCTGGAAGCCACGCACGACGCCTTCCTGACCATCTTCTCCGAACGCGAACAACGCCAGGGCGCCGCCCTTCGCAAAGGCAATATGAAGAAGATCCGCCCACTGGTCGACAAAGCCTTCGCCGCCTTTGTCGAGGCCCTCAACGCCTTCTACGCCACCGCCCAACTCAAAGACAATCCGGCAGAGATAGCAACCTACGGCTACCTCATCGACGGCATCAACAGCATCGTCCACTATTTTAATAATGTATACGCCCATATCGCCGGCGCAGCAACCAAGGATTAAGCGCGCCGGCAACCAGGGGGTGACGAAATGTCAGCCACCTGTGTTAATCAGCGTTAAGCCCGAAACACAGTGGTTAAAAGAGATGAAAAAACGCACACAGACAGAATAACCGTACACTTTTTGAGTTTTCTTTGTCATAAATAAAAAATCAACAAATCAGAGTGTATAACTAAAAAGAATGAATCGTATGCAAAGAATAATGAGAAGTGTAATCGGAATTATCCTGGTCATAGCCATCAGCGCAGGCATTGCAGTAGGAACAAGCGTCTACATAATGCGCAAGAACTATACGGAATCGCAAAACACAGCAAACCCGGCAGAAGGAGGAGGATACGGATTTAAACAACCGGCACGCTTAGTGAATTACAACACCGTGGCGGCAGAAAACATCGACTTCACCGTCGCCGCCGAAAAAGCCATCCATGCCGTCGTTCACATCAAAGCCACCACCAAAAGCCGGTCCCAACAAGGAAGCAGCCGACAATACGTCGACCCCTTTGAATACTTCTTCGGCTTCGGCGGCCGCGGCCTCCAGCGACAGCCACAAACCCGCGTCGGCTACGGCTCAGGCGTTATCATCTCGACCGACGGCTACGTCATCACCAACAACCACGTTGTGGAAGAAGCCGACGAGATAGAAGTCACCCTCAACGACGGTCGCATCTTCACCGCCAAGCTGATCGGCGCCGACTCGACAACCGACATCGCCCTGGTCAAGATCGAAGGGAAAGACTTCCCCACCGTACCGTTCGGCGACTCCGACAAACTGAAAGTAGGCGAATGGGTGCTGGCCGTAGGCAACCCGTTTAACCTGACGTCGACCGTCACCGCCGGCATCGTCAGCGCCAAAGGCCGCGGCGTGCTGACCAGCGACGAAGACCGCGACAAAGTAGCCTCCTACATCCAAACCGATGCCGCCGTCAACCGCGGCAACAGCGGCGGCGCCTTAGTCAATACCAAAGGCGAACTGATCGGCATCAACACATTAATATATTCCGAAACAGGTAACTTCACCGGCTACTCCTTCGCCATACCCGTCAGCATAGCCAGCAAAGTAGCCACCGACCTCAAACAATACGGCGCCGTGCAACGCGCCATGCTGGGCGTTACGATCAAAGACATCAAAAACCTGACGGAAGCCGAAAAAGAAAAAGTAAAAGTGACGGAAGGCGTCTACGTAGCCGACTTCGCACAGTTCAGCTCCGCCAAAAGCGCCGGCGTAGAAGCAGGCGACGTCATTACGACCGTCAACGATACGAAAGTAAAATCCGTCAACGAACTGCAGGAACGCATCAGCCGGTTCCGCCCAGGCGACAAAGTCCGCGTCACGCTCGACCGTAACGGCACAGCGAAAACCCTTACCGTCGAACTCCGCAACACGCAAGGCAACACCGACCTGGTAAAAAGCAAAAGCGACATAGCCGAACTGCTTGGCGCCGCCTTCAAAGAACTTACCGACAAGCAAAAACAAGACCTTGGCATCAGTTCCGGCATCGAAGTAACCGCCGTCCTCAACGGGAAACTGAAAGAAGCCGGCATCAACAAAGGCTTCATCATCATGACAGCCAACGAACAAAGGATAACGACCGTCGACGACCTGGAAAAGATCGTAGAAAGAATCTTGCGCAACAACAACGAAGACCAGCTTCTACTGCTGAAAGGGCTCACCCCCCCCGCCCGGCGCGCACGATACTACGCCATAGACCTTGCCAACTAAACGTCCGGCAAACAAGACCAAAAGAAACGCAAGGGTAGTGTTAAATGTTTTTAATTGGCTACGTGTAATCAGCACGTAGCCAATTTTCACTGAAAAAAAAACTATCTTTGCACCCCCATATTCTCAATTAAAACAAAGAATGAGACAATTAAAGATTACAAAGTCCATCACTAATCGCGAAAGCGCTTCGCTAGACAAGTATCTCCAGGAGATAGGCCGGGAAGATCTTATCACAGTAGAAGAAGAAGTAGAGTTGGCACAAGCAATCAAAAGAGGCGACCGTAGGGCATTAGAAAAATTAACAAGAGCCAATTTACGTTTCGTAGTATCCGTGGCAAAACAATATCAAAACCAAGGTTTAAGTCTGCCCGACTTAATCAACGAAGGCAACCTGGGTTTGATAAAAGCAGCCGAGAAATTTGACGAAACGCGAGGCTTCAAGTTCATATCCTATGCCGTATGGTGGATCCGTCAATCTATCTTGCAGGCCTTAGCCGAACAGTCGAGAATCGTACGTTTGCCGTTGAACCAAGTCGGCTCGCTGAATAAAATCAGCAAAGCCTTCTCCAAGTTTGAACAGGAAAACGAACGCCGCCCCTCGCCCGAAGAGCTGGCCGAAGAACTGGACATACCGGTAGATAAGATCTCCGACACCCTGAAAGTATCGGGAAGACATATCTCCGTAGACGCCCCGTTCGTAGAAGGCGAAGACAACAACCTGCTGGATGTGCTTGTGAACGACGACGCTCCTATCGCCGACCGTACCCTGATGAACGAATCATTAGCAAAAGAAATCGATCGATCCCTTGCTACACTGACCGAAAGAGAATGTGAAATCATCAAAATGTTTTTCGGTATAGGCTGTCAAGAAATGACATTAGAAGAGATTGGCGACAAATTCGACCTCACCCGTGAGCGCGTCCGCCAAATCAAGGAAAAAGCAATCAGAAGACTAAGACAAGGAACACGTAGCAAGCTACTCAAATCGTATCTAGGTTGATCCGTATTAAAATTGAGGAACATAAGGCTCCGGACTGCATAAGCACTCCGGAGCCTTTTTGCAAGGCAATCTTTGCCGTTCAAATTTGTAACATTACAGCGAATAATCGTATCTTTGCGCGACAAAATATGTAAGTATCAGATGGAAGAGCTAAAGCATGAGTGTGGAGTAGCCATGATCCGGCTACTAAAACCGTTGGAGTATTACCACGAAAGGTATGGTACCTGGATGTATGGATTAAACAAACTCTATTTGTTGATGGAAAAACAGCATAACCGCGGACAAGAAGGCGCCGGTTTAGCCTGCGTAAAATTAAAAGCCATCGCCGGAGAAGAATATATGTTCAGAGAACGAGCCACAGGCTCCGACGCTATCACCGAAATATTCGCCACCGTACACAACCAATACAAGGATATACCCCAAGAAAAAATCAACGACCCCATCTACGCAAAAGAAAAACTACCCTTCGCCGGTGAACTCTATATGGGACATTTGCGATACAGTACTACCGGCAAATCCGGTATTTCTTATATCCACCCCTTCCTTCGCCGTAACAACTGGCGCGCCAGGAACCTGGCCATATGCGGCAACTTCAACCTGACAAACGTAGATGAAGTATTTCGCGAAATCACATCCATCGGACAACATCCCCGCATATATGGCGACGCCAATATCATGCTCGAACAACTCGGACACCGCCTGGATCGCGAAGTCGAACGCCTCTACCTGCAATGCGAAAATGAAGGATTAAAAGGAATGGACATCACCCATGCCATAGAAGACCGCGTCGACCTGTCGAATATGCTGAAAAAATGCGCCCCCCTGTGGGACGGCGGCTTTGTCATCTGCGGTATTACCGGAAGCGGAGAATCATTCTCCGTCCGCGACCCCTGGGGCATTCGTCCGGCCTTCTATTACGTAGACGAAGAAGTCGTCGTAATGGCCTCCGAACGCCCGGTCATACAAACCACAATGGATGTGAACGCCTGCGACGTGAAAGAACTAAAACAAGGCGAAGCCCTCTTGGTCAGCAAAAACGGACAAAGCCGGACCGCGCAAATCATACCGTCGAAAGAATTAAAAGCCTGCTCCTTCGAACGCATCTACTTCTCGCGTGGCAGCGATGTGGACATTTATAAAGAAAGAAAACGATTGGGCGAAAACTTAGTGCATCCCATCCTGAAAGCGGTTGATTACGACCTGAATCATACCGTTTTTTCTTTTATCCCTAACACAGCGGAAGTCGCTTACTTCGGACTCCAGGAAGGATTGAACAATTATTTGAACAAGAAAAAGAAAGACTGGATAGCCGACCGGAACACATGGAAAGACGAAGAAGGACTGGAAAAAATCCTCTCCATGCGCATCCGGACAGAAAAAGTGGCAATAAAAGACATCAAACTCCGCACCTTCATCGCCGAAGGAAACAGTCGCAACGACCTGGCAGCACACGTATATGACATCACCTACGGCAGCATCACACCCGGCACAGACAATTTAGTCGTCATAGACGACAGTATCGTACGCGGGACAACACTTAAACAAAGTATCCTCAACATCCTCGATCGCCTGGAACCTAAGCAGATCGTGATCGTTTCCTCCTCACCGCAAGTGAGGTACCCGGATTACTACGGCATCGATATGTCGCGGATGAGTGAATTTATCGCCTTCAGAGCCGCCGTAGTGCTTCTGGAAGAAAGAGAAATGACCTCCATTATCAAAGACGCCTATATAAAAGCCAAAAAACAAGAGTTGCAGCCTGCCCATCCGATCATAAACTACGTAAAAGAAATATACGCACCCTTCACAAATGATGAAATATCAGACAAAATGGTATCTCTGCTTACTTCGAAAAAAATAAACGCCAAGGTAAAGATCGTGTATCAAACATTGGAAGGCCTGCATGCAGCCTGCCCTAATCATCCGGGCGACTGGTATTTCTCGGGCGATTATCCGACGCCTGGCGGCGCCCGTATGGTCAACAAAGCTTTCATCAACTTCATGGAAGAAGAATACATGAAGAAAACCGGACAACTGATAATGACAAATGACAAATAACCATATGCAGCAAACAAACAAAAGAGCAACATTAATATTAGACGACGGAACTGTTTTTGAAGGGTACTCTTTCGGATACGAGAAATCGGTTACCGGCGAAGTCGTGTTTAATACAGCCATGACCGGTTATCCGGAAAGCTTGACCGACCCATCGTATGCCGGACAATTAATGACGCTGACCTATCCGTTGATCGGCAACTATGGCGTTCCTCCTCAATCTTTCGATGCAGAGGGCATTTCCTCCTTTATGGAAAGCGACCGTATCTATGCGGATGCTATCATTATCAGCGATTACAGCCATGAGTACAGTCATTGGAATGGAGTAGAAAGCCTGGGAGACTGGCTCAAAAGAGAACAAATACCCGGCATATACGGCATCGACACCCGCACCCTTACCAAGCTGCTTCGCGAACAAGGCGTTATGAAAGGAACAATAACCATACACGCCGAAGCAGAAGAAGTGGAAGAAGCAGAAGATATCGAGGAACTGAAGAACGTTCATTACGAAGACGTCAATTATGTGGACCGCGTTTCTACAAAGGAAATCATCACCTACGGAGCCGGCGAGGGGAAAAAGAAAGTCGTACTCGTCGACTGCGGAGTGAAACACAATATCATTCGTTGTTTGCTGAAACGGAACCTCACCGTTGTCCGCGTCCCTTGGGACTATGATTTCAATGAAATGGACTACGACGGACTTTTTATCAGTAACGGTCCCGGCGACCCGGATACCTGCGATGCTGCCGTACAAAACATACGCAAAGCCTTGACCGGCAATAAACCCATCTGCGGCATTTGCATGGGGAATCAATTGCTGGCAAAAGCCGGCGGAGCAACCATCTATAAACTGAAGTACGGACACCGGAGTCATAACCAACCGGTACGTATGGCAGGCACCAATAAATGTTTCATCACTTCACAAAATCACGGATATGCCGTAAACAGCGATACGCTGGGCGATGAATGGGAACCCCTCTTTGTGAACATGAACGACGGTACCAACGAAGGGATACGCCATAAAACCAAACCCTTCTTCACCTCGCAGTTCCATCCCGAAGCATGTAGCGGCCCTACGGATACGGAATTTATCTTTGACCTGTTCGCCAATGCACTGCAAACAGGCCGGCTGACTTTTGACAGCGAAGAAAAAGCCGCCTCCCCCTCCCCCATTCACCCTTCCTCATTGAAGAAAGTATTGGTTCTCGGTAGCGGAGCGCTGAAAATAGGCGAAGCAGGCGAGTTCGACTATTCCGGCTCGCAAGCCTTGAAAGCAATAAAAGAAGAAGGCATCGAAACTGTCCTGATCAATCCGAACATCGCTACGGTACAAACATCAGACGGAGTAGCCGACACGGTCTATTTCCTGCCTGTGACCCCCTTATTCGTAGAAAAAGTCATCGAGAAAGAACACCCCGACGGTATCCTGCTGGCCTTTGGCGGGCAGACGGCGTTGAACTGCGGAGTCGCCCTCTACCGGAGCGGCGTGCTGGAGAAGAACAATGTGCGCGTATTGGGAACGCCCGTACAGGCCATTATGGATACCGAAGACCGCGAACTCTTTGTCCGTAAATTGGACGAGATAAACATTAAGACGATAAAAAGCGAAGCAGTAGACAACATAACCGATGCCCGCCGCGCTGCTGCCGAACTGGGCTATCCGGTGATCCTCCGAGCCGCATACGCCCTGGGAGGCTTAGGCTCCGGCTTTTGCGACAACGAAGAGGAACTGACGGCGCTGGCGGAAAAAGCCTTCTCCTTCTCGCCCCAAATATTGGTAGAAAAGAGCTTGAAAGGCTGGAAAGAAGTAGAGTACGAAGTAGTACGCGATCGCTTCGACAACTGCATCACCGTATGTAATATGGAAAACTTCGACCCGCTGGGTATCCATACAGGCGAGAGCATCGTGATCGCCCCTTCACAAACGCTTACGAACGCAGAATATCATAAGCTCAGAGAACTGGCAATACGGATCATCCGTCACATCGGTATCGTGGGCGAATGTAACGTACAATACGCCCTCGATCCGGAAAGTGAAGACTACCGGGTGATAGAAGTAAACGCCCGCCTGAGCCGCTCGTCCGCCCTGGCATCGAAAGCAACCGGCTATCCGCTGGCCTTTGTAGCCGCCAAGCTGGGACTGGGATACGGGCTTTTCGACCTGAAGAACTCCGTAACCAAGACCACCAGCGCCTTCTTTGAGCCGGCGCTCGACTACGTGGTTTGCAAGATACCCCGCTGGGACCTGGGGAAATTTCACGGCGTAGCACGCGAACTGGGTTCGAGCATGAAGTCGGTAGGCGAAGTAATGGCCATCGGTCGCACCTTTGAAGAAGCCATCCAAAAAGGACTGCGCATGATAGGACAAGGAATGCACGGCTTTGTCGAAAACAACGAACTCGTGCTTCAGGATACGGACAAGGCGCTGAACGAACCAACCGACCGACGTATATTCGTTATCAGCAAAGCCTTCCGCGCCGGCTATACAATAGACCAGATACATGACCTGACGAAGATAGACAAATGGTTCCTGCAAAAACTGCATAACATCATCCTCACAGCCGAACAACTGGAAAACATCCACGCCATAGCCAATATTCCGGACAAGCTGTTCCGCCGTGCGAAAGAACAAGGATTCTCCGACTTCCAGATCGCCCGCGCCATCTTCAAAGATGAAATGATGACAGCAGACGTCGATAAATATCAATTACAATACGACACTGTCGACACAATGACCCCCGCTGAAAAAGTAGGACTGCAAGTACGGCAGGAAAGAAAACGCCGGGGAATACTTCCCGTCGTCAGGCAAATCGACACCCTGGCCGCCGAATATCCGGCCCAAACGAACTACCTGTATCTCACATACAGCGGCACAGAACACGACATCCACTATCTGGGAGACAAACGCTCCATCGTCGTACTCGGATCGGGAGCTTACCGGATCGGCAGCTCGGTCGAATTTGACTGGTGCGGCGTACAGGCGCTGAACACCATACGCAAAGAAGGCTGGCGCTCGGTGATGATCAATTACAATCCCGAAACCGTATCGACCGACTACGATATGTGCGACCGCCTCTATTTCGACGAACTCACCTTCGAGCGAGTGATGGACATCCTGGAGCTGGAAAACCCGCACGGCGTAATCGTATCGACCGGAGGACAAATACCCAACAACCTGGCATGTCGCTTGGACCGTCAGCACGTAAACATCCTCGGAACGACAGCCCGCAGCATCGACAATGCCGAAGACCGACATAAGTTCTCCGCCATGCTCGACCGTATCGGCGTCGACCAACCTCGCTGGCAAGAACTGAGCAACATGGAAGACATCAACCAATTTGTGAACGAAGTCGGATTCCCCGTGCTGGTTCGCCCCAGCTATGTCCTCAGCGGAGCAGCCATGAACGTCTGCTCCAACACGGAAGAACTGGAACGCTTCCTCAAACTCGCCGCCAATGTAAGCAAGGAGCATCCCGTCGTCGTCAGCCAGTTCATCGAAAACGCTAAAGAAGTAGAGCTCGACGCCGTAGCCGAAAACGGAGAGATCATCATGTATGCCATCAGCGAGCATATCGAATTTGCCGGCGTACACAGCGGCGACGCCACGATCCAGTTCCCCGCCCAGAAGCTATACGTAGAAACCATGCGCCGCATCAAGCGCGTCAGCCACCGCATAGCCCGGGAGCTGAACATCTCCGGCCCCTTCAACATACAATACCTCGCCAAGGCAAACGAGATCAAAGTGATCGAGTGCAACCTGCGCGCCTCCCGCAGCTTCCCCTTCGTAAGCAAGGTGCTGAAGATAAACTTTATCGACCTGGCAACGCGCGTCATGCTGGGCCTCCCGGTGCAAAAGCCAACCAAGAACGAGTTCGACCTGGACTACGTCGGCATCAAAGCCTCCCAGTTCTCCTTCTCCCGGTTGCAGAAAGCCGACCCCGTCCTGGGCGTCGATATGGCCTCCACCGGCGAAGTAGGATGTATCGCCACCGACACCTTCGAAGCCGTACTGAAGAGTATGCTCTCCGTGGGCTACCATATACCGAAGAAGAACATACTGCTCTCTACCGGAGCCGCCAAGCAAAAAGCCGACCTGCTGGACGCCGTCCGCCTCCTGTCGGCCAATGGCTATAAGCTGTTTGCTACGGGTGGCACCCACGAAGCGCTGAAGAAAGAAGGTATCGAAAGCGATCGCGTCTACTGGCCAAGCGAAGGCGGCGAACCCCAGGCGCTCCGCCTGCTCCACGAGAAAAAGATCGACATGGTAGTCAACATCCCACGCGACCTCTCGGCCGGCGAGCTGGACAACGGCTACAAGATACGCCGCGCCTCCATCGACCTGAACATACCCCTGCTGACGAACGCCCGCTTAGCCGACGCCTTCATCACAGCGTTCTGCACCCTAAGCATTGACGATATACAAATCAAAAGCTGGAAAGAATATAAGTAAATAACCGCTGCCTGTTTACAAAAGGCATACGCGAATTGCAAAAACACCCGGTACTGAGAAAATACCGGGTGTTTTTCTTGTTTTATGTGCAAAACTACTATATTTGTTGCTATAATTAGTTTTAAACAAAATGATAAGTAAAAAGATTATTGCTCAACAGATGAGTAAAGCTGTATCCCTTGCTATAAGTGACGACGCCGCCGAAAAGTTATGTTCTGTTTTAATACACATAGAATTGGGCAAGGGAGACATTCTTCTGCAAGAAGGAGGTATCTGCGACCGGGTGTATTATGTGACAAACGGGATCCTTAGACAGTTTAGCCATAAGAATGGAAAGGAGGTGACGGAACACTTCGTTTGCGAAGAACAGTTTTTCGTCTGCCTCGACAGTTTCTTTCATCAGAAGCCGGCACACACGGTGATTGAAGCCTTGGAACCGACCCTGCTGTATGCCATTCCCTACGAACCTCTTATGACGCTGATCCGGGACTGTCGCGAGATCAGTCTCCTGTACTGTCGTATCATAGAGATGATGCTGGCCGGTATACAGCATAAGGTCTTCGCCTTCCGCTTCGAGACGGCTAACGGGCGTTATATGCGCCTCTTGAAAGAACGTCCCGACATTGTGCAGCGCGTACCGCTCGTTCACATAGCCTCTTACTTGCTGATGTCGCCCGAAACCCTGAGCCGCGTACGAGCGGGCATCCTTAACGCAGAGGATTGATGTATGTCAATAAATACATTGTTTTGTATTTAATTGACGTATATCAAGCGTGAATTGGTTTTTTATTCGGATCTTTGCATCAGAGTAAAGGTGTAAGACTTTTTTTATGATTAGTTAAGCGAAGACCAGAATCTTAACTTTTATACACAGATGGATTAGGTTAGTTTTTGATTCTCAGAGGGGCAGTGTCGTAAGACATTGCCCCTCGCCTTTTATCCCGGTCAGTCGCGCTTTCAGGCGCTTTTCATTCTTCCGGCTCTTTGGGACGGGATGGCGTGGATCAGTGCCCGGAAATCTCTTGTCGCGCACGCTCTCTGCAAGGTGAGTGAACTGTGGGAATAGTTCGATTTGAACTATTCCAATAGTTGAGGTTGAACTATAGGAATAGTTGAGATTGAACTATTCTAATAGTTGAGGTTGAACTATGGGAATAGTTCGGATTGAACTATGGGAATGGTTGAGGTTGAACTATTCCCATAGTTGAGTCGCGGGGCGGGGCGGTCAGGGGGGGGCCTTAGCGGGCGAGATCGCGGAGCAGGGCATCGAGGGCGGCGGCGGCGGAAGGGCTGGAGGCGAGGTGGTGAATGAAGCGGCTCCCGATGATGGCTCCCGATGAGTGGGCGGCGGCGGCCTCGAAGGTGGCTTTGTTGCTGATACCGAAGCCTACTAAGCGGGGGTTGCGCAGGTGCATGGCGTCGATGCGTTGGAAGTAGGCTTGCTTTTGGTTGTCGAAGCTTTGCTGGGCGCCGGTGGTGGAGGCGCTCGATACCATGTAGATGAAGCCGTTGGTATGAGCGTCGATCAGGCGGATGCGTTCGGGGGAGGTTTCGGGGGTGATGAGCATGATGAGGTGGAGGTTATAGCGGTCGGCGACGGGCTTGTAGTGGCGGAGGTAGTCGGCAAAGGGGAGGTCGGGGATGATGAGGCCATCGATGCCTTGGTCGGCGCATTGTTGGCAGAAGGGTTCGAAGCCGTACTGCATAATGGGGTTGAGGTATCCCATCAGGATGAGGGGGATGTGAATGGCGGGGCGGATGGCGGCGAGCTGTTGGAAGAGGAGGCGGAGGCTCATTCCGTTGCGCAGGGCGCAGGTGGAGGAGTGCTGGATGACGGGGCCGTCGGCCATGGGGTCGGAGAAGGGGATGCCGATCTCGGCCATATCAATGCCTCGTTCCTGGAGGGCATGGAGGATGGGGACGGTGTCGTCGAGGCGGGGGAATCCGGCGGTGAAGTAAACGGAGAGGATGCCGCGGGGCTTGGTGTCGAACAGTTGTGTAATGCGATTCATAAGGATGGGGGATTAATTGTTTGTTTTGAGGGAATGGATGAAGGGGGCCAGAAGGGCGGGGTCTTTCAGTCCGGGGGCGCTTTCAAAGCCGCTGTTGAGGTCGATGCCGGCGAAGCGGGGATGGCGGAAGCGGCGGACTTTGTCGAGGCTGCCGGGGTGGATGCCTCCGGAAAGGAGGAAGGGGGTTGCACCGTCGTAGGCTTGGAGGATGGTCCAGTCGAAGGAGCGCCCTGATCCGCCGTAGGCGTCGGATGGGGTGTCGAAGAGGAAGTAATCGGCGGCGCCTTCGAAGGAAGCTGTTGTACGGAGATCTTCTTCGGAGGCAATGGCGAAGGCTTTGACGAGGGAGTGGCCTTCGTCGCGGAGGCGGCGGCAGTCGGCGGGTGATTCCTTGCCGTGGAGTTGGAGGTAATCGAGGCGGTAGCGGTCGGCGGTCGCCTTGAGTTCCCGGGCGGGGGCGTTGACGAAGACGCCGACTTTGCGGAAAGTTGCCTGTTGGAGGAGGTCAGCGAGCGCCTCACCGTCTTCGCTGTTCACGTACCTTTTGGAGCCGGGATAGAAGATGAGGCCGATCCAGTCGACTCCCAGGGCGGCTACCTGGAGGATATTGGCGATGCGACGCATACCGCATACTTTGATGATCATAGGGGCCCTCCTCCGATGAAGGTTCCCAGCGCCCGTCCGGGTTCGGGGCTGCGCATAAAGGTTTCGCCGATCAGGAATCCGCGGAAGCCGGTCTCACGTAAACGCTCCACGGTGGCGGCGTCGCTGATTCCGCTTTCGGAGACCAACAAGGGCTGGTGTCCGGCGGGGAGGCTGCGGCGGAGGTGTTCGGCCAGGCGAAAGGAGGTGTCGACCGAGGTGTGGAAGGTTCCCAGGTGACGGTTATTGACGCCCAGCATATCGACGGCTCCGGGATGTAGGTTGCGGAGTTCTGCTTCGCTATGTATTTCGAGTAATACTTCCAGGTCGAGGCTGTGGGCTGTTTCTGCCAGGGCGACGGATTCGTCCTCCGTAAGTACGGCGGCGATCAGCAGGACGGCATCGGCTCCCATGACGCGGGCTTGGAAGAGCTGGTATTCGTCGACGATAAAGTCTTTGCGGAGCAAGGGTATGGCGGCTACGTTGCGTGCCCTTTGCAGGTCGCCGAGGGAGCCTCCGAAGAAGCGTTCGTCGGTCAGTACCGAGCAGGCGGCGGCTCCGGCCCGTGCGTAGGCCGGGACGACGTCCTCCACCTGTGCGCCGGGCGAGAGCCAGCCTTTGGAGGGGGAGCGCCGCTTAAATTCGGCGATGATGCCGCTGGGTGACTGTTCGAGGGCGGCTCGCATGGAGCGCGTGGGGCGTTCGAGGCGTTCGCTGCCCAGAGCCAGGAGAGTGCGGAGGCTGACGGCCTGCTTTTGTTGTTCGACCTCGAGGCGCTTATGGGCTACGATCTGCTGGAGGATGTCGTTGTTCATTGGTTGAGCTGTATGAACTTGTTGAACGTATCGAGGGCTCGTCCGCTTTGGAGCGATTCGCGGGCTTCGGCGATGCAGTCGTCTATGGTCTTGCCGGGGCAGAGGACCTGGATGGCAAAGGCGGCATTGACGACGACGCAGTTCATTTGTGCTGCGGAAGCCTGGTTGCGGAGTACGTTGTCGAAGATGACGGCTGCCTGCCGGGGCGTCTCTCCGCCGTCGAGGTCAGCTTCGCGGCAGCGTGTGAAGCCCAGCATTTCGGGCGTATAGAGCTTTTCCATCCCGGGCATGGAGACCTTAAAGGCGTCTGTGAGCGAGATTTCGTCGTAGCCATCCAGACTGTGCACAACGGCAAAGCGGGTGTCGCTCTCCTGGTAGGTATAGCTATAAAGGCGCAGCAGCGGCAGGTTGTAGACGCCCAGCAGCTGGCAGGCCGGCAGGGCGGGATTGACCAAGGGGCCGAGCATATTGAAGAAGCTGCGAACGGCCAAGCTCTTGCGTACCGGCGCTACGGCCTTGAGGGCGGGGTTGAAGAGGGGCGCGTGCAGGTAGGCCAGTCCGCAGCCGTCGATCGAGCGGCGAAGGCGTCCGGCATCGGCAGTGAATTTGACGCCATGCTGCTCCATCACGTTGCTGGCGCCGCTGACCGACGTAGCGCCGTAGTTACCGTGCTTGACAACGTGATAGCCGGCTCCGGCAACGGTGAAGCAGGAGGCGGTACTGATGTTGAACGTATTCTTGCCGTCGCCCCCCGTTCCGACGATGTCGATCATCTGGTAGCCGCCCAGGTCGACGGGTACGCGCATCTCGAGCAAGGCGTCGCGGAAGCCTGCGAGTTCGTCGACGGAGATGTTGCGCATCAGGAAGACGGTGATCAGGCTGGCGATCTGCGCGTCGTTGTACCTACCCTGTGCGATGTGTTGCAGGATGCGTCTTGCTTCCTGTCGTCCGAGGTATTGATGTTCGAATAAGTGGTATAATATCTGTTTCATGTTCTATAATTTAAGCCAGTTGGTGATGATTGTTTTGCCTTTGGGGGTGAGTATGGATTCGGGGTGGAACTGTATGCCCCGGACGTTGTACTCCCGGTGTCGGAGAGCCATGATGTGTCCTTCTCCGGCGTCTTCGGCCGTTACTTCGAGGCAGTCGGGGAAGTCGTCTTTCGAGACCACCCACGAGTGGTATCTTCCGGCACGGAAGCCCGGATGTAGTCCTTCAAACAACGGGTCTTTGGCCAGGGTCCGTATGTCGGAGCAGATACCGTGCCTTACGTCGGGCAGGTTCAGCAATTGGGCGCCGAAGACTTCTCCGATCGCCTGCTCACCCAGACAGACTCCCAGGATACTTTTGTGCGGTGCATACCGGCGGATCAGGGGGAGGAGGATGCCGGCCTCTTGGGGGATCCCCGGCCCGGGCGAGAGGAGGATGCGGTCGAAGCGTTCGACGTCTTCGAGCGGGATGCGGTCGTTGCGGTGTACTTCTACGTTTTCGCCTGCTTCGCGGAGGATGTGGAGTAGGTTGTAGGTGAAGGAATCGTAGTTATCGAAAAGCAGTGTTGTTTTCATACGTGGAGAGGGGGGTCAGTTGATGAGTGTTTCGGCCATGTCGATGGCTTTCTTCAGGGCTCCGAGTTTGCTGTTTACTTCCTGGAGTTCGCGTTCGTCGTTGCTTTGGGCGACGATCCCGGCTCCGGCCTGGTAGTAGAGCACGTTGCCCCGGCTGACGAAGCTCCGGATGGTGATGGCCTGGTTCAGGTCGCCGTCGAAGCCGATGAAACCGATGCAGCCTCCGTAGGCTCCGCGGTTGTGCTTTTCTATCTCAGTGATGAGCTGCATGGCTCGCACTTTGGGCGCTCCGCTGAGGGTGCCGGCGGGGAAGGTGTCGACATACGTCTTTAGCGGGCTTGCATCGTCGTCCAGGTCGCCGCTTACGCGGGAGACTAAGTGTATGACGTGACTGTAGTATTCGACCTGCTTGTAGAAGTCGACTTTGACATTGTGCGCATTGCGGCTGAGGTCGTTGCGGGCGAGGTCGACGAGCATGACGTGCTCGGCATTCTCTTTCGGATCGTTAAGGAGAGCTTCGGTACGCTGCCGGTCCAGTTCGGGATGTCCGGATCGGAAGGCTGTTCCGGCGATCGGGTCGATGCTTGCGTGGCGTCCTACGATCTTGCAGTGCGTTTCGGGCGAGGAGCCGAAGATGCGGAATCCTCCGAAGTCGAAGTAGAACAGGTAAGGCGAAGGATTGATGCTCCTCAGGGCGCGGTAGACTTTGAAGTCATCGCCCCGGAAGGGCTGCTCGAAGCGGCGGCTCAGGACGATCTGGAAGACGTCTCCCCGGTGGCAGTGACGGATACCTTGGCGTACCATAGCCTTGTATTCGTCGTCGGTGATGGTCGACGTTTCGTTGCCGGTGGTGCGGAAGTTGTAGGAAGCGTAGTTACGGTTTCCGATCAGGGTTTCTATTTCCGGCAGGTGGCTTGTTTCTCCTTCGCCGAGGAGTTCGACCAGCGTCAGCTCGTTTCTATAATGATCGAAGACGAGGATATACTTATATAATATGTATAGCATATCCGGCGCATCGTTCAAGGCGTGGTGTGATTCCATGACGGGGATGTTCTCGAAGTAGCGTACGGCGTCGAAGGCGGTGTATCCAAACAATCCGCAGGCATTGCGGTCAGCCCCTTCGATGCGAAAGCGGTTGAGGAAGGAGGCGAACGCCTCGGCGGGCGAGTCGAGCGGGAGCTGTTCGGTGGACCCGTCGGGGAAGGTTGCCGTGCTTTCGTTGTTATTGATCCCGATACGTGCAAGGGGATGCAGGGCGATATAAGAAAGGCTGTTCTCGTCTCCGTGATAGTCGGAGCTTTCGAGCAGCGCCGATTCGGGATAGATGTCGCGCACCTTCAGGTAGATGCTGACCGGCGTGTACAAGTCGCCCAGCATCCTGTGGCTTACGGTTTTAAATACGTACTGTTTCATCTTTTATCAGTGTGTTAGGAGTTATTTGCTTCGATGTATGTGAGCATGTCTTTGTCGCCGCGTCCGGAGAGGGTGAGTACGACGACGTCGTCTTTATGGAAAGTGATCTTATCCAGCGCGCCGAGGGCGTGAGCGCTTTCCAGGGCGGGGATGATACCTTCCAGGCGGGTGAGGCGGAGGCCGGCGGCGAGGGCTTCCCGGTCGTCAACGGCCAGGACGTCGGCCCGTTTCGTTTCCGACAGGTTGGCGTGCATGGGACCGATGCCCGGATAGTCCAGTCCGGCGGAGATGGAGTAGGGTTCTTCGATCTGCCCGTCTTCGTTTTGCATCACCAGGGTACGCGCGCCGTGCAGGATACCCCGCCGGCCTAATTGGATAGTGGCAGCGCTCTGTCCGGAAGCGATGCCCTGCCCTCCGGCTTCGGCCAGGATGATACGAACCCGCCGGTCGTCGATATAATGATAGACACTTCCGGCGGCATTGCTTCCTCCGCCTACGCAGGCGATGAGGTAGTCAGGATAGGAGCGTCCTTCCTTTTCCTTGAGCTGGTGTTGGATCTCTGCGCTGATGACCGACTGTAGGCGTGCGACCATATCGGGATAGGGATGCGGCCCAACGGTGGAGCCGATCAGATAGTACGTATCCGAGGGATGGCAACACCAGTCGCGGATCGCTTCATTGGTAGCATCTTTGAGGGTCATATTACCTGAGGTGACGGGGACGACCCTTGCTCCCAGCATTTCCATCTTCTGCACATTGATACGTTGTCGTTCCACGTCGGTACGTCCCATGTAGACGACACATTCCATCTGCATCAAGGCGCAGACCGTAGCCGTGGCCACGCCATGCTGTCCGGCGCCTGTTTCGGCGATGATACGTGTCTTACCCATTTGCCGGGCGAGCAGGATCTGTCCGAGAGCATTGTTGATTTTGTGTGACCCTGTATGGTTGAGGTCTTCTCTTTTCAGATAGATGCGGCAGCCGTACATTTCGCTCAGCCGGGGAGCGAGGTAAAGAGGCGAGGGTCTCCCGGCGTAGTCGCGCAGCAGTTGATGGTACTTTTCCGTGAAGGGCCGGCTTTGGAGCATTTCCAGATACTTTTGTTGCAGCTCCGTCACACAGCGGTGGAGTATTTCGGGGATATACGCTCCCCCGAACTCGCCGTAATAGCCATTTTCGTTTACCTGATACGTTTTCATTTGTTTGTCTTTAAAGAAGAAAGGCCTGTCGCAAGTACGACAGGCCCTTTTGTTTGATTCTATTGTTATGTTATTCCAACACATATACACAAGGCTGTGATCCTTACGACTTATGGAGTAGTAGGGAGCGCCACCAATAGGTATGTATTGTTATTGTTTTCACTGTTTTCCGTATGATTACGGCGGCAAATATATAGATTTTCCGACAAACTGCAAATGAAAGCGTCTTTTTTTCCCAGGAAAGACAGGAGTTATTCAATCTCCTTGAGGCAGGGCAGTCCGACGAGGATGATTTTCATCACCGGCCCCGCCACATCTTTACAATACGTCATTTTAGGCCCATTCACCGATTCAAAAGATGGTTCCTGATGCAATACCTGTCTTGCCGGAGCCGAGAAATCCGGCAACGACCGTAAAAGCCAATTCCCCGCCAAATTTCAATTGATATATTTAAGTGCAAATTTTCAACGCATCAGTAGCAATTATCAAAAAACAATCCGTAACTTTGCGCCCAATTAATTTATTCACAATCAAAAAAAGCAATATAACAATTAAAAAAGTATATCTATATGATCGTAGTTCCATTAAAAGAAGGCGAAAACATCGAAAAAGCGCTTAAAAAGTTCAAAAGAAAATTTGAAAAGACTGGCATTGTAAAAGAATTGAGAAACCGTCAAGCATTCTCAAAACCTTCGATTGAGAAAAGAAAACAAACCATGCGAGCTATTTACGTTCAACAATTGCAACAATCGGAAGAATAAATTAACCCTCAAAACTTGCTCAATTAAAATCTATCGCCTACATTCGTCGCATCTATACAAAATCTAATGTACGATGGATAGGTTAATGAGTTCATTTATGAATTATCTACGGTATGAACGGAATTATTCTGTTAATACTGTTGTTTCGTATACTAAAGACCTTGAGCAGTTTGTGACATTCGTACAAGAGAAAACGGGAAGTCCCGTCGAGATAGACCTTATTGATCTGGACATTGCGAGAGAATGGCTCGTTTTTTTACTGGACAATAAACTCTCGCCTACTTCTGTAAACCGGAAATTAAGCTCTTTGAAGTCCTTTTTTAAATTTCTCGTCAAGCAAGGGATTGTTTCTGTCAATCCCTTACGATTGACAACCGGTCCGAAGAAAAAAAAACCGCTCCCTCTATTCGTACAAGAAAACGACATGAAGTCATTACTGGATGGAGACGGTTTTGAAATGGACTTTGAAGGAGTGCGGAACCGCCTCATCCTTGAAATGCTATACGACACTGGCATACGACGCTCGGAATTGGTCGGGATAAAAAACGCCGACATCGACTTTGAGTCCTCTTTGCTACGCGTAACAGGCAAACGCAACAAACAACGACTGATTCCTTTCGCGAAAAGCCTGAAAGCGCAGATGTTGGCATACGTTGAAACCCGTAACAGTGAAATCGGTACGGACAGCGAATGTTTTTTTGTGCGCAAGAACGGCCAACCGCTTTCTGTAGGGATAGTATATATTATTGTAAAGAAAAACTTGTCGGAGATATCCACGCTGTCCAAACGCAGCCCTCACATATTACGACATTCATTTGCAACGAGTATGCTGAACAACGGAGCGAAGCTGAATGCTGTGAAAGAACTTTTAGGACACAGCAGTCTGGCTTCAACCAGCGTTTACACACATACGACCTTTGAAGAATTAAAAAAAGTGTATCACGCTCATCCCAGAGCTAAAAAAGAAGGAGGTTTTTATGGACATTAGAATCCAATCAATCCATTTCGATGCTACCACAAAGTTGGAAGCATTTGTTCAGAAGAAAGTATCGAAGCTAGAACAGTATTTTGATAGCATTCTATTATCTGAAGTAACACTGAAAGTCATTAAACCGGAAACAGCCCAGAACAAACATGCGTCCGTAAAATTGAAAATCAAGAACGGCGAGCTTTTCGCCGAGAAAATCGGCGATACCTTTGAAGGGGCTATAGACGAATGTTGCGAAGCTTTATCCAAGCAGCTACTCAAATTCAAAGAAAAGGCTGCGTCAAAGAAAAAGCCAGAGTCTATCAAAAAAAACAGTGATATTTTTGGTGACTAAGAAATAATAGCTAAATTTGCAGCCGTTTCGCCATTATGGAGACGAAACGGCTGTTTTTTAAGCGGCAGACGCCTCTTTAGCTCAGTTGGCCAGAGCACGTGATTTGTAATCTCGGGGTCGTTGGTTCGAATCCGACAAGAGGCTCGGTTTATCCGTGATAAAGGCAATTTGTTGGAGTATTGAAAAAGGAAGGGCAGTTACCAGAGTGGCCAAATGGGGCTGACTGTAACTCAGCTGGCTTAGCCTTCGGTGGTTCGAATCCATCACTGCCCACAAA